>JBEVLV010000130.1:0-10117 GCA_040508955.1 Sphingomonas sp. | reverse complement strand
GGCCGCTCTTTCCAGTGTCGGCCGGGGAGGGCCCGGCTCAGCCGGGGCGATGCTCTTCCTGCTTGCGGAAGCTGCTGTGGCACGCGCCGCAGGTCTTGCCGACCTCGCCATATTGCGCGGCGAAGCCGGCCTTGTCGCCCGCCTTGGCCAGCTCGGCGAGCTTGGTCGCGGCGGCGGCATAGGCGGCGGCCTTGGCCTCGAAGCCGGCGCGGTCGGTCCATACCGCCGGCATCGCGTTGGACGGGGCGATATCGCTGCCGGCCGGGAACATGCCGGGCATCGCCTTGGCCCAGCCCGCGATCGCGCGCGCGGCAAAGGCCTGCGAGGCGACGTCGTCGCCGCGGTCGATCGTGCCCTTCATGGCCGAGAAGAGCGCAGCCGACAGGCGGTAGGCCGCCTGGCGCCCGGCGATCGCGCCGCTTGCGTCCGACGCTGCCGGTGCCGCCGCCACCGGCTTGCCGCCGTTCGCGGAGGCGACCGCCGTCCCGAGGAGCAATGCCGCACCCGCCAACGCCCAAGTTCCAAGCCGCATGATCGCCTCCATGATGTGGTAGGCGGCAGGCTTATCCCAGCCGCCGGGCGCGGGCAATCGCGTGAAACTAGTCCGTTTCGGACCGATTTGCATCCGAAGCGGAGCCGGGCTGGGTTATGGTGCCGGAATGACCGCGCCACCGATCGAATTTGCCTGCGAACGCTGCGGCAGCGTCGCCGTCACCCGCGACGCCTGGGCCGAATGGGACCTGCCGCGCCAGGCCTGGGTGCTGAGCGATATCTTCGATTTCGCTTTCTGCCACCAATGCCATCACGAGACCAGGCTCGTCGAGCGGCCGGCGGCTTAGCGGCACCGCCTAGATCCGCTGGACGCCCGCCAGCGAGTTGGGGTCGGCGCGGACGATCTCGACCGCGACCATGTCGCCGATCGCGGCGTCGGTCATCAGGTGCACCGATTGCAGCCAGGGTGATTTGCCGATCAGCTGGCCCGGCAGCTTGCCGCGGCGTTCGAGCAGCACCTGGCAGCTCCGCCCGACCGTGCCGGCGTTGAATGCCTCCTGGTCGCGGTTGAGCGCCGCCTGGAGCCGCTGGAGCCGCTCGTCCATGATCTCGGCCGGGACGGCGCCGTCCATCTCGGCCGCCGGGGTGCCGGGGCGGGGGGAGTATTTGAAGCTGAACGCCTGGGCATATCCGGCCTCGGCGACCAGGCTCAGCGTCTCCTCGAACTCGGCCTCGGTCTCGCCGGGGAAGCCGACGATGAAGTCGCCCGACAGCGCGATGTCGGGGCGGGCGGCGCGGACGCGGTCGAGGATGCGGAGATAGGAGTCGCGGCTGTGGCTGCGGTTCATCGCCTTGAGGATGCGATCGCTGCCCGACTGCACCGGCAGATGGAGGAAGGGCATCAGCTTCTCCACCTCGGCATGGGCGCGGATCAGCCCGTCGCGCATGTCGTTGGGATGGCTGGTGGTGTAGCGGATGCGGTGCAGCCCCTCGATCCGGTCTAGCGCGGCGATCAGCCGGTGCAGCCCGCGGCCCTCGGCATCGTCCCAGGCGTTGACGTTCTGGCCGAGCAGCGTGATCTCCTTGGCCCCGGCGTCGACCAGCGCGTGCGCCTCGTCGACGATCGCCGCGAACGGCCGGCTGACCTCGGCGCCGCGGGTATAGGGCACCACGCAATAGGTGCAGAATTTGTCGCACCCTTCCTGGACGGTGAGGAAGGCCGAGGGCGAGACCTTCCGCCGCGACGGCAGGGCGCCGAACTTGCTGGCCAGCGGCATGTCGGTGTCGATCGCCGATTCGCCGCGGGCGGCCTGGGCGACCAGTTCGGGCAGGTTGTGATAGGCTTGCGGCCCGACCACGACGTCGACCTTGGCGCGGCGGACGATCTCCTCGCCCTCGGCCTGGGCGACGCAGCCGGCAACGGCGATCATCGGCGCGCGGCCGTGCTTCCGCAGGCGGCCGATGTCCGAATAGACCTTCTCGGTCGCCTTCTCGCGGATGTGGCAGGTGTTGAGCACGACAAGGTCGGCATCGTTGGCGTCGGCGGTGGCGGTCAGGCCCTGCGCGGCCATCAGCTCGCCCATCCGCTCGCCGTCATAGACGTTCATCTGGCAACCGAACGACTTGACGTGGAAGGTCTTGGGGGTGGTCATGATCGGCGGCGCTATAACCCTGCCGGCGCGATCCGTCACCCCGCCGACGACGGCGCGGCTTGCAATGTAGGATTTCACGGGCGATCGAACGACCGGCTCTTTCTCACCGTCGAAACCTGTGGGCGCGCTAGGCGCGGTCCGTCCGGTATCCGATCGCCTCTTCCGCGAACCGGAACGGGCGCAGCGGCTGCCCCAGCGCAGCGACCAGCGCCGCCTCGATCCGCTTGCGGCTTTCCGCGGCGATGATCTTGCGGCCGGGAAAGTCGCGCGGGTGGAACGGTTCGAGGAAATGCACCTCGAGCGCGAAGCTGCCCTTGCGGCCGAGCACGCGCTTGGCATTGTCGAGCCCGCGCTCCTGGCCGATCCAGCCGATATCCTCGCCGGCATCGCCATAATCGAGCATCACCGGCTGGACCATCACGCCCGGCGGTGGCGGTTCGAGCACGCGCAGCATCGGCGTCTTGAACGGCAGCAGCGACTTGCCGTCGGTGGTGGTGCCTTCGGGGAAGACGGTGATCGCCCAGTTCTCGGCGAGCGCGTCGCGCAGCTGGTTGATCTGCTCCGCCACCCCCAGCCGGTTCTCGCGCTTGACATAGACGGTGCGGTTGAGCCCCGCGAGCCAGCCCACCACCGGTGCGGTGGCGATCTCCGCCTTGGCGACGAAGGCCGTGCCGCTGGCCCCGCCCAATGCCAGAATGTCGATCCAGCTCAGGTGGTTGGAGACGTAGAAGACGTCGCGCTTGAGCGGCGTGCCGACGCGCCGGACCCGCGCGCCGCAGATCCGCGCGGCAGTGCCGAGGAACAGGCGCGGCCAAGGGGAGGGCGCACGCACCAGCCGGAAGAGATAGTGGAGCGGCACGAACAGGAGCAGCGCGCCGGCCAGCATCGCGACGCGTGTGGTCAGTCGCACGCGCTCGACCGGACTCAACTTGCTCGGGATGCCTTCGGCCGCATCGGCGCGCCGCCGTGCGGCTGCCTCAGTTCTTGCGGTCGAGCGCGACGCCATAGAGTTCCATCCGGTGATCGACGAGCCGGAAGCCCAGCCGCTCGGCGATCTGCTTCTGGAGGAGCTCCAGCTCGGGGTCGACGAACTCGATCACGCGGCCGGTCTCGACGTCGATCAGATGGTCATGATGTGCCTCGGGCGCGGGTTCGTAGCGGGCGCGGCCATCGCCGAAGTCGTGGCGATCGAGGATGCCGGCCTCCTCGAACAGGCGAACGGTGCGATAGACGGTGGCGATCGAGATGCCGGGATCTATCGCCGAGGCGCGCTCATACACTTTTTCGACATCGGGATGATCTTCGGCGTCCGAGAGGACGCGCGCGATCACCTTGCGCTGTTCGGTGATGCGCAGGCCCTTTTCATGACAGAGCGCTTCGAGATCGATCTTGCGTGGCATGAGGCCGATGTAACGGCATTGGCGCCGCGGGGGAAGGGTTGGACTGTCCGCAAAAACAAAACGCCGGCCGGGGCGTCTGCCCGGGCCGGCGTCTGGTTCCCACCCCCTCGAAAGGAGGGCAGGATCAGCGCTTGCGGCGCTTGGTGCCGAGACCGATCTTCTTGGCGAGCGTGCGGCGCTGCTCGGCATAGTTGGGAGCGACCATCGGATAGTCCGCCGGAAGGTTCCACTTGGCGCGATACTGTTCCGGGGTCATCTGATAGTGAGTCATCAGGTGGCGCTTCAGCATCTTCAGCTTCTTGCCATCTTCCAGGCAGACAATGAAGTCCGGCTTTACCGAAGAACGGATCGAAACGGCCGGCTCCTGCTTCACTTCCGGCTCCACGACTGCGGTGCCAAGGCCAGTGAGCGCGCTGTGCACGTTCTGAATAAGTAGCGGAAGATCGGAAACGGCAACGCTATTGTTGCTGACATGTGCGGAAACAATATCCGCGGTCAGGGTTACCAACGTTTCCTGAATGTCCGATGAAGCGTCCATGGTTTTCCTTTCGACCCGATTTCGGGTGACTATAGATGTCCCCTGTAGGTCCCTATCGGACCAATTCGCATCGATGGCAAGCGCTTAACCATCTACTTATGCGAAAATTCAGATGAGCTTTCGAGCAAAGGTTTGTGCATCAAACGCTTGTCCCGTGTTTCCGCGATAGTAAGCGCGCCGTTCTCCTACCTTGTCGAAACCTTCGCGACGGTAAAGCTGAACCGCTTCATTGCCGGCGCGGACCTCGAGATGCATTTCCTGGACTCCGCGATCTCGCGCTTCGGCGACGATTGCGCGCAGCAGCGCGCCCGCAATTCCGCGGCGCCGCGCGGCCGGATGCGTCGCGAGCAGAAGCAACTCCGCTTCTTCGCCAGTCGAGCGAGCGAGCGCGAAGCCTGAGTCGATGCCTTCCAGGCTCGCGACGACCAGCCACACACCGGGCAGCGACATCATCCCCATGCACTGCGCGCTGGTCCAGGCCTCGCCAAAGCGGGAATCGAACGCCTCCTGCATGATCACGCTCACGGATGGCAGATCCTGCAGTCCACCCTCGCGCAGTTCGATCAGGTTGAGCACGCCGCTCATGCCAGGCCCCGCTCGGCCAATGTCTTCGCGTCCGGTGGGCGGCCATAGATCGGGCGCGGTGGCAGCGCAGCGAAGGCGGAGGGCAGCAGCAATGCATCGACGGCGCGGGGGAGCGCTTCGCGCAGATCGCGAGCGGGGTCGAGGGCGGCGAGACGGTGGATGCCGTTGCCGACTGCCGGACGATCGCCGAGCGCGTCGAGTGCCACGGTGGGGAGAAGCGACCGAAGCGGTCCATCGTCGACAAGCGGTGAAGAGGTGAAGGTCTGCATGAAGACTTCTCCGTGTCCCCCCTCGAGGACCACCGCAAGCTGGGTCAGGGCGGCGTCCTCGGCGAAGGCGGCGGCGGCGAGCAGGGCGAGCGAGGAATAGCCGGAAACCTGGGCACTCCAGCCGATCGCCAGGCCGCGAGCTGCGGCCAGGCCCACGCGGACGCCGGTGAAGCTGCCTGGTCCGACATCGACCAGGATGCGACCGGCGCGGCCGTGGCCGGGCAGCGCGCCGATCATCGGCACCAGCCGCTCGGCGTGCCCGCGCCCGACGACTTCATGCGCGTGGGCGAGCAATACGCCGTCCTCGAGCAACGCCACCGAGCAGGCAGCCGTCGCCGTTTCGATCACCAGGGTACGCGAGCCAATGGACATCGGCCCGCGCTACCCAATTGGCAGGGCAAGCGTCAAATGACGGTGTTGAACTGTTCGAATTCGGGGCGCGGCAGACGATCGAAGATCGTCGAAGGATCGCCATGGCCCAGTGTCGAGATGAAGTTCGACTTCACGTTGGGCTGGTCGGCGAAGAACGCCGCGTCGACCTTGGCATTGTCGAAGCCCGACATCGGCCCGGTATCGAAGCCCAGCGCGCGGGCGGCGATGATGAAATAGGCGCCCTGCAGCGACGAATTGCGGATCGCATGGGTATAGCGGACCTCGGGATCCGGGAACCAGTCCTTGGCGGTCGGTGCATGCGGGAAGAGCCAGGGCAGCTGCTCGTTGAACGCGAGGTCCATGCCGATGATCACGCTGGCGGGCGCGGCCTGAATCTTCGGGGCGTTGGTACCGCTGGCGAAGGAGGCCAGCCTGTCCTTCGCCTCCTGGCTCACCACCCATATGAAGCGCGCGGACTGCTGGTTGGCCGAGGTCGGCCCCATCTTGAGCAAGTCATAGATGCGCCGGATATCATCCTGGGTGACCGGATCGCTGGTGTAGCCGTTGTAGGTGCGTGCGGTACGAAAGATCGTATCCAGCCCCGCATCGTCGAGGGGTCGGGCCATATATCGGTCCTTTCGGGTAGGAAATGCGCCCTTAGACGGCGCGGACTTCGGTTACTTCGGGGACATAATGCTTGAGCAGCTGTTCGATGCCGTTCTTGAGCGTCGCGGTGGACGAGGGGCAGCCCGAGCAGGCACCCTGCATCTGGAGGTAGACCTTGCCGGCGTCGAAGCCGCGATAGATGATGTCGCCGCCGTCATTGGCAACTGCCGGACGGACGCGCGTGTCGATCAGCTCGCGGATCTGCGCGACGATGTCGGCGTCCTCGGGATTGTCGCCGAAATCGGCGCTTTCGGGCGGAACCGAGAAGCCGGCTGCCGATCCCAGACGAAACAGCGGCATGTTGGCCGAGAAATGATCGAGCAGGATGCCGAGCACGTCGGGCTTCAGGCCGTTCCATTCGACACCGGGCGCCGCGGTGACCGAGATGAAGTCGCGACCGAAGAACACGCCGGTCACGTCGCCCAGCGAGAACAGCGCCTCGGCGAGCGGAGACGCCTCGGCATCCTCCGGGCTCGCGAAGTCGCGGGTACCCGCGTCCATCACGGTCCTGCCTGGCAGGAACTTGAGCGTTGCCGGATTGGGCGTTGATTCGGTCTCGATCAGCATGGTGCGCATGTGGGCCTGCGCGCGCGCCGGATCAAGCGGGGGACGCGAAACGCTGAGTTGCCGGGCGTGGATCAGTTGGCCGCGTCATCGGCGCTGTGCGTAGCTTCGCTGACGTCGCGGTCGTGTCCGCTCTTGTCGCTGAAGAAGGCCGCGGCGAAGAGCCCGCAACCGAGTAGGGTCGATACGAAGACGCCGCCGACCGTCGCCAGCACCATCGACAGATAAAGCGGCCCGAACAGCGAAAGATACCAGAGCGAACCCGCCACCATCAGTACGCCACAGACGGAGATCCAGGCGATCATCCGCTTGAAGTCTTTCCAGGCCTTGGCACGTTCGGTGACCATGATTTACGGTCCTTTCCGCGGGCGCATCGGCTCCGCAGCGTCTATCTGGCCCTTTCTCCGGCGCGATCAAGCAGACAGGGCAGGGGTGGGACAATATGTCCACTTCAGCCCTTCGTTCCAGCCGCGGCGCAAAGTGCCGTTCGTCTTCGCCGCGGTGCGGCATCCGCGAAACTCCACCTAGCCTCCGACTTTGGCCGGAAACGTGGCGATGGCCTGGCGCCAAGACGTACAGCCGATAGAAAGGTATCGGCTGGCAAGGCGCGAACATCACCATTAGATGGGGCCCTATGCTTTCTACTCAGCGGTTCCCGCGCTTCGCCTTTCTTGCCCTTGCCCTGCTTTCCCCGGCGCTCCCCGCGCAGGCGCAGACCGCGACCGCGCAATCGGCTCCTCGTCCGGTTCAGACTGCCGACGATCCTTGGCTCTATAAGGGCAGCGATCTCGTTCACGACGATCAGTGGAAGTTCGGGCGCCTGTCGAACGGCGTGCGCTATGCGGTCCGCAAGAATGGCGTGCCCCCTGGCCAGGTTTCGATCCGCGTGCGCATCGATGCGGGGTCGCTGATGGAAAAGGACAGCGAGCGCGGCTTCGCGCACCTGATCGAGCATCTCACCTTCCGGGGCTCGGTATACGTGCCCGACGGCGAATCGAAGCGCATCTGGCAGCGCCTGGGCGTGACCTTCGGCTCGGACAGCAACGCCAGCACCACCTTCACCAGCACCACCTACAAGCTCGACCTGCCCAACGCGACGCCGGCAGGATTGGACGAGAGCTTCAAGATTCTTGCCGGCATGATGTCCGGCCCGACGCTGACCCAGCAGGCGCTCACCGCCGAGCGGCCCGTGGTGCTCGCCGAGCAGCGCGAGCAGCCGGGTCCGCAGGTCCGCATGCAGAACGCGATGCTCGACCTGATCTTCGCCGGCCAGCCGCTCGCGGATCGCGAGCCGATCGGCACCGTCGAGACGCTCAACGCCGCGACGCCAGAGACGGTCAAGGCCTTCCACGATCGCTGGTATCGCCCGGAGCGCGCCGTGGTGATCGCGATCGGCGACGTCGATCCGGCGTTGCTGGAATCGATGGTCACCAAATATTTCACCGACTGGAAGGGCATCGGCCCGGCGCCGGCCAATCCCGATTTCGGCAAGCCGACCGCCGATCACCCCGTCGCCGCGAGCATCGTCGAGCCGTCGCTGCAGACGATGGCGATGATGGTAATCGTCCGGCCCTGGACGGTCTTTGCCGACACGGTGATCTTCAACCAGAAGCGCATGGTCGACCTGGTCGCGCTGCGCGTTATCAACCGCCGCCTCGAATCGCGCGCACGCGCCGGAGCGAGCTTCCTGGCGGCTGGCGGCGACCTGGACGATGTCGCTCGTTCCGCCAATGTGACGACGATCAATGTGCTGCCGGTCGGCGACGATTGGGAGACCGCGCTGCGCGATGCGCGTGCCGAGATCGCCGAAGCAGCCGCGACGCCGCCGACTCAGGCGGAGATCGACCGCGAGGTCGCCGAGATCGACGCAGTGATGAAGCAGCGGATCAACACCGCCGCGGTCGAATCGGGCGTGTCGATCGCTGACGATCTCGTCCAGGCCGTCGACATCAACGAGACGGTGACGACGCCCCAAGCCTCGTATGATATCTTCAAGCAGGCGGTCGACGCCAAGATGTTCACGCCGGCGACGGTGCAGGCATCGGCCAAGAAGGTTTTCGAAGGCGTCGCGGTGCGCGCGTTGGTCAATACGCAAAAGACCGATCCGCAGCTGGTGACCAAGGTTACCGCGGCGCTCCAGGCCGATGTGAAGGCGGCCGCGACCAAGCGCCGCGCGCTCAACGTCAATTTCAATCAGCTTCCGCGCCTGGGCAAGCCAGCCACCGTGGTGAGCCGCGAGCGCGTGCTGCCCGACGTCGAGGTCGACAAGGTCGTATTCTCGAACGGTGTCCGCCTGCTGATGCGGCAGGACCAGTCCGAAGTTGGCAAGGTCTTCGTCAACGTCCGCTTTGGCGGTGGCCTCAACGCGCTGCCGGCGGATCGGCCGAGTGCGGCCTGGGCTGGCGAAGGCGCGCTGATGGCAAGCGGTATCGGCAAGTTCGGCCAGGAGGAACTCGACGCGCTGACCGGCAATCGCCAGATCGGTCTGGGTTTCTCGATCGACGAGGACGCGTTCGAGCTTTCAGGTCAGACCAATAAGACGGACCTGCTCGACCAACTCAAGCTGTTCGCAGCCAAGCTCTCCTCACCCGGCTGGGATCCCAATCCGGTGCAGCGCGCCAAGACGGCGATGCTGGCGAGCTATGCCGGCCTTTCCGCCTCGCCCGACGCTGTGCTGTCGCGCGATCTCGAGACACTCGCGCATTCCGGCGATCCGCGCTGGGGCATCCCGTCGCGCGAGACAGTGGCGGCGACCACGCCGCAATCGTTCCGCAAGCTGTGGGAGCCGCTGCTCGCCAGCGGCCCGATCGAGGTCGACGTGTTCGGCGACATGGACAGCGAGGCGACGATCAAGGCTGTCGCCGAGACGCTCGGCGCGCTGAAGCCGCGCACCGCAAGCGCCACGCCGGCGCCTGCGGTCAAGTTCCCCGCCCATGTCGACAAGCCGGTCGTGCGTACGCATACCGGCACGCCGAACCAGGCTGCGGCCGTGATCGCCTGGCCTACGGGCGGGGGCAGCGCCGATGTGGCCGAAAGCCGCAAGCTCGAGATTCTTGCGGCGATCTTCCGGGATCGCCTGATCGACCAGCTGCGCAGCCAGGCGGGCGTCAGCTACTCGCCGAACGTCGACAGCTCCTGGCCGCTCGGGATGACCGCCGGGGGCAAGGTGATCGCGCTCGGCATGGTGCCGCCGGACAAGACCGACTTCTTCTTCACGCTGGCGCGCGGTATCGCCGCCGATCTGATCGCGAAGCCGGTCGACGCAGACGAGCTCGATCGTGCCCTCACGCCGCTCAAGCAGATGATCATCCGTCGTTCGAGCGGCAATATGTTCTGGATGACGCTGGTCGAGGGCGGCGCCTATGATCCGGCGCGGCTGGCATCGGTCAACACGCTGGGCCGCGATTATGCCGCGACCTCGCCGGACGAGATCCAGTCGCTCGCCGCCCGCTTCCTGCGGCCGGACACCGACTGGTCGATGGTGGTGGTGCCGGAGAAGCCGGCGAAATAGCTTCCACCGTCACCCCGGACTTGTTCCGGGGCCTACTTGACCACCGGACGATGCCGCTGGCAGCGCCA
>JBEVLV010000129.1:0-9690 GCA_040508955.1 Sphingomonas sp. | reverse complement strand
GATGTACTGCTCGGAAAAGCCCTTGGCGCCGATCGTCACCGTCCCGCGCGGCGCGGGCCAGGCCGGCGCCAGCGCGACGAGCACGCCGACCAGTAGGACGCCCAGGCTCCCCCACACCAGCCCGCGCCGCCGCCGGGCGATGCCATATTCGGCCAGCCCCAGCAGCGCGTCGACCGCCAGCGCCAGCCCTGCCGCGGCAGCACAGCCGGCGAGCACCAGCGTCCAGTTTTGCGTCTGCAGCCCCGCGAAGATCAGGTCGCCCAGGCTCGGCTGGCCGACCGTGGTGGAGAGCGTCGCTGCGCCGATCGTCCACACCGCCGCGGTGCGGATGCCCGCCATCAGCACGGGCGCAACGAGGGGTGCCTCGACCAGCCGGAGCTTCTGCCAGCGCGTCATGCCCATGCCGTCGGCCGCCTCGATTACCGCGGGATCGAGCGTGTTGAGGCCGGTCACGCCGTTCCGCAGGATCGGCAGCAGCGCATAGAGCGAGAGCGCCAGCAGCGACGGCAGGAAGCCCAGCGCCGGAATCCCGCCGCCGACCAGGGTCGAGAGCGAGAGCAGGATCGGATAGAAGAGCGCGAGCAGGGCGAGCGAGGGGATCGTCTGCACCAGGCTGGCAAAGCCCAAGGCGATCCGGCCCACGGTGCGGTTGCGCGCCGAGAAGATCGCGAGCGGCAGGCTCACCACCAGCCCGAGCAGCAGCGCCGCGAACGCCAGCAGCAGATGCTGCGCGAGCAGCTCCGGTACCCGGGCGAAGGCGGCGGTCACTTCTCCAGCTCCGCCAGCCGGTGCGCCTGCTCGCGTGGCACTGCGACCAATGCGTCCGCCGCCGCGCCGCCCTTGCCCGCGAGCAGTTCGCGCGGCGTCGCGTCGCCGACGATCCTCCCCGCCTCCATCACCAGCACGCGATCGGCGAGCAGCAGCGCCTCGGCCATGTCGTGCGTCACCAGGATCGTGGTCAGCCCCATCCGGTCGTGCAGCGCGCGGATCGCCTTGCCTAGCCCGTCGCGCGTCACCGGATCGAGCGCGCCGAACGCCTCGTCCATCAGCATCAGTTTCGGCCCGGTCGCCAGCGCCCGCGCCACACCGACACGCTGGCGCTGGCCGCCCGAAAGCGCATCGGGCATCCGCCCGGCCATCTCCTCAGGAAGTTCGACCAGCTGCAGCAATTCCGCGACTCGCGCGTCGCGATCCTTTTCGCCTGCGAGCCTGAGCCCGATCGCGACATTCTCGCCCACGGTCATGTGCGGGAACAGCCCGATATTCTGGAAGACATAGCCGATCCGCCGCCGCAGCAGGTGCGCGGGCTCGGTTCCCACCGGCACTCCATCGATCTGCACTTCGCCGTCGCTGGGCTCGATCAGCCGGTTGATCATCTTGAGCAACGTCGACTTGCCCGAGCCCGAAGCGCCGACCAAGGCGACGAAGCTGCCTCCCGCAATTTCCAGCGACACGCCGTCGACGGCAATGGCGTTGCCATAGCGCTTACTGACATTATCGAAGGTAACGCTGCGCGTTTGCTCTGGCATCGCAGCGGGTTGTGCG
Source organism: Sphingomonas sp. (assembly GCA_040508955.1). Classification (GTDB taxonomy): domain Bacteria; phylum Pseudomonadota; class Alphaproteobacteria; order Sphingomonadales; family Sphingomonadaceae; genus Sphingomonas. Next base: position 8,145 of record JBEVLV010000129.1, on the reverse strand, counting down.
GGATGTAGTGACAAAGGTCAAAAGACCGGAGGGGGCATCATGGCGGGCGAACAGGCGATCTTCATCAGCGGCGGCGCTTCAGGCATCGGCCAGGCGGTCGCGCGGCATTTCGCGGCGAAGGGTTGGCGCATCGGCCTGGCCGACGTCAACGCGCCCGGCCTGGAAGCCACCCGGGCGATGCTGCCGGCGGGCATGGCGACCATCCATGTCATGGACGTGCGCGATCATGCGCAATGGGTGGCGGCGCTGACCGAGTTCACGGACGCGAGCGGCGGCCGGCTTGACGTACTGTTCAACAATGCCGGCGTCGCGGTGGGCGGCGAATTCTCCGCCACGTCGCTCTCCGAGCTCCAGCGCTGCGTCGACATCAACCTGATGGGCGTGGTCAACGGCGCGCATGCTGGCTTCGCTTTCCTCGCAGCGACGCCCGGATCGACAATGCTGGTGACCAGCTCGGCCGCGGGCATCTACGGCGCGTCGGGTGTCGCCATCTATTCGGCGACCAAGTTCGCGGTGCGCGGGCTGGTAGAGGCGCTGGACGGCGAATGGCGGCCCGCGGGCATCAACGTGCGCTCGCTGATGCCCAGCTTCATCGACACGCCCTTGCTCGATCAGACGGTGCAGGGATCGAACCGCAACGTCCGCGAATCGGTTACCGCCTCGGGTCTGGAGATCACACCGGTATCGGAGGTCGCCGAGGCAGCCTGGGCAGCAGTCCATGGCGACCGAGTCCACACCCAGGTCGGCAAGACCGCCCGGAAGCTGTGGTTCGCCGCGCGCTGGATGCCCGGCCAGATCCGCAAGACCACCGGCAAGCGGATCGACCGCGCGCTAAAGAAGTAGGCCGTCGATTGCCTGCGCCATCTGGATGTCGCGCGTCGAGAGTCCATCCACGTCGTGCGTGGTCAGCAGGATATCGACCCGGTTCCACACGTTCGACCATTCGGGATGGTGATCCGCCTTGTCCGCGAGCAGCGCGACGCGGGTCATGAAGCCGAACGCCTGGTTGAAGTCCTTGAAAGTGAAGCGCCGCGTGATCGCGTCGCGCCCCGCGTCATATGTCCATTCGGGCAGCGACGCCAATGCCTCGCTCCGCAGGCCCTCGCTCAATCGCGCTACCATCATGCCCTCCCTTGCCGCAGCTTTGCCGCACCGCCTATGGACTTGCTCATGAGCGGGCAAGCACCATTCCATGCGCCGGACGCGGCGATGATCGAGCGGATGGCGCGCGACGCGCTCGCCCGCATCCCCGAACCGTTCCAAGCCTATCTCGCCGATGTTGTCCTGATCGTCGAGGAATTCGCCGACGACGAGACGCTCGACAGCCTCGGGATCGAGGATCCGTTCGATCTGAGCGGCGTCTATCACGGGCGTCCGATCGGCGATAAATCCTCGTTCGATTCGGGCGCGCTGCCCGATCGCATCCATTTGTATCGCCGCCCGATCCTCGACGAATGGGTGCATACCGGCGTGCCGCTGGCGACCCTGGTCAACCATATCGTCGTGCATGAAGTCGGCCATCATTTCGGTCTGTCCGACGACGACATGCATGGCCTGGAGGACGGCGCGGATTGAAGGCGTCGCTCGCCTTTCGCGACGTGACCTGCCAGCGCGGCGGACGATTGCTGTTCGAAGGGTTGAGCTTCGTGCTGGAGCCGGGCGGCGCGGCGCTGGTTACCGGGCCGAACGGCGCGGGCAAGTCGAGTCTGATCCGGATCGCGGCCGGCCTGCTCGCCCCCGCATCGGGCCGGGTTGAAGGCGAGGGTGCCCGTGCGCTGCTCAGCGAGGCGGCAGCGCTCGATCCCGAGTTGAGCCTTGCCGCCGCACTCGGTTTCTGGGCGGGGATCGATGGCTGCCGCGACGCGGTGACCGGCGCATTGACGGCGGTCGGCCTGGCGGAGATCGCCAATGTGCCGGTGCGCTTTCTTTCCACCGGCCAGCGCCGCCGCGCGGCGCTCGCTCGCGTCCTTGCCGGTCGTGCGCCGGTCTGGCTGCTCGACGAGCCCGCGAACGGCCTCGACGCTGCTTCGGTCGAACAACTCGCCGGCCTGATCGCCCGTCATCGCGCGGAGGGCGGCATCGCACTGGTCGCCACCCATCTTTCCGTCGCGCTCCCCAGCGCGATCGAAGTGGCGCTGTGACCGTCTTCGCCGCAATCGTCTGGCGCGAGCTCCGCCGTGCCTGGACCACCGGCGGACTGCTGATGCCGATCGCATTCTTCCTGCTCGTCGCGATCCTCTTCCCCTTCGCGATTGGCCCTGACGACAGGCTGTTGGCCCGGATCGGCGGCGGGGCGATCTGGGCGGCGGCGCTGCTTGCGGCGCTGCTCCCGGTCGAGAGACTCGTCGGACCCGATGCCGAGAATGGTGTGCTCGATCAATTCGCCGTGCGCGGGATGAGCGACGCCGGTGTCGCCGCGGCCAAGATGTTCGGCCATTGGCTCGGCTTCGCGCCGCCTTTGCTCGCTGCGACCGTGATCGCGGCCGCGCTGCTCCACGTTCCCGGACCGGCGTTGACGCAGATCCTGCTCGGCCTTGCGATCGGCACGCCCGGCCTGGCCGCGCTCGGCCTGGTGACCGCCACATTGGTCGCGGGACTGCGCGGGGCAGGTGCGCTCGCCGGCCTGGTGATGCTGCCCTTCGCGGTGCCGCTGCTGATCTTCGGGACGGGCTCGGCAGGTGATCAGCCCGGCGCGCTCAAGCTGCTCGCGGCAGTGAGTCTGGTTTATCTCGCGGGTGCCCCCTTGGTGGCGGGCGCCGCGATCCGGTTCGGCCGCGACTGAACGAACAAGGGCGGCAGTCGCCTGCCGCCCTTTTCATCGCGTTGCTTGAAAAAGCTCAGGCGAGCGCGGGAGCCGGCTTGCGGCGACGCAGCGCCATGCCCGCCAGCCCGAAGCCGCCGATCATCATGCCCCATGCCGCCGGCTCGGGAACCGCCGTGACGTCGAAGCTGATCGAACCGAAATTGTCGCCGCTGTTCGAATCCCAGTAAAAGAGATTGAGCGTGCCGCTGCTGCTTGCGACGAAGCTGCCATTGGCACCAAGCAGCGTGTAGACGCCACCGAGTTCGCCGACGAGCGAGCCATAGGCGGCCGAAAAGCCGTTCTGCGTCCAGATACCGAAATCGGCGCCGATCTGGGTGCCGACCGCCTGGCCCGAATCATCCGTCGCGGTCGCCCAACGTGGAGCGGTGAGGCCGTTGGCGTCCGAATAACGCGGCAGCGCGCCCGCGCTCCAGAGATCATCGGTGCTCGAGGAGATCGTGAAGGTCTGGCCGGCGATCAACGCGATCGAAGCAAGTCCGGTGCCGCCCGACGAACTGTTCGCTTGGGCATCGACGACGAAGGTCTGGGCATTGGCCGATGTGGCGATGGTGAGCGCGGCGATCGCGCAACAGGCGAAGTGCGTAAACTTCATGACCGGTCCCCTTGTGTTTCGACTCGTGGAACAAGTAGAAAATACACGATTGGGTAACTATAACCAAATTGCGGATCAGTCGCCGCGCCAGCGCCCGAAGATGGCCGTCGGCAACAGCAGCCCGCGTGCTTCCTCGCGAACGCACAATTCGCCACAGTCGATTTCGCCGCGCAGTCCCTTGAGCTCCTGGTTGAGCAGCTCGCCCAGCGCCACCGCTGACATGCGCACCGCATAGACGGTGAGGAACAGGAAGCGCGACTTGGCATCGAGCAGCTTGGCGGCATCGGCGATCAGTCCGGGCAGGCCTTCCTCGAGCTTCCACACCTCGCCAGTCGGCCCGCGGCCCCATTTGGGTGGATCGAGGATGATCCCGTCATAGCGCCGCCCGCGCCGAACCTCGCGCGCGGTGAACTTGGCGGCGTCGTCGATCATCCAGCGGATGGGCTTGTCCTCCATCCCCGAGAGCGCGGCATTGGCCTTGCCCTCGGCGACTGATTTCTTCGACGCATCGACATGCGTCATCCGCGCGCCCTTCGCTGCCAGGGCCAGCGTGCCGACGCCGGTATAGCCGAACAGGTTCATGCATTCGGGCTCGGCGACGCCGTCGATCCGCTCGCGCATCCAGTCCCATACCGGCGCCATGTCCGGGAAGAAGCCGAGATGGCGGAAGGGTGTGGTCTGGGCGGTGAACTTCGCTTCCTTCCATGCCAGCGGCCAGCCTTCGCGCGGCACCGGCTTGTGGAAGACCCAGCGACCGCCGCCTTCGTCATCGGGAGCGGGGACGAATTCGCCATGCGCGTCCCAGTCGTCCGATGCCGGCGCCCACATCGCCTGGGGCTCGGGGCGGATGAAGCGATACGAACCGTAGCGCTCGAGCTTGCGGCCATGCCCGCTATCGACGAGCCCGTAATCGGCCCAGGGCTCGCCGATGAGGATCGAGAGCTTCATTTGGCCTTTGCGCGCTCGGCGATATAGGCGGTGATCGCGTCGAAGGTGGCGGGCAGCACGTCGTAGCGCTCCTGCCGCTCGAACAGATCGCCGATCCGGGCCGGCATGTGCGGTCGCGATCCGGTCGCGCGCTCGACGGCGTCGCGGAACTTGGCGGGGTGCGCGGTCGCGAGCGTCACCACCGGCGTCTCCATGGGCAGCACGGCGCGGCGTGCCGCGGCCAAGCCGATCGCGGTATGCGGATCGATCACCTGGCCCGCCTCGGCGGTGGCCCAGCGCATCGCCTCGTTCATCTCGTCGGGCTCGATCCGGTCGCTGGCGAAGAGCGATGCCGCGCCCTCGCGCTGCGCATTGGTCAGCCGCATTGCCTTGCTTGCCTCGAACCCCGCCATCTGGTCGGCGACTGATCCTCCGGCGAGGTCGTAGAGCAGCCGCTCGAAGTTCGAGCTGACTTGGATGTCCATCGACGGCGCAGCGGTAGGCGTCACCGTGCCCGCCGAATAATCGCCGGCCGAAAGCGCGCGGTGGAGGATGTCGTTTACGTTGGTCGCGACGATCAGCCGCTCGATCGGCAGCCCCATCTTCGATGCGACATAGCCCGCGAACACGTCGCCGAAATTGCCCGTCGGCACCGCGAAGGCGACCTTGCGGTCCGGTCCGCCCAGCCGGACGGCGGCGTAGAAATAATAGACCACCTGCGCCATCAGCCGCGCCCAGTTGATCGAGTTGACCGCGCTCAGCTGGAAACGCCCGGCAAAGTCGGCGTCATTGAACATCGCCTTCACCAGCGCCTGGGCGTCGTCGAAGCTGCCCTCGATCGCGATATTGTGGACGTTCGGCGCGAGCACCGTCGTCATCTGGCGGCGCTGCACGTCGGAGACGCGGCCCTTGGGATGGAGCATGAAGATGTCCACGCCATGCCGCCCGGCGACCGCGTCGATCGCGGCGCTGCCGGTGTCGCCCGATGTCGCGCCGACGATCGTCAGATGCGCGTCGCTGCCGCCCAGGAACTTCTCGAACAGCAGCCCGAGCAGCTGCAGCGCCACGTCCTTGAACGCCAGCGTCGGCCCGTGGAACAGCTCGAGCAGCCAGTTGCGCTCGTCGAGCTGGACGAGCGGCGTCACCGCGGCGTGCGAGAAGCGGCCATAGGCCTGGGTGCACAGCGCACGAAGCTCATCCTCGCTCAGGTCGGGCCCGACGAACGGCAACATCACCCGCACCGCCGTCTCGACATAGGAGAGGCCGGCCATCGCCGCGATCTCATCCCGGGTGAAGCTCGGCCAGGCCTCGGGCACATAGAGCCCGCCATCGCTCGCCAGCCCGGCGAGGGTCACGTCACGGAAGCCGAGCAGAGGCGCGGCGCCTCTTGTAGATTGGTAGCGCATCGCTGCGGCGTTAGCGGGCGATGGGGTGGGGGGCAAGAAAGCCGATCTTTAGTCCGTCTTGCGCTGCCGCAGTCGCAGCGCCAGCACATAGATGATCGCAGCGACCGCAGCGAACAGGAACCATTGCACCGCATAGGCGAGATGGTTGTTCGGCACGCTCGACAGTTCGGGCCGTGCGGTCGGCTCCAGGCCCGGCGCGGCCTGGTCGGCGATCAGCATCAGGCTCTTGGGATGGCCGCCGAATAGCGAGGCGATGATTGGCTGGTGATCGGGGGCATGGGTGATCGTGCCGGTCACCGCGCCGCCCTTCCAGCTCGGCTTGAACTTGGGATCGGGCGCTACGCCGACATCGACGAGTAGCACAGGTCCTTCGATACCGGTGCTGCACTGGGCGATCTGGCGGAAGCCGTTGGTGCCCTTGACGCTGCGCCCGCCCTGGCTCTGCCAGCCGACGGGGGAGAGACAGAAGGCCGTCGCCCGGCGGAACAGATAATCGTCGCCCACCGGCGGGCGCGGGAAGGCCATCACCGGCTTGCCGAGATTCGCGGCATATTGCGCGAGCGCGGCATGCTTCTCCGCGCGGCGCCCGAGCTGCCATACGCCCAGCCCGATCATCGCCGCGATGGCCAGGCCGACGACGATCGTCGCAATCAGCGGAAAGCGCGGCATCTCAGCTGTCCTTGATCCGGCCTTCGCTGGCCTTGTTGCGATATTCGAGCGCGAGCAGCAGCCCCTTGGAGAAGCGCAGCATCACCACGACCAGGCCCAGCGTGATCGGGATCCACAACAGTGCGTGGATCAGCAGGCCGGGCTGAAAGGTGAACTCCACCCATAAAGCCATCGCGGTGACCAGCGCGCCGATGCCGAGCGTCAGGAACACCACCGGTCCGTCACCGACATTGAACTTGCTGTAGTCGAGCCCGCAGTCCGGACATTTTGCGGCGAAGGTGACGATGCCCGAGAAGAGCGTTTTGGCGCCGCAGCGGGGGCACGATCCCTTCAGCCCGGAATCGATCGGGGGAGGCGACACGGTGCCGCCTCCCCCGATTTCGTTGGTCGATTGTTCGTCCGGGCGCATCAAGCGTGGACGGGAGCGCCCCAGCCACCCCAGACATAGATCGACGCGAACAGGAACAGCCAGACGACGTCGACGAAGTGCCAGTACCAGGCGGCGGCCTCGAAGCCGAAATGCTGCTTGGGGGTGAAGTCGCCCTTGTATGCGCGGACCAGGTTCACGATCAGGAAGATCGTGCCGACGATCACGTGGAAACCGTGGAAGCCGGTCGCCATGAAGAAGGCGCCGCCATAGCTGCTGCCGCCCTCGCTCGCCGCCTTGAACGGGAACGGAGCCTCCATGTATTCATAGGCCTGGAAGCAGCTGAACGAGATGCCCAGGATGATCGTCAGCCACAGGCCCTTCTTCAGGCCCTCGCGATCGCCGTGGAGCAGCGCGTGGTGCGCCCAGGTCACGGTGCAGCCCGAGCAGAGCAGGATCAGCGTGTTGAGCAGCGGGAATTGCCAGGCGTTGAGCACTTCCATGCCCTTGGGAGGCCAGGTGCCGCCGACTGCCGCCACCGTCGAGGGGAAGAGCGAGAAATCGAACCAAGCCCAGAACCAGCCGACGAAGAACATCACTTCGGAGGCGATGAACAGGATCATGCCGTAGCGCAGGTGGAGCTGCACGATCGGCGTGTGATCGCCGGCATGCGCTTCCTGGATCACCTTCGACCACCAGCCGAAGAACGTGATGCCGACCAGCACGACGCCGGCGAAGAACACCAGCGCGGCGCTGGGCATCTTGTGCATCCACATCAGGCCGCCCGAAGCCAGCACGAATGCCGCGAACGAGCCGAACAACGGCCAGATGCTCGGCGGCAGGATGTGGTATTGGTGGTTCTTGGCTCCGGCCATGGTCGGTCCCTGTTTGGTGTTTTGCGGGCTGTTTAGGGCCCGAATCCGCTTCCCGCAACAATCCTCGTGCAGAAGTATCCGCTCAGCGTTCCTTCTGTGCCGTGGCGGCCGCGGCCTGCTTCACCTGCGGCGATTCACTGGGGTAGAAGGTGTAGGACAGGGTGATCTCCTGCACGTCCTTCGCATCCGGATCGTCGAGGATCTTGGGGTCGACATAAAAGATCACCGGCATGCGCACCGTCTCGCCCGGCTTCAGCGTCTGCTGGGTGAAGCAGAAGCACTGGATCTTGGTGAAATATTTGCCGACGAACACCGGCGTCACGTTGAAGGTCGCGGTGCCGCTGGTCTCGTGGTTCGAGGTATTGGTGGCGGTGAAGAACGCCATGTCGCGCCCGCCGATATCGATCGTGTCGCTGCGGCGCTCGGGCTGGAACTTCCAGGGGATGCCCTTGCCGACATTGGTGTCGAACGCCACCGTCACCTTG
>JBEVLV010000128.1:0-10924 GCA_040508955.1 Sphingomonas sp. | reverse complement strand
CACGCGCGGCGGCACGATCGACATTCCCGTCGATCAGGCCCGCGCTGCGCTGACCACAGCCTTGCAGCATCGCAAGATCGAGACCCCGCAGACCTTCGCGGCGCTGGAGAGCCTGTCCAAGGATCTGACCCAGCGCGTGGCCAGCTATGGCTCGCTGAGCAAGGTGCCCGCCGAGGCGACCTCGAACGTGCGCAACGACATGTATCTGGTGCTCGACACCAGCAAGCTCGCGACCAAGAAGACCGACGGCTACAATCCCACCGAGATCAAGGCGCTGAAGGATTACCAGGCGGGCCTGGAGGCCGGCACGCGCTTCATCCCGCTGTGGGTGAAGATCGTCGTGGCGCTGGCGCTGGGCCTGGGGACGATGATCGGCTGGAAGCGGATCGTGGTCACGGTCGGCGAGAAGATCGGCAAGCAGCACATGACCTATGGCATGGGCGCATCGGCCGAGCTGGTTGCGGCCGGCACGATCCTGGCGGCGGACCGTTTCGGCCTGCCGGTGTCGACCACGCACATCCTGTCCTCGGGCGTCGCCGGTGCTTCGGTGGCGAGCGGATCGGGCCTGCAGGCGCGCACCGTGCGCAACCTGGCGCTGGCCTGGCTGCTGACCTTGCCCGCGGCGATGGCGCTGTCGGGTGGACTCTACTGGCTGATGCTGACCGCGGTGAAGGCGTTCGGGCTGCACTGAGCCGCGGCCCATGCGGGTCGCGGCGGTCACAGCCACCGCACCTGCTTGAAGCGCATATAGAGCGACGCGCAGACCAGACCGATCACGCCGAGCACGACGAAATAGCCATATTGCGTGTCCAGTTCGGGCATGTGCCGGAAGTTCATCCCGTATATCCCGGCGATCGCGGTAGGCACCGCGAGGATGGCGGCCCAGGCGGCGAGCTGCCGGGTGATGACGCCGGTGCGCTGCTGCTCCATCAGGTTGCTGAACTCGAAGACCGACGCGAGCACCGCGCGCAGATCCTCGACCATGGTCTCGACGCGGTGGAGATGATCGAGCACGTCGCTGAAATAGGCCCGCGCGCCGGGATCCACGCAGGGAAGCTCGCCCCGGGCGAGCTTGCGCGCGACCTCGCCCATCGGCCCGAGGATACGCTGGAACCCGATCAGTTCGCGGCGCAGCGTGAAGATGCGCTTGATCTCGACCGGGCCGATGAAGACGTCGAGGATGCGCTGCTCCATCGCCAGCACTTCGTCCTCGATCGCCGCGACGAGCGGCAGATAGCCGTCCACGATGAAATCGAGGATCGCGTGCAGCACATAATCGACGCCGTGGCCCAGTAGCGACGGGGCTGCCTCGAGCTGATCGCGCAGGGTGGTGTGCGAGCGCGCCGATCCGTGGCGCACGCTGATGATGTGGCTGTGGCCGACGAACACCGCAGTCTCACCCGAATCGATGCCGTCCCCACGCAGAAATGCCGTGCGGGCGACGACGAAGAGCTGATCGCCATAGACGTCGATCTTGGGCAGCTGATCCGCCTTGAGCGCATCCTCGACCGCCAGGGGATGCAGGCCGTAATGGTCCTGAAGCGTCTGCATCTCCGCCTCGGTCGGATCGCACATGCCGATCCAGACGAATTCCGAGCGATCGGCCGGGCAGTCGATCCTCTCCTCGATGGAGACCGGGCGGACGCGGCTGCCATGACGATAGAGATAGGCGGCGACGACGGGCATCGGGCGGGCGAGGCGGCGCTCAGCCCAGCTGGGTGAGTACAGCGACGATGGCGATGATCGTGACCGCGCCGAGGATCAGGTTGAGCGGCTTCTGCGCGCCCAGCCAGTCGCAGGCGGCGGCCCAGCGGATCTTTAGCCGGGAGGACGCCGTCCGGGCGCGGCGCGGGGTGAGGATGTGGTGGCGATGGGGATCGATCATCCCGAGCATATGGTTTGCCCGGCCGTAAAGATTCGAGAGCGAATGCGGTGCCGGAGCGTTAGGATTGCGTAATGGTGGCGTGGGGTGGCGGGCTTTCGACACTAGCCCCCCAATTCGTCACCCCGGACTTGTTCCGGGGCCCACCTAGACGCGGGCGTTGGACAGGAGGCTCTCGCTCAGCGGATGAGGCCAAGTGGGCCCCGGAACAAGTCCGGGGTGACGGTGGGGTTGGGGTGGATACCGACCAGGCTTACAGGTCGTGCGCGGCGATCTTCAGGCTGTGCTTGAGGCCATGCGTATCGGCGCGCAGATCGGCCTTCACATGATCGACCGGGTTGACGAACGCGACGAGGAACCCGGCGAGCAGCGCGAACAGGGCGGCGAACAGGATACGCCGTGCCTTGGGTTCGCGCATCGCCTCTACTCCCTTTGGCGGCTGGTCCATTGTCCTTTCGATACAGGCGGCAAACTGTCCTGCCCATGAACGGGCTTCCCCCCGATCCACGCTTCTCGCATAGAGGCCGAAAGGGAGAGGGAATTGACCGCACCAGCCGCTTCGCATCGCCGGATCCTGTTCGCCAGCCTGGTCGGCACCTCAGTCGAATTCTACGATTTCTATATCTACGCGACCGCTGCCGCACTGGTGTTCGGGCCGCTGTTCTTCCCGGCGCAGGAGCCGTGGCTGCAGCAGGTCGGCGCCTATGCCAGCTTCTCGGTCGCCTTCTTCGCGCGGCCGCTGGGCGGGCTGGTGTTCGGGCATTTCGGCGACCGGCTGGGGCGCAAATCGACCCTGGTGGCCTCGCTGATGCTGATGGGTCTCTCGACCGTGCTGATCGCCTTCCTGCCGACCTATGCGATGATCGGCTGGGTGGCGCCGCTGCTGCTGTGCCTGATGCGCTTCGGCCAGGGCTTCGGGCTGGGCGGCGAATGGGGCGGAGCGAGCCTGCTCGCGGTGGAGAATGCGCCGCCGGGCTGGGCCAACCGCTATGGCAGCTTCCCGCCGATGGGCGCGCCGGTGGGGTTCATCTTCGCCAACGGCTTCTTCCTGGTGCTCGGCGCGCTGATGACCGACGCGCAGTTCCGCGACTGGGGCTGGCGCCTGCCGTTCCTGGCGAGCGCGGCCTTGGTCGCGCTGGGGCTGTGGGTGCGGCTGAGGATCACCGAGACGCCCGAGTTCGTGAAGGCCGGCGAAAAGGCGCCGCCGCCGCAGGTGCCGATCGGCGAGCTGCTGCGCGACCATGCCCTGCCGACGATTGCGGGGACGATGGGGACGATCGCCTGCTTCGCGCTGTTCTATATCTCGACGCTGTTCGTGATCGGATACGGCACCAAGGGGCTGCATTACGACCGCGAGCTGTTCCTGGGCGTCGAGCTGGTCGCGATCCTGTTCATGGCCGCGGGGATCGTCACGGCCGGGGTGCTGGCCGACCGGCACAATGCGGGACGGATCCTGATGATCGGCTGCGTCGCGACGATCCCGGTGGGGCTGAGCATGTCGGCGCTGCTGGTGCCGGGATCGCTGGCGAGCGTGTTCCTCTGGCTCGCCTTCGCGCTGTTCGTCATGGGCTTCGTCTACGGGCCGCTGGGCGGCTGGCTGCCGAGCCTGTTCCCGGCGCGGGTGCGCTATACGGGCGTGTCGGTGACCTTCAACATCGGCGGGATCATCGGCGGCGGGCTGACCCCGCTGATCGCGGAGACGCTGGTGAAGCAGCACGGGCTCGGCGCGGTCGGCCTGTACCTCGCGGGCGCCGCGCTGCTCAGCCTGGTGGGGCTGGTGCTGCTGCGGCGGAAATAGGTCAGTCGGCGCGGAGCAGCGTGAGCCGGGCCTTGCCGTGGACGCGGGTGGCGTCGGCGGTGAAGCCGGCGACCTCGACCGTCTCGTCCTTGGCGGTCTCGATGCTGATCCAGGTGGCGGGGCCGGTCCAGCCGAGGCGGCCGAGCTTGTCGAGCGCGACCGCGCCGGCGCCGGTGCCATAGGGCGGGTCCATCAGGATCAGGTCGAGCGGCTTGGGCGCAGGGCCGAGCGCGAGGGCGGAGGTCGGGCGGACTTCGGCGCCCTTGGCTCCCAGCTTGGCGATGTTCGCCCGGAGCGCGTCGAGCGCGGCGCGGTCCTGCTCGACGAACAGGCAGGAGGCGGCGCCGCGCGATAGCGCCTCGAGCCCGAGCGCGCCCGAGCCCGCGAAGAGATCGGCGACCGCCAGCTCCTCGAAGCTGCCGAGGCGGCTGGCGAGCATCGAGAACAGCGCCTCGCGGGTGCGATCGGCAGTCGGGCGGGTGGTATCGCCCTTGGGCGCGACGAGCGGGCGGCCGCGCCAGGTGCCGGCGATGATCCGCATTACTTGCGGGTCCGCGGCGGGCGACCGCCAGGCTTGGCGGGACGCGCGGGACGGCCGCGGCCCCCAGCGGGGCCGCTGGTCGGCTTGCGGGGGCCGCGGGGCCGATCGACGATCTCGCCGGCGCGCGGCTCCTGCGTCTCGCGATGCGCGCGGGCACGCGCGGCGCGAGCGGGCTTGGCGATGCCGCGCTCGTCGTCACGGGCGGGGCGCTCCTCGGTGCGCGCGGGTGTCACGCGCGGGGTGAAGCGGGGTTCGGCCGCGCGTGGCGGACGTGCAGCGGCGTCACGACCGGGACGCGCGGCGCGCGGGCGTTCCTCTTCGCGGGGCGTTTCGGCACGCGGCGCGAACCGCGAGGGCACGTTGGGCAGGGGGCGTGCGGAACCGCGGCCGGAGCGGCCGAGCGGGCGCTCCTCTTCACGTGCCGGACGGGGTGCCGCGTCGCGGACCGGGCGCGGGGCTGGGCCACGGGCGGGGCGGTTGCTCGGGCGCTCGGGCTCGCCGACCGGCTTGGCCTTGGGCGGCGGCGGGGCGACGCGCTCGCGCATGGCGAACTGAAGGTTCGACGCTGCCTTGCCGCCGGCCGGCTTGGCGAGGACGGTGCGGAAGGTGACCAGGTCGTTCTGGCGGATCTCGTCGACATCGCCCGCCGGCAGGTCGCCCAGATGGAACGGGCCGTAGCGGGTGCGGATCAACCGGCTGACCTGGAGGCCGAGATGCTCGAGGACGCGGCGCACCTCGCGGTTTTTGCCCTCGGTCAGGGTCATCTCGATCCAGAGATTGGCGCCGGTGCGCCGCTCGATATTGGCGTTGATCGAGCCGTAGCGAACGCCCTCGATCTCGATGCCGAGCATCAGCTCCTCGAGCTGGGCCTGGCTGACCTGGCCATAGGCGCGGGCGCGATAGCTGCGCTCGACGCCGACCGAGGGCAGCTCGAGCTGGCGCTTGAGCTCGCCATCGGTGGTGAGGAGCAGCAGCCCCTCGGTGTTGAGGTCGAGCCGGCCGACGGGCATGACGCGGGGCAGGCCCTGGGGCATGCGATCATAGATGGTCGGGCGGCCGGTGAAGTCGCGCTCGGCGGTGAGCAGCCCGGCGGCCTTGTGGTAGCGGAACAGGCGCGCGGGCGCGGGCGCCGCGACGGGCTGGCCATCGACGGTGACGCCGTCGAGCGAGGTCAGCACGGTGGCGGGGGTGTCGAGCGTCTTGCCCTCCAGTGCCACGCGGCCGTCGACGATCATGCGCTCGATCTCTCGGCGCGACGCGATTCCCGCACGGGCGAGCAGTTTGGCGATGCGCTGCGGGGCAGCGTCGGACTTTGGGGGCTTGGAGGTGGGCACCGCGGCGATATAGCGATTATGGCGGGTTCGGCAAAAATTATTGCGGCGCTGAAAGGGGTTTCGCGCGTTAGGCGTTTGCGAAACGACTTGGGTTGGGTGCGAAACGAATGTTGTTCGGTAAGAAGCGTAGACGGATCGAGAGGCTTTTGATCGTCGAGGACGAGCCGCTGGTCGCGTTCGATACCGAGCATTTCCTGACGAGCGAAGGTTTCGCGATCGTCGCTACGGTCGATTCAGTTGCAGACGGGATCCAGGCGATCATCGATGCCGACGAGATCGATCTGGTGCTGGTCGATGTCAATTTGGCCGATGGCAGCGGCGTCGACGTCGCGCGCGCAGCGCATCGCGAGGGGATCGCGGTGCTGTTCGTGACCGGCCATTGCCCCGGCGAGGCGCGGGCGCTCGCGGCGGGATGCCTGGCCAAGCCCTATCCGCAGCGCGACCTGCTGGCGGCGATCGGCGCGATCGAGGCGGTGATCGAGGGGGGTAAGGTGCCCAGGCGGCTGCCCGGCAGCTTCAGCCTGTTCGGAAGCCCGGGCTGATCAGCGCCAGAACAGTGCGACGACCACGCCGAGCCACGAGAAGACCGAGGCGGCAACGGACAGACGGGCGATGACCTCCAGGACGGGCGTTGGCCGATAGGGCAGGGCCCGGGCGGACGTGCGTGAGGACATGTCGAACTCCTACAATGACTTAATCATTGTAGAACGGCGTTCCTGAACCGCGGCGATACCAGGGTTAGTGCGTAGATGCGGCTGGTCTCAATCCAGCCTCGTTTCGTCGGCGTCAATCGTGGAAGATCAGGGCGAGGACGAGCACCAGCGACCAGAAAAGGACCGAACAGCAGAGCGCGATCAATACGCCGGCGCCGGCAGGCATGCGTGCTTCGTCGAAATCGACGAGTTCGGGGGGAGGCGGGGGCAGAGACATGGGCGCGATCCTGCAATGACCTGTTCCATTGTAGGAAGGCGCACGCGCGGGGCATATCCGCGCGAACCACGATCCGGGATTTACCCTAGACGCGCCTCGACCGCGTCGTGGAAGTGGCGGATGCCGAGCTCGAGCGTGCCGAGCGTCAGCCGGCCGAGCGCGCCCGAGGCCAGGCCCTGCTGGCCGAGCTCGCAGGCGCGGAAATCCTCGGCCGCGAACACGCCGCCGTCGAGCAGCTCCCAGCTCTTCTCCCAATGGGCGAGCGCCTTCTCGGTGGTCGGCGCCTCGGGGATCAGCATGAAATCCTCGACCAGCACCTGGTCGACCGCCTGCGGCATCAGCACCATCAGGTTGATGTAATCGGGGCTGACGACCAGCACCGCGCCGGGGAACATCTGGTAGGTATAGGTGATCGCCCCGCGCAAGGCGGCCCAGTCCTGCGAGGAGAGCGGCGCCAGCGCCGCGTCGCGGCCGACCGCGGAGCGCTGGTGCGGGCCGATCGTATCAGCGGTGGAGACGCCGTCCTTGAAGAAGGGCGCGATGGTGCCGGCGTGGAGCCGCTGGATGTGATAGCCCTCGAGAAAGGCGTCCATGATCAGCTTCCAGTTCGCCTCGACGCGGTGGGTACGGCGGCGAAAGGCGTGCTGGCCGGCGAGATCGAAGGCGGCGAAGTCGCGGGCGAGCGTATCGGCCTCGCTGAAATCCGTGACCTCGTCGAAGGCGAACCAGATCAGGCCGCCGGCCTCATGGGTCGGAAGGCGCTTCAGGCCGTGCTCGGCCTTGTCGAGACCCGGGAAGGTGTCCGGACGGGGCAGACCGGCGAGACGACCGTCGAGCGCGTAGGTCCAGGCATGATAGGGGCAGACCAGACGCGGACCGTGGACGGTGTCGCAGCCCTCGACCAGACGGGTGCCGCGATGGCGGCAGACATTGAGGAAGACGTGCGCCGCGCCCGCCTTGTCGCGGGTGATCAACAGCGGCTTGCCGAAGCCGTCGTGCGGCACGGCCATGTTGGGCTCGGGCAGCAGTGCGGACGGCGCGATGACGAGCGGCACGCGGGCGAAGATGCGCGCCTGCTCGGCGGCGAAGCGCTCCGGGCTGGTATAGGCGGCGGCTTCGACATGGGCGATCGCGCCCTCGCCGCGCCTGCCGCCCGCCGCAAGCACTCGGGCCAGCGCAAGCTGTCCCTCGGTGGGCGCGTTCATCATCCTCTCCCTCTGGCCTTCTCGCCATTTTTGGCTAGTTTCTGCGCGGAAGGTCGTGGGGACAAGACGATAATGCAGGATCAATCCAGGCCGCTGGGCCTTTACCTGGCTGCGCAGGCGGCGCTGCTGGGGGCTCTGGCGCTGCTCATGCTGCCCTGGATCACGATCGCGCTGCCGGGTACCGCACCCGCAGCGGTGCGCGGCCTCGACCTGGCGCTGGGCTGGAAGTCCGGCACCGCCGCGCTCAGCCCGTCGATGACGTTCAACCTGGGGCTGCTGGTGATCCTCGCGACGCTGGGGCTGAGCCTCGCATGGCGGCGCACCGGCGGCGCGAGCCTGATCGTGGGGGGCAGCGCGGTGGGCGCGGTGCTGCTGCTGCTCTCGGTGCTGTTCGCGCTGTTCTCGCCGCCCAAGGCGCTGGCGGGGGCCGGTTTCGCGCCGGCGATCGGGCTGTGGCTCGGCATGGCGACACTGGTGGCGGCGTTCCTGGCGGGACGCGCCGCGGCGCCGGCGGACTGGCGTGCCGAGCTTCCCGAAGGCGTGCGACCCTATTTCGAGAACGGCCCGCTCGCCTCGTTCGCGCTCGGCCTGTCCTCGGGCTTCCCGTTCGCGATGATCGGCGCGACGCTGACCAGCCGGCTGGCGCAGGACGGGATCACCAAATCGACGATCACCGCCTTCACGCTGGCGATCCTGGTCTACAACCTGAAGTTCCTCTGGGCCTGGATCGTCGATGGCGTGCGCTTGCCGGTTCTCGGCGCGCTGGGGCAGCGCGTCTCCTGGCTGATCCTGGCGGGCGCGCTGGTGATCGCCGCGGTGTGGAACCTGGCGCTGACCGAGCCCGATCCGGCCAATATCATGCCGATGGTGATCGCCGCGGTGCTCGTCGGCATCGCGGGTGCGACCTATGACATCGTCATCGACGGCTACCGGATCGAGATCCTGGAGCCGCAGCAGCTCGGCTATGGCTCGGGCATGTCGCAATATGGCTGGCGGATCGGCTCGGCCGGGGCCGGCGCGGTGGCGCTGGTGCTCGCCGCGCGGTTCGGCTGGGAAGTCGCCTATATGGCGTGCGCGCTGTTCGCCTTCCCGGCGATCGTCGCGGGCCTCATCATCGGCGAGCCGGCGCGCCACCGCCCGGCCGCCGAGCGCAAGGGACTGGCGACCGTCGCCAAGTCGATCTGGGGGCCGTTCGCGCAATTCTTCGCGCGCGAGGGCGCGTTCATCGTGCTGCTGTTCATCCTGGTCCACAAGATCGGCGACACGCTGGCGAACCTGACCTTCCGCCTGCTGTTCGACGATCTCGGCTTCAGCAACGACGAGATCGCCTTCTACGACGTGTCGCTCGGCTTCTTCGCGTACATGATCGGCGTGTTCGTGGGCGGCGTGCTCTACGCCAAGATGGGGATGAAGCGATCGGTGCTGCTCAGCCTGGTGCTGATGGCGGTGTCGAACCTGAGCTTTGCCGGGCTGGCGGCCGCGGGGCATTCCAACCTGGGCATGGCGCTGTCGATCGGCTTCGAGAACATCTCGAGCGGCGTCGGCGGCGTGGTCGTCATCGCCTATTTCTCGGCGCTCACCGACCTGCGCTTCACCGCTGCGCAATATGCGCTGATCTCGGCAGGGGCGAGCATCGTCGGGCGCTTCGTCACCGGCACGACGGCGGGCAGCCTGATCGAGGCGATGGGCTATGTTAACTTTTATCTTCTGACCACCGTGATCGCGGTGCCTGGCGTACTGATCTATTGGTGGATGATGCATACCGGGCTGGTCGACCGCTCGATCGGCACCGCCGGGACGGTGGGCGAGGGGGATGCGCGCAGCGACGAGGCGGCTGCGTAATGCCCTATCTCGTCGTCATTGCGATCCAGGTGCTGTGCATCGTCCATCTGATGCGGCACGGGCGCAATCCGCTGTGGCTGACCGCGCTGATCTTCCTGCCGATGATCAGCGCCATCGCCTATCTGATCGTCGAGATATTGCCGGGGATGGGGAGCAACCGCACCGTCCGCACCGCGCGAGCGCAGGTGGTCGCGACGCTCGACCCGCAGCGCGAGGTGCGGGCGGCGCGCGATGCGCTGGAACTGGCGGATACCGTCGCCAACCGACTGCGGCTGGCCGATGCCTTCGCCGCGCTGGGCCGGCATGACGAGGCGGTGCCCTATTATCGCGAGGCGCTGCGCATGACGCCGGGCGAGCCCGATGTGCGTACCCAGGCCAAGCTCGCAGCGTCGCTGCATGCCGTGGGACGGAGCGCAGAGGCGCTGGCGCTGCTCGACACGATCCCCGAACCGGTCGGCCAGAGCGACCGCGATCGCCAGGGAATGCTGCGCGCCAAGATCTACGAGCATCTCGGCCGCAAGGACGAAGCGCTCGCGCTCTATGCCGATATCGTCACGCGCCTGCCCGGCGAGGAAGCGCGCTGTCGCTATGCCGGGCTGCTGATCGAAGAGGGTCGCGAGCGCCAGGCGATGACGGTGCTGGAGGAAGTCGAAGCCCGGATGAAGCGGCTCGACCGCCACCAGCGCGCGGCGGACGCCGACATGTATCGCTGGGCGACCGAGACGCTGGGCAAGTTGCGCGCGCGAGGGCTAGTCGCCGAGCGGTAAGGCCATGTCGGCAAAGGCGTTTGCCAGCGCGTGTGCGGTGGGCAGGATGCCGGTGGCGTCGCGCAGGCCGAGCACGTCGGCGAGCAGGACATGCGCGGCATGGGGATTGGTTCCGACCCGGGCGACGACCTGAAGCAGCGCAGCCTCCGACGCGGTCATGCGCGGGCAGCACCAGGGCGCGATCTGGATCGGCCCCGAGGCGAGCGCCGACATCTCCTGCATCAGCGCGCGCAGCAGCACGAGCGGGCGCTGGAAGCTCTTGCCGAACGCAACGACGAAGGCGTGCGCGGTGCACGCGTCGTTGAGGCCGTTCGCGCCCAGCTGCCGGATACCGAACAGCAGCAGCCGCGCGCCGGGATCCTCCGGCTGAAGCTCGGGCAGGGCGGCGATGAGGGTATTGGTGACGGGCATGGACACGACTCTCCCTGAGGACGGGTCGAGTCTTGCCAGCATGCAACTAATAGTCAATCGCAATAAGATGAGATGATGCCGGGCTTGGGTCGGTCGTTGGCGGCTCGGGGAGCGCGCTATTCATCGTCACCCCGGACTTGTTCCGGGGCCCACCCGGAGGCAAACGCCGGATAGCGAGATCTTGTTCAGTGGGGGGCTAAGTGGGCCCCGGAAC
>JBEVLV010000127.1:0-5045 GCA_040508955.1 Sphingomonas sp. | reverse complement strand
GGACGTTCCCCGGGCGGCGGATCGCGTCAGAAGGCGGCGCGCAGCGTCGCCTGGAACAGCGGGCCGGAATGCTCGCGCTCGATCTCATATTCGTCGAGATCGCCGTCGGCGCGCGCGTCCAGGAAGTCCTGGAGCGTATCGCCGTCATATTTGCGGAAGTCTTCCTTCTTCACCCGGTCGAGCAGGTTCTGCGCCGAGAGGCGGACGACGATGTGCTTGCCGATCCGCTTCTCGACGAAAGCCTCGAGATCGGGATCGTAGCGCAGGTCGATCTGCTCGTCGAAGTTGGACTCCTTCGCGGCGCTGCGCCCCGAGATGGTCGCGCCGAAGCTGACTGCCGCCGGATCGACATTCTGGATGAAGCCGACATTGTAGATGTGGTGCGGCTGGTTGTTGAAGCGCCGCTTCTCGCCGGTGAAGGGGTCGTTCATCTTGCTGTCGAGATAGGTGTAGTTGGCGAACAAGCCGGTCTCGCCGAAGCCGAAGACGTTGATCGGCGTCGAGAAATCGACTTCGACGCCCCAGGTCTGGCCGTCGCCGACGTTGCGCGGGGTGAAGCGGCCGCCGATCACGTCGCTGGTGGGATCGTCCTCGTCGTCGAGCACGTCGCCGACGCGGACCAGCTCGATCAGGTCCTTGATGTCGCGATAGAAGACATTGACGCCGACGATGCCCTTGGCGCCCAGCCGGCGCTCGTAACCGACGTCCACGCCCCAGGCCTGCTCGTTGCGGAGCTTGGGGTTGCCGGTGGTGATGTCGTCATCGCCCGGGCTCTCCTCCTGCTCGTAGGGCGAGATGAGGTCGTAGCCCGGCCGGCGCACGGTGCGCGCCACCGACGCGCGGAACTGGTCGCGCTTGGTCGGCGCGTAGCGCAGGTGGAGCGACGGGTTGAGCTGGCTGGTGTTGTACGAAGCGGTACCCTCCGCACCCGTCACGTCGCGGTCGGTGATCTCGTAGCGCAGGCCGGCATCGACCGAGACCTCGCTCGTGGGCTCGAAGGTCAGGCGCAGATAGGGATCGTAGCGCTTTTCCTTGATCGTGAAGGTCAGCGAGGGATCGGTCTCGGTCTCGTCGTCCTCGATATCGAGCACCGAATTGGCGCCGTTGCGCTTCTTGGAGAGCAGGTCGATACCGCCCTTCGCCTTGAACGCGCCGCCGTCGCCATAGCGCAGGAACAGCGTGCCGGTGAACTCGTCGTCCTTGATCCGGGTCCGCTCGATCTCGGTCGCTTCGAGGTCGCTGAGATCTTCCTCGCCGCCTTCATAGGCGAAGGCATCGGTATGGTCGCGATAGCCGTTCCAGGCGCCGGCGATGCCGAGCTTGAAGTTGCCCAGCGGGATCAGCGCGTCGCCGGTCACCGCATAGGTCTGCTGGTCGATCTCCTCATGCTGGGTCTCGGCGCCGTCGAAGTCGAGGTCCGAGCCTTCCCAGGTGCGCGAGGTCTCGTCCTCGGCGCGGTCGGTGTCGACGAAGAAGCCGCCCAGGCGGAAATGGCCGCCATCGCCAAAGCGCGTGCTGATCTCGGCGCTGCCCGACAGGTCGCTGCCGTCGCGCGTATCGTCCTGCGCCTCGAAATTGTTGAATTCGGGATCGGCGATGTACTTGCTCTTCAGCCCGTCCGGGAAGCGCTTGTCGTCGGTCACCGGGGTGTCGTCGAAGCGGTAGGAGACCTTCTTCTTCGGGTTGCGGCGCTTCTGGTAGTTGAGCGCGCCCCAATAATCGGTCGCATCGCTCAGGTGCCCCGCATAGGCGAGCGCGCCCGACGGACGGGTGCCGCCGTCGCGGCTATTCACCAGCGCACCGGCCTTGATGAAGCCACCCTCGAAGCTGGTGCTTTCCTTGGTGACGATGTTGAGCGTGCCGGCCGATCCTTCGCTCGGCTGGTCGGCGCGGGGCGCGCGGACGATCTCGATCCGCTCGACCAGCTCGGCGGGGATGCGGTCGACGAAGAAGCTGCGATCGGCCTCGCCGCCGGGCGCGCGGCGGCCGTTGATCAGCACCTGGGTATAGCCCGGCGGCAGGCCGCGGAACTGCGGCTGGTCATATTCGAGCACGTCGGAGGTGAAGGTCACGCCCGGCACGCGCTTCAGCATCTCGCCGACCGATACCGGCTCGAACTTCTGGAAATATTCGAGGTCGTACGAGAGCACCGGATTGGGATCCGTGGTGCGATTGCGGAAGAAGATCTCGCCGGTCACGAGGATCTCGTTCGCGCGCTGCTCGTCGGTGCGCTCGTCCTCGTCCTGGGTCTCCGCGGCGGGCTGACCGCCCTCCTGCTGGGCGAAGGCGGTGTTCGGCATCAGGCTGCCGGCGAGCACGGCCAATGCCGCTCCGCCGAGTAGGCGTGAAACATTCATGTCATGATCCCCTTGCAACGAGGGAACGCCCTCGCTTCATGAGGTCAAAACAGGATGGAGATGAAAATGCGGGGACGTTTTGGCGTCGTTTTGGTTACAACAGCATGGCTGGTGAGCGGATGCGGCATGCACGCGGCGGCGCCTGAAATCGCCATCTCCTATCCCGCGGCCAATGTGCCCGCCGCGGGCGAAACCGTTGCGGTAGCAACGAAATTGGCCGATGCGGCGGACGATCCGGCGATCTGGACCGGCCCCAATGGCGTGTCGTTCGCGGGCAAGCGGCAGGATGGAATCCTGCTCGGCACCGATAAAAAAGCCGGACTGTACGTGTTCGGGCTCGGCGGAGAATCCCTCCAATTCTTGTCCGATGGATTGCTGAACAATGTCGATCTGCGCGGTGAAGGTGCCGGCTTCGTTGCCGGCGCCTCGGATCGCGGTCGGATGGGCATCGCGCTCTACCGATTCGCGGGCGAGGGCGAGGTCAGGCCGGCGGGCTTCCTCAAGTCCGACGTCGTCGAGCCCTATGGCTTCTGCATGGGCCGGCTCGACGGCAAGATGATCGCCGTGCTGATCGCCAAGGACGGCCAGGTCCGCATCTATGATCTCGACACGGCGGGTGCGGAGATCACCGGGCGCGAGCGCAGCCGTTTCGCGGTCGGCAGCCAGTCCGAGGGATGCACCGTCGATGACGTCGCCGGCACGCTCTATATCGGCGAGGAGATGAAGGGCGTCTGGCGCTACGATCTCCATGCCGATCCCGCCGCGCGCACGCTTGTCGCGGGATTGGGCGAGGGCAGGCTGGTCGCCGATGTGGAAGGCACGACGTTGATCCGCGACGGCGGCGAGACGTTCCTGATCGTCTCCAGCCAGGGCGACAGCGCGTTCGCGGTGTGGAACGTCGGCGGCGCGGCGGGCACGGAGCGCTATGTCGGCCGGTTCCGCGTGGCGGCATCCGGCGGCGTCGATGGGGTGAGCGGCACCGACGGCGTCGATGCCTGGTCGGGCCCGATCGGGCCGTTCGCGAAGGGATTGGTGGCGATGCAGGACGACGTCAACGAAGGCGGCGCCCAGAATTTCAAGCTGGTCGACTGGGCGAAGGTACGGGCGGTGTTGGAACGCTGATCCCCATGCCGGGGCGTCGCCTTATCGTGATCCGAGGCCCCGCCCGAAGGTGAACGATACCCCGACGCCGCCCGAGAACTGGTTGGGCGAGCCGACCTCGCGGACGACCGGCGAGCGCGCGGCTTCGCCGACCAGCCGGTCGTACTTGGCAAAGGCATATAGGCCCCAGCGCGGCGTGAGCTGGCGCAGCGCCGTTGCGTTCGCGCCGACCGCGTGGACGCTGACCCCGCCCGGATCATAGGACGTCAGGCCGGTACCGGCGGATTCGCGTGGCGAGATGCGGAACCACGCATCCTGGTAGCGCTCGTTCGAAAGTGAGACCCGCGGCCCCAGCGCGAACAGCCAGCGGTCGCCGTCGCGCGCGACGTAGTCGAGGCCGGCGTTGCTCACCAGGCCCCGATGGCCGTTCACGCCCTGCCGCACCTCGACATGCAGGCGCACCGTTGGCGTGAACCAATATTGGGCAAAGCCGCCCAGCTCTATCGTGGTGCGTACCTCGCTGATGTCGACATGCGATTCGCTGCGCTTGCGGCCGGTCTGGAAGTTGAGCGCAGGCCCGATCGAAAACCCCTTCGCCTTGAACACCGGGAAGCCGAAGCTTTCGTCCGCCGCCTCGAAATCGAACGGCTCGCTCCCGCGCGCGACCGCGACGTCGACCAGCGGGCTGAGGCTCACATTGTCGGCGCCCGGAAAGGCGGGACCGAACTGCGGGCCCAGCGCGACGCGGACGCGGCGTGGCTCCTTCGCCTCGGTCGGTTCCGGATCCGCAGCCTGCGCTGCGGCATGATCGGGAAGAAGAGCACAGGGCAACGCGGCCGTGGCGAAAAGGAGACGCAGCATTACGCGGAAACGAGGCATGTGTCCGCTTTGTTGCGCTGGCGCATCGTCCGCAAGCAAAAAGCCGCCGCCCGGCATCCCGGACGGCGGCTTTTCTGTTTTCAGCGCCCTTGAGCCCCGAACGCGCGGATCACTCCGCTTCGTTCAGATACTCGCCGGCGTCTGCGTCGGTACCGTGACCCGAAGGCACGACCGATGCGAGCGCGTCGTCGCCGGTGCCGGCCGAGTCACGCGTGCTGCGTGCCAGCTCGGCCGCATGCTCCTCGGCTGCGCTGTTCGGTGCGATCAGCGAGACCGCATCCATCTTGCGCTGCGCAACCCGCAGGGCCGCGTCACGCGAAGAGGCTGCGACACGCAGACGGTTCATGCCCGCGCCGGTGCCGGCGGGGATGAGGCGGCCGACGATCACATTCTCCTTCAGGCCGATCAGCGTGTCCTGCTTGCCCTGGACCGCCGCCTCGGTGAGGACGCGGGTGGTCTCCTGGAACGAGGCCGCCGAGATGAAGCTGCGGGTCTGCAGCGACGCCTTGGTGATGCCCAGCAGGATCGGCTTGCCCTGGGCGGGCGCCTGGCCTGCCGCGAGCTTGCTGTTCTGCTCGTCCATCTCGTCGCGATCGACCTGCTCGCCGGCCAGCAGCGTGGTGTCGCCGCCGTCGGTGATCTCGACCTTCTGCAGCATCTGGCGAACGATCACCTCGATGTGCTTGTCGTTGATCTTCACGCCCTGGA
>JBEVLV010000126.1:0-14570 GCA_040508955.1 Sphingomonas sp. | reverse complement strand
AGTCCGCTAGCGGGACTTCGCCGGCCGACCGAAGCCGCAGCTACCTCAATAGGCGGCGGACAGCGTCAGGAACCATTGCCGCGGCGCAATCGGATAGGCCGAAAAGCTGTTGGTCGCCGATCCGATCGACAAGGACGACCAACCCTTCTTGTCGGTCAGGTTGGTGACGTTGAGCGAGAGCTCGGTCTTGCGCAGCGGCAGGACGCCGTCCGGAACCCGGGCGGCGACCCGCAGCGAGGTCAGGAAGTAGGAGGGCACGCTCGCGTCGTTGGTGAAGGTCGAGAAGCGCCGCCCGACATAGTCGCCGATCAGCTGTGTCTCGAACGGACCGACCGACAGGGTCGCAACGGTCTTGTTCATCCATTTCGGCGTGCCCGGAAGCTGCTTGCCGCAGCTCGGCACGATTCCGGCATTGGGCTGGCCGGTGGGAGCGACCGTGTAGGTGCCGAGGCAGGTGTCCGAGGCCTGGCCGATGCCGGTGAGCGCCGACGCGAAATAGTCGCTCTGATATTTGGACAGATTGTACGAGGTCGCATTGTAGAGCGTGAAGGCCCGACCGACCCGGAGCGTGAAGGCAGCATCGACGCCGTCGGTATGGACGTCGCCGACATTGACGAGGATAGACGTTCCGCCCGTGATGCCGCTGCCGGCGATGCCGCCGGGATTGGTCGAGATCGCCAGCAGGCGATCGTTGAACACGACGTGGTAATAGTTGATCTGCGCGTCGAGCCCGATATCGCTCGAGAAGCTGCGGTGCGTGCGCAGGCCGCCTTCATAGGTCCAGCTGCTCTCGGGTTTGCCCTGATTGGCAAAGGCGTCGAACGCCGCCTGGCTGCCGGTGAACCACGGGCCGCCGCCGCCGGCGAGATATGCCTGGTACTGGCGCAGGTTCTTCTGGACGTTGAAATAGACCTCTTCATGACCGTTCAGGTCATAGGTCGCGCCGACCGCCGGCAGGAACCAGCGCAGCGTGTTGATCTTGCCCTGCGGCAGGCCGCCGGTGAGGCCCGACAGCGAACCGGCCTTGGGCTGTACCGGGAACCGGCCGTCCGCCCATTGGGCGCTGGTCTTGAAGCCCGCATGGACGACGAGCGGGTCGAACACCTGCCAGGTGTCCTCGAGATGGAGCTGCAGCTCGTTGATCCGCGCCTCGCCCTGATATTGGGTGAACAGCGGAGCCGCCGCATCGAGCGGGCGGATATACGGCGTGCTCGACCCGGGATTGGCGACGTCGACGCCGTACCAGCGGCGCCACTGCGTCGTGCTGTTGTGTTCGAACCATCCGCCCAGCTCGATCTTGTGGTTGCCGAGATCGATATTGAGTGCCGAGATCACCCCGGCGCGGTCGATGCGATACTCGGTGGTGCGGGTAATCAGGCCCGATCCGCCGGTCGCCTTGACCAGCGCGGCGCCGGCCGCTGCCGCCTGCGCATCGGTCAGCGCGGTGCAGGCGGTCGGACGAATCCCGTTGGCGTTGCCGGCGAAACGGCAATTGGCCGGGAGGGTCGCATAGTTGGGATCGAGATAGGGCTGCGCGGTCGTGATCGACTGGCCGAGCGGACCCGCGACGACGCCCGCGCCGTCATTGTGATGGAAATAGGCGGTGTTCGACAGCGTCACATTGTCGGCGATGTGCGCATCGTAGCGCGCATAGCCGAGATAGTCGGTCCGCTGCGCGTCCGAATAGTAATTGCGATAATTGCTTCCTGCGGAGGCCGGCGAATTGCCGAGCGCGCTCAGATAGGAGCCCCGATAGCCGTTGAAGTCCGGGTAGAAGAAGGGCTTGGTATACGGCGTGTAGAGCTGGACCGGCGTGGCCGTCCCGCCGGCGGACGGCTTGAAGAGGACGGTCGCGTCTTCGTTCGGCTGCGTCATGTCGTTATAATCGAAGAACAGCGTGAGCTTGCCGACCGCGTCGTCGTGCACGAACTTCGCGTTGGCCTGCCAGCCGCCCTGGATGCCGTCGAAGTCCCAGGCGCGGGCATGCTGGCGCGCTGCCGAGATATAGCCCGCGTTCGTGCCGCCACCGCCAAGATTGCCGCTGTCGATGCGGACGAACGTGCGCGAGGTGCTGAAGCTGCCGACCGTCTGCGCGGCCTGGACGCCGAACTTGTCGAGCGGGTTCGACGAGAAGGTCTCGACGGTGCCGCCAAGATTGCTGTTCGATGCCGTCGCCAGGTCGCCGGCGCCCGTC
This sequence comes from Sphingomonas sp., assembly GCA_040508955.1. Lineage (GTDB taxonomy): Bacteria > Pseudomonadota > Alphaproteobacteria > Sphingomonadales > Sphingomonadaceae > Sphingomonas. The sequence goes on along the minus strand of JBEVLV010000126.1, from coordinate 12,376 downwards.
GCCACGATCACGCGGCCGACATTCTCCGAGATGACCGCGCGCTGCGGAGACAGGCCGTTATAGTTGCCGTAGCTCTGATCGCCGAGCGGGATGCCATCCATGGTGTAGCCGAGCTGATTGCCCGCGAAACCATGGATGAAGATCTGGGCGTTCTGCTCGTTATAGCCCCAGGGATCAGCGGTGATGTACAGCACGCCGGGCAGCGTCTGGATCGCCTTGAGCGGCGATACGCCGGGCAGGATCTTCTGGATCTCGCTCTGGGGAATTGCGGTGGCCGAGCGCGTCGACTTGGCGGTCACCACGATCATCGTGGTTTCGTCGGGCGCATTGTCGCTGGCATCGGCTTCCGCCGTCTGTGCGAAGGCCATGTTGGCGTAGAGAAGCGCGCTGGCAAGCGCGAGCAGGCTGGAAACAGGTCGAATCACGATATCCCCCATGGTACGGCCCTTGTTGCGGTGCCGCATGGCGGGCGCTCTGCCTCCCGACGATGCTATTTTCGCGACTTTTCCATTGCGCCGACATTACATGGAACGATTCGAGCAACGCATCGGACACAGTCGACCGTAGCGAAGCGGTCCGGCGTGCGGCGGGGCCTTCCTTCCATGTCGCCCATGCGGCGGCGCGATGATCAGTGAAAAGGGCTGTCCTAATAGGATTTGCGATGCCACGATGGCGGGCATGACGGCTCTCCCCTTCCGACCTTCCGCTTCACGATCCATCCGCGTCGCGCACGCACGCGTGGAACCTGCGACCTTTGTGACTTTAGGGTATCCGGCTACCGCTCGAACCGGGCGCTGACCACATGACCACAGCCCCTGCGCGCCCGCTCGCCGAGCTCACCGTCCGCGGCGTCATCCTCGGCGGCCTGATCACGATCCTGTTCACCGCCGCGAACGTCTATCTCGGCCTCAAGGTCGGCCTCACCTTCGCCACCTCGATCCCTGCCGCGGTGATCTCGATGGCGATCCTGCGCTTCCTGCCCGGCGCGTCGATCCTCGAGAACAATATCGTCCAGACGATCGCCTCGGCCGCCGGTACGCTGGCCGCGATCATCTTCGTCCTGCCTGGCCTGATCCTGGTCGGCTGGTGGACCGGCTTCCCCTATTGGACGACCGTGCTGGTCTGCGCGATCGGCGGCATATTGGGGGTGATGCTCTCGGTGCCGCTCCGCCGCGCACTGGTGACCGGCTCCGACCTTCCCTATCCCGAGGGCGTAGCCGCGGCCGAGGTGCTGCGCGTCGGCGCCGGCTCGGCCGAAGGCGCCGAGGAGAATGCCAAGGGCCTGCGCGTGATCGTGCTCGGCTCGCTCGTCTCCGCCGGCTTCGCCCTGCTCGCCGCGATGAAGCTCGCCGCGGCCGAGGCGGCCCGCAACTTCCGCATCGGCGGCGGCGCGACCGGCGTCTCGACCAGCTATTCGATGGCGCTGATCGGCGTGGGGCACCTCGTCGGCCTGTCGGTCGGCGCGGCGATGTTCTTCGGCATGATCATCGCATGGGGCGGATTGATGCCCTATCTCACCCACAACCTGCCCGGCGATCTCGACACCGTGGTCGGCAGCACCTTCCGCGGCCAGGTGCGCTTCATCGGCGCGGGTACCATCGGTGTCGCGGCGATCTGGTCGCTGCTGCGTATCCTGGGTCCGATCGTCGGCGGCGTCCGCTCGGCGATGGCCGCTTCCCGCGCGCGCCAGAGCGGGGCAGCGCTGCCGCTCACCGAGCGCGACCTGCCGATCGGCATCGTCGCCGGCGTCGTCGCGCTGCTGCTGATCCCGATCGCCTGGCTGCTCTGGGACTTCTCCGCCGGCGGCCCGGTCCATGAATATCCACTCGCGGTGATCGGCGGGACGACGCTCTACATCCTGATCGTCGGCATCCTGATCGCGGCGATCTGCGGATACATGGCCGGCCTGATCGGCGCGTCCAACTCGCCGGTTTCGGGCGTCGGTATCCTCGCCGTGCTCGGTGCCGCGGTGCTGCTCGTCGCGATCTTCGGCCACAGCACCGATCCGACGCGCACCAACGCGCTGATCGCCTATGCGCTGTTCACCACCGCGATCGTCTTCTCGGTCGCGACGATCTCGAACGACAATCTCCAGGACCTGAAGACCGGCCAGCTCGTCGGCGCGACGCCGTGGAAGCAGCAGGTCGCGCTGGTGATCGGCGTGATCTTCGGCTCGCTCGTCATCCCGGTGGTGCTCGATCTGCTCAAGAACACGCTCGGCTTCGTCGGCATGCCCGGCGCCGGCCCCAACGCGCTGTCCGCGCCCCAAGCCGCACTGATCTCCAGCCTCGCCAAGGGCGTGCTGGGCGGCGACATCGACTGGGGCCTGATCGGCTTCGGCGCGCTGATCGGCCTGGTCGTGGTCGCGATCGACGAGATGCTCGGACGCACTGGGAAGATGCGACTCCCGCCGCTCGCGGTGGGCATGGGCATCTATCTGCCGATGGCGCTGACCCTGCTGATCCCGGTCGGCGCGGTGATCGGGCATTTCTACGAGCAATGGGCGAAGCGCACCCCCAACCCCGATTTCGCCCAGCGCATGGGCGTGCTCGCGGCGACCGGCCTGATCGTCGGCGAGAGCCTGTTCGGCGTGGTCTTTGCCGGCATCGTCGCCTGGGTGAACCGCACCTCGCCGATCCCGCCGATCGACGCGCCGCTTGCGGTGGTCGGCGAATCCTTTGCGGGCATCGCGCTGTGGATCGCGCCCCTGCTGTTCGCCGGCCTGATCGCGTTGCTCTATGTCCGCACCCGGGCGATGGTCGCCAGCGCGCCGGTGCCTCCCCGGGCCGAGCCCGAGGTCGAGAACCCCGCCAGCTTCCGCTGACGGGGGCCCTCCTCAGGCCATCTGCTCGAGGATCGTGCTGATCGGCACGAACGCGAAGGCGACCGAGCTGTCCGCCACGCCATAGGGGATGAACAGCTTGTCGCCGTGGCGGATCGCGCCGCAGGTATAGACGACGTTGGGCACATAGCCCTCGCGGTCTTGGTCGGCCGCCGCGAGCAGCGCCTGGGGCGAGCGGGCGAGCACCTTCGAGGGGTCGTCCTTGTCGAGCAGAGCTGCGCCGATCGAATATTTGCGCATCGCGCCCACGCCGTGCGTCAGCACCAGCCAGCCCTCGTCCAGCTCGATCGGCGGGCCGCAATTGCCCATCTGGACCAGCTCCCAGGGGAATTGCGGCTTGATCAGCAGATCGCCGCCCTCCCAGTTGGTCAGCGTGTCCGACGAATGGAGGAAGATGTTCTCGCCGTCCTGCCGGCCGAGCATCATATACTTGCCGTTCACCTTGCGCGGGAACAGCGCCATGCCCTTGTTGCGCGCCGCGCTGCCAGTCATCGGCACCAGGTCGAAGCTGCGCCAGTCGCGGGTGCGCAGCAGCTCGGACTGGATCACCGAGCCGTTATAGGCGGTGTAGGTGCCGATCCATTCCTCGCTGCCGTCGTCATGGGTGAAGTGGCAGATTCGCAGGTCTTCCAGACCGTTCGACTGCGCTTTGGTGATCGGGAAGATCACCGTGCCCGACAGCGTCGAATCGCGGTGGCGATAGACCGTCACCGGCCCCTCGGGCATCCGGTCCTCGTCTTCCTCGCGCGCATCAGCGGCGGTGGCGAAGGGCGGCTCGGGCGCCAGGGTCAGCTCGTTATGGTCGGTGATGATGCCTTCGCGGAACGCGACCGACGAAATATGCCCCTCGCCCACCGCGCGCAGGGACATCAGGATGCGCAGCGATCCCTTGGGCATGCCGGTCTGATCGTAATGCGGAACCGCGCTCGGGTTCATCAGCGCAGCGGCGGCATAGCTGTATTCGTGGCAGAAATAGGCGCCGATCAGCTGGCGCTTCTCGTCGCCGATCTCGCTGCCGTCGAGCCCGAGCTGCGATTCGATCTCGTCGTAGCGGGTCATGAACACGCGTCGCGTCTGCCAGTGGCGCGCCTCGAAATCCTTGAGCACGACCTCCAGCTCCGCACGCGCCTGGCTCGGCGACATGCCGAGCACCTCGGTCACCAGCCGCTCGGTGCGGCTCGGCGCGGTGCCATTGGACGTCCAGGCAATATGGAAGGGCCGCACCACGACGCGCGACGGATCCGCCTTCAACCGCAGGCTGTGATTGAACAGGTCGAGCAACATATCCCCCGCATAAGCCGAGCGGCCATCGGCTAACGAAGGTTAAGCGACGGCCCGCTTCGGTCCTGCCACGTTTTCCGCGCCCTTTGAAAGGGCCGAAATCGTACAACTGGCGAGCTGAAGCGCCAAAATCGATTCGGCGCCCTGATTCCGGTTGATTCCCGTGGCCATCAGCCCGTCGAAGCAGCCGCCGTCCTGCGGGCTGGCCAGCGGCATTTCCAGGTCGTTCGCCCCAAGATACCAGCGGTAGGCGCGCATCGCTTCGTCGGCCCAGCGCGCGTCGCCGGTCACTTCATGGGCTGCGGCGCAGGCATCGATCGTCGCCTGGGCCTCCAGCGGCTGCTGGTCGAAGGGCAGCGGATCGGCATAGGGCCGCCCGAAGCTCTCGGTGCCGACGGCGCGGAAGCGCCCCTGCGGCGAAGTCTGGCGCCCGGCGATCCATTCGAGCGTCTCGATGCCCGTGCTGACGAAGTCGCTGCGACCCAACACCTGGCCGGCGCGCAACAGAGCCTCGGGCAGGCGGGCATTGTCATAGGCGAGGACGATCTCGAACCACTTCCATTCCGGCCGCCGTGCCTGGTCGAGCAGCTGGATCAGCTCGTCGCCGAAGCGGGTGAGGATCGTGCGCGCCAGCGGATGCCCGGGATGCGCCTCGATCATCGCGGCCGCGCCCAGCATCGCAAAGGCATGGGCGCGCGGGCTGCCCAGGTCGAGCGCGATCGACGCGGTCAGATCGAACATGCGCGACGCCCAGTCGCGATGCTTCTGCGCCCGCGCGTCGCGCGCGGTGACGCCCAGCGCCCAGAGCGCGCGGCCGTTGGAATCCTCCGAACCGACATCCTCGCACCAGGTGCGATCGAAGTTCATGAAGTTGCGGAAGCGCCGTTCGTCGTCGTTCCAGGCATATTGGACGAAGGCTGCGTAGATGCTGGTCCATTTGTCGCGGACCGTCTCATCGATCTCCTCGATCCGGCACATCAGGATCAGCGCCCGGGCATTGTCGTCGATGCAATAGCCGTGGCGGCGATCGGGCACCGAATAGATCGAATGCTGGAGCATTCCCGTCGAATCGCTCATCCGCTCGACCGCGCTGATATCGGGCTTGAGCGGCGGGAGCTCGACCGTCGCCTTGGCGAAGCGGCGCGGCTTGGCGGCGACGATGGCATCGATCTCGGCAACCGCGCGCTCCGCCAGGCGCGGCCACACCATCGTCCGGCCACGCGCATAGGCGCGCTGCGATTGCGCCTTGAGCCCAGCCTTGTCCGAAAGGAGCGCGGCGATCTCGCGGGCAAAGCCTGCGCTGTCGCAGAAATCGACCAGCACGCCGTGTCCGTCGGCAAGGATCTCCATCGCATGGACATAGGGGGTCGAGACGACCGCCTTGCCGACGCCGACCGCATAGGAAAGCGTGCCGGACGTGATCTGCGCGGGGTTGGTATAGGGCGTCGCGTAGATATCGGCGGCCTGGAGATAGTCGATCAGATCGTCATGATCGACAAAGGCGTCGACGAACCGGACATGATCCGCCACGCCCTTCTCGCTGGCCAGCGCCTTCAGCCGGTCGCGATAGGCCTCGCCCTCATGCGCGACGAGATTGGGGTGGGTCGCGCCCAGCACGACGTACAGCGCGGTCGGATGCGCCGCGACGATCGCAGGCATCGCCTCGATCATGTTCTCGATCCCCTTGTTCGGCGCAAGCAGGCCGAAAGTGAGGATCACGTCATGGCCTTCCCAGCCGAACACCGGCTTGAAGGCGTTGGGATCGGCGAAGGGTCGATCGGGCACGCCGTGCGGGATCATCACCATCTTGGCATCCGCGACGCCGTGGACGCGCTTCAATATGTCGCGGCCGCGATCGGCCATCACGATCACGCGCGAGGCGCGGCGCAGCAGCGCCTCCATCACCCGGCGCTCGTCGGCGCTCGGCTTCTCGAGCACGGTATGCAGCGTCACGATCACCGGGATCGACAGGCGATCGGTGAGAGCGAGCAGGAAATCGCCGGCGGAGCCGCCATAGATGCCATATTCGTGCTGGATCCACAGCGCCTGCGCGCCGCTCGCCTCGATCTCGCGCGCGGCATCGATATAGGCGGTGCGATCGTTCTGCGGGATCGCGCGGGTCACTTCGGGCGGATAGGCGTAGCGGCCGGGATGATCGTCCATCGCGTATACGTCGACCTGGAGGCCGGGATAGCGCTGGATGAGCGCGTTGTAGGTATCGGTCGTGTAAGTCGCGATACCGCACTTCCGCGGCAGGAAGTTGCCGATGAGAGCAAGGTGCCGGATTCCGGGCGTAATTTTTTCCCGTGTCATTCTCGACCTTTCGCTACTGCAACTGGGGTATGAGCAGAATAGCTCGTTCGCCCCTATAAACTCCCATTTTTCGATATGGTTGCGTCATTGTGCAATGCAGCATTGTATAGCAGCGACGGGCCGTTGTAAATCTACGGTTCAGCCGCGTCCGCGGTAGCGGGGCACGTCCTGGGGGGGGATCCAGACGCCGGCGGGCGACTCGCCCGACTGCCAGAAGACGTCGATCGGTATACCGCCGCGCGGATACCAATACCCGCCGATCCGCAACCATTCCGGGAGCATTTCGCGGAACAGCCGCTCGCCGATGCCGACGGTGCAGTCCTCGTGGAACGCGCCATGGTTGCGGAAGCTGCCCAGGAACAGCTTCAGCGACTTCGATTCCACGATCGTCTCACGCGGCACGTAATCGATCACCAGATGCGCGAAATCGGGCTGGCCGGTGATCGGGCAGAGCGAGGTGAACTCCGGCGCGGCGAAACGCACCATGTAGCGCGCGCCGGGGCGCGGGTTGGGAACATAGTCGAGCTCGGCTTCTTCAGGCGAAGCGGGGAGCGCGGAGTGTTTTCCGAGATGCTTGGCGTCCATGCGGGCCATTTAGGGTCCAACCCCGACACCGGCAACGTTTGCCCCGCGCTTTGCATCCTTCTAGGAGCACCAGCCATGGACGGACTCGTAACGACCGAATGGCTTGCAGCCGCGCTGGGCGCTGGCGACCTGCTGGTGCTCGACGCAACCTACACCTCGACGATTCCCGGCGCGGCCAAGCAGGATCCGCGCACGGAATTTGTCGAAGGGCACGTCGCCGGCGCGCGCCTGCTCGATCTCGACACGCTGGTGGATGCCGACGATCCCCTGCCCTCGATGCTGCCGCCTCGCGCGGTGTTCGAGGCGCGGATGGCAGCGCTGGGGGTGACCGCCGCGAGCCGGATCGTCCTTTACGACAACAGCCCGCACCACACCGCCTGCCGCGCCTGGTGGGTGCTGCGCATGTTCGGCGTCGAGGCGGCGATCCTCGACGGCGGCATCGCCAAGTGGAAGGCCGAGGGCCGCCCGCTGGAAACCGGCTTTGCCGACGCGGTGCCGAGCGCCTTCACCGCAGGGAGCGCCAAAGCGCAGGTCCGCAGCCTGGCCGAGATGAAGACGACCGCCGAGCAGATCGTCGACGCGCGCTCGCTCGCTCGCTTCACCGGCGAGGAGCCCGATCCGCGCCCCGATTGCGGCTCGGGCCATATCCCGGGCGCGCACAGCCTCACCTACAGCCGGCTGCTCAACCCCGACCGGACCTGGAAGCCGCTCGACGCGATCCGCGCCGAGTTCGAAGCGGCGGGCGTCGACCTCGACAAGCCGCTGGTCGCGACCTGCGGCTCGGGAATCACCGCGTCGGTGCTGGTCTTCGCCGCGCATCTATTGGGACATGAGGTAGCATTGTACGACGGCAGCTGGTCCGAATGGGGGGCCGATCCCTCGACTCCGAAGGCGATGGGCCCCGCGGAGGCGCGGGCATGAGCGACGAGAAGGATGCGACCAAGGTCGTCTCGGCCGGCCGCCGCCCCGAATGGACGCAGGGCATCGTCAACACGCCGGTCTGGCGCGCCTCGACGATCCTCTATGATTCGGTGGCGGAGCTGCGCGCGCGCGGCGCCGCGGACACGCATCACAAGCTGTTCTACGGCCGCCGCGGCACGCCGACGCAATGGACGCTGGCCGACGCGCTGACCGAGCTCGAGCCTGGTGCCGAGGCGACGTTGCTCTATCCCTCGGGCGTCGCCGCGGTCGCCTCGGCGCTGCTCGCGGTGCTCTCGCCCGGCGACGAGCTGCTGCTGGTCGACAGCGCCTATGACCCGACGCGCAACCTCGCCAACGGCATGCTCAAGCGCTTCGGCGTCACCACGACCTATTACGATCCGACGATCGGCGCCGGCATCGCCGATCTCTGCACCGATCGCACCAAGGCGATCTTCATGGAGAGCCCGGGCAGCCTGACCTTCGAGGTCCAGGACGTGCCCGCGATCGTCGCGGTCGCCAAGGCACGCGGCATCACCACCTTGCTCGACAATACCTGGGCGACGCCGCTGCTGCTGCCGGTCATCGGTATGGGCGTCGATTATTCGATCCTCGCCTGCACCAAATACGTCGTCGGCCATTCGGACGTCATGCTCGGATCGGTCACCGCCGCGCAGGGTCAGTATGAGCGGCTGCGCGCGGCGAGCTACCAGCTCGGTCAATATGCCAGCCCCGACGATGCCTGGCTCGGATCGCGTGGCCTGCGTACCATGGCGGTGCGACTGAGGCAGCATGGCGATGCAGCGCTCAAGATCGCCGATTGGCTCAAGACTCGTCCGGAGGTGGCGCGCGTCCTCCACCCGGCTTTGCCTGATTGCCCCGGTCACGAGATCTTCGCCCGCGACTTCAAGGGCGCGTCCGGTCTGTTCTCCTTCGTCCTCAACGGCGGCAACGAGGCAGCCCGCGCCGCGCTGATCGACGGCCTCAAGCATTTCGGCATCGGCTTCAGCTGGGGCGGCTATGAGAGCCTCGCCCTGCCGATCGACCCGCATCGCTATCGCAGCGCGACGAAGTGGCAGGCCGAAGGGCCGGCGGTACGGCTGCAGATCGGGCTCGAGGATCCGGACGACCTGATCGCCGATCTCGCCGCCGGACTCGACCGCTTCGCGGCGGTGCGCGGCTGATGGAGCGGCTGGGCGCCTGGCTGGCGGGGCACAACCTCCCCTCGGCGCCCGAACTGAGCGAAGCGGCGATCGCCGGCGGACTGATAGTCGCAGCACTGGCGCTCGGCTGGCTCGCCGGTCGCTATCCGGGAATGCAGCTCGCGCATTTCTGGGCCGAGCGGCTCGAAGGCCATGGCGAGGGCCTGCGCACCCGCATCTGCGTGATCGTCCGGCACGGTACCGCGGCGCTGTTGCTCGCGATCGTCGCAGTCGCCTGGCCCTGGCAGCCACTGGCGGCGCTCGGCGTCGGCCTGGCAGAGGGCGCGGCAGCGGCGATGCTGAGCGTCGCGGTGCTGCGCGGGCTCAGCCTGCCGCGCTGGGCCGCCTGGACCTTCGCCGCATTGGTCTTCACCGCGATCCTCAGCCACGCGATCGGCGGGCTGGCGATGGCGCAGGCGACGCTCGACCGGGTCGGCGTCCAGGTCGGCTCGCGGCACATCACCCTGCTCTCGGTGCTGACCTTCGCGATCACCGTGCTGCTGCTCTTCGCCGGCGTGCGGCTGGTCAACCGCGTGCTCGCGCAATGGGTCGCCTCGGCGCGAGGCTTCGATCCCACCCAAAAGCTGCTCTTCCAGAAGCTCGCCGGCATCGCCGCGGTGGTGGTCGCCTTCTTCATCGGCATCGACCTGCTCGAGATCGACCTCACCGCCTTCACCGTCTTCTCGGGCGCATTCGGCCTGGCGGTCGGCTTCGGCATGCAGAAGACGATCGGCAACCTGATCGCCGGCATCATCCTGCTGATGGACCGCTCGATCAAGCCGGGCGACGTGATCGTCGTCGGCGACAGCTTCGGCTGGGTCAACAAGATCGGCGTGCGCGCGGTCTCGGTCGTCACCCGCGACGGCAAGGAGCATCTGATCCCGAACGAGAACCTGATGACGCAGGAGGTGGAGAACTGGTCCTATACCGACCGCAACGTCCGCGTGCGCATCCCGGTGACCGTCTCGTACGACTGCGACCTCAAGCTCGCCCAGGAGCTGATGCTGCGCGCGGCGAAGGAAAGCCCGCGGGTGCTGAACGACCCGAAGTCGAACGTCTGGCTGATGGCGTTCGGCCAGAACGGCGTCGAGCACGAGATCCTCGCCTGGATCAGCGACCCCGAAAGCGGTGTCGGCAATGTCCGCAGCGACGTGCTCAACCGGCTCTGGGGCCTGTTCAAGGAACACGGCATCACGATCCCGCTGCCGCAGCGCGAGGTACGGATGGTGGAACGGCCGGAATAGCATCGCGCGAAATTGCGCGGCGGGTCTCCCCGTCGGCGGACTCTCCCCCTACATTCGGCTCCGTGCCCTCCCCGCTAACCGCCCGAATCGCCGACGGCGTCGCCTCGATCCCCGCCGCGGAGTGGGACGCGTGCGCCGGCACCGCCAATCCGTTCGTCAGCCACGCCTTCCTCTCGATCCTCGAGCGCTCGGGTTCGGCCGGGGTGCGTGCCGGCTGGCAGCCGCTGCCGATCGTGATCGACGGCGCGGACGGCGCGGCGGCGGCGATCGCCCCGGCCTATGCCAAGACGCACAGCCAGGGCGAATATGTCTTCGATCATGGCTGGGCCGATGCCTGGGAGCAGGCGGGCGGCCAATATTACCCCAAGGTCCAGGTCGCCGTGCCCTTCACGCCCGTACCCGGCCCGCGCCTGCTGCTGCGCGATCCCGCGATGGCGCCCGCGCTGATCGGCGCGATCGAGGCGGTGACCGACCAGAACCGTCTGTCCTCCGCCCATGTCACCTTCCTGGAAGAAGACCAGCTCGCCTGGTTCGAGGCCGCCGGCTGGCTGATCCGGTCGGGCACCCAGTTCCACTGGCAGAATGACGATTACGCCAGCTTCGACGATTTCCTCGCCGCGCTCGCCAGCCGCAAGCGCAAGGCGATCCGCAAGGAGCGCGCCCAGGCGCTGGAGGGCCTAACCGTCCGCCACCTGACCGGCGCCGCGATCACCGAGGCGCATTGGGATGCGTTCTGGGCCTTCTACCAGGATACCGGCAGCCGCAAATGGGGCCGCCCCTATCTGACCCGCGAATTCTTCTCGCTGCTCGGCGCGGAGATGGGCGACAAGGTGCTGCTGATGCTCGCCGAGCGCGACGGCCTGCCCATCGCCGGCGCGCTGAACCTGATCGGCGCGGACGCGCTCTACGGCCGCTATTGGGGCTGCACCGAGGAGGTGCCCTTCCTCCATTTCGAGCTCTGCTACTACCAGGCCATCGACGCCGCGATCGCGCGCGGCCTCCAGCGGGTCGAGGCGGGCGCACAGGGCGAGCACAAGCTGGCGCGCGGATATCAGCCGGTCACCACCTGGTCGGCGCACTATATCCCCGATCCCGGTTTCCGCCGTGCGGTGGCGGATTTCCTCGCGCGCGAACGCCTCGCGGTGGAGCACGAGCAGGAATATCTGGGCGAGATGATGCCCTTCAGGCGCGCGGGCTGAGCCGGCCCGGGGTCCGGACCTAGTCGCTGTTCCCGGGAATGATCCCCTTCTCCGCCGCCTCGCGCAGCACCTGCGCCTCGGGCTTGGGGAAGGGCAGGTCGCCCGGATGCAGCGGCGGCCCCGGCTTACTGTGGTCGACGCGGAACAGCGCGCTCGTCCCGTCGCGCCACACCGGGATCAGCCCCTGCTCGAAACGCGGGTCGTAGGCGGGCGGGCGGATCAGCCAGACATAGTCGAACGCGTCGCGCGGGAAGATCGCCAGGCTGCGCGCGATCGGGCGCCACCATTCGCGCGGGCACTGCACGTCGGTGACGATCTCCGATGGATCGTGCGCGAAGCGCTTCGCCTCGCGGTAGCGCACCGTCAGCAGCTGCCCGCCGGGCATCGACCATTGATCGTTGGTGTAGGAGAGCCTGCGCTCCAGCGCGAGCGCGGGCACGTGCTGGAGGCGCGTCATCCGCCACTCGTTGTAGCAGGTCTCGCCGACGAAGCTCACCAGCCGCGATCCCATCGGCAGGTGATCCAGCGCCTTCAGCTCGCGATCGTACGACTGGTCGTAGAGGAAGAAGCTGTAGGTCGTCGCCCCGATCCGGACGAGGAAGAAGGCCAGCCCGAGCGCGGCGACGGTGGCCGCGCCGCGGATCGACAGGCCCGGCTTAGGCCGGATCGCGATGATCGCGATCGCCAGCAGGAACGGCACCAGCCGCATGTCCGCATAGGCCGATCCGAACACGATCCGCGGCAGGAAGATATAGACGAGCACCAGGAAGCCGAACGACAGCGCCAGATTGC
>JBEVLV010000125.1:0-26290 GCA_040508955.1 Sphingomonas sp. | reverse complement strand
AACGCGGCGACGATCGCGCGTCTCGCGGCGGCGCCTGCGGCGCCCGCGCAGGTGGAATTGCGGGGAGCGCTGGGCAGCGACACGACCGTGTCGTGGCCAGCGGTGACCGGCGCGGCGGGCTACCGCGTCTACTGGCGCCGCAACGACAAGCAGGACTGGACCGATCATCGCGACATCCCTGCCCCCGCTGCGGAGACCACGCTGAAGGACGTGATCGTCGACGATTACTTCGTCGGCGTGTCAGCCCTGTCGGCGGACGGTACGGAAAGCTTGGTCACCTTCGGCGGAAATGCTCCCCGCCGGCCGCGCTGATCGGCAAACGGAACAAAGGCCTGTGCCAGGGCACTCGGCGCGGGCCTGCCGATCGGGTCGTGTCGCTCGCATCAGACCCCTCCTTCGGGGCGCAAGCCACGCGAATCGAAGTCCACTTCACGGGCAATGCCGCTGATCGTCGCTATTCTTCCCTCCGCTACGCCCAGGGGAGGCTCGCAATTCCGATGCACAACGCGCCCGTACCTTGACGCGGCGGCACTCGCCTGCCTGAGATCGGGCTAGGGCCCGCCGGCGAGGCGCCAACGGCTCGTGCGGATCATTCAATTTCAATGCCTTCGTGGTCACGAAGGTCCGTGCCGGCCATCGCCGCACGGTTCCCGTACCGCCCGATCCGGCGTCGGATCCATCAGAGAAATGCCCCTTTCTGGAACGCGGACTCCAGTCCCGGTTGACACTCCGTAAACTTTCCCGCACCGAAAGCTAAGGGTCCAAAAATACGCATAATATTTGGAGCATGGCTGCGAATTCCGCCGTCTGAGGGGCTTGCGATGCGCGTTTGGTTCGGGCGAGCCGCCCTAATTCTACCGAGTCTCCTTCTCGACGGCGAGGCCGTCGCGCAACAGGCGCCACCGGTGCCGAGCCAGGCCGACCAGGCGGTACCGCGTCGCGACCAGGTAGAGCCATCGACCGAGCCGCGGACGACCCCGCAATCGACCGTCAGCGTCGATACGCGCGGCGCGATCGTACAGCCGCCCTGCGCGCTCGAATCCTCTCCGATCCGTGCAACGCTGCGCTCCGTCTCCTTCCAGACCCCCAACGGCCAGCCGATCGCCCCGGCGCTCCAGCAACTGCTTGCCGGGATCACCACGGGCCCTCCGGGCGAGCAGCCGATCGCGGTCGTCTGCAAGATCCGCGACGAGGTGAACGAGGCGCTCAGCCAGGCTGGCTATGTCGCGCTGGCGCAGATACCCGCACAGGACATCAGCTCGGGCGATCTCAAGCTGACGATCGTCAGCGCCCGGATCGTCGAGGTGCGCATCCTCGGCAAGCTCGGACCGTTCAAGCACGTCATCGAATCGCGCATCGAGGCCATCCGGCGTCTGGATCCGCTCAACCGCCGCGCGGCCGAGCGGATCCTGCTCCAGGCGGGGGACATCCCCGGCGTGGACGTCCGCCTCGCCCTGCGCGCCGCCGGCCCCGGCTCCAACGCGGGCGACGTCATCGGCGAGCTCTCGGTCGAGACGCAGCAGATGCAGGTTCTCGCCAACGCGCAGAACTTCGGATCGAGCCAGCTTGGGCCCATCATCGTCTCCGCCCGCGCCGAAGCCTATGGGCTGACCGGCCTCGCCGACCGGACCTATTTCGCCTATTCCAATTCGACCGACTGGAACGAGATCCACGTCGTCCAGGCCGGACACGACTTCGCGCTCAACAGCAGCGGCCTCCGCGCCGCCATCCGGTCGAGTTTCGCCCTGTCGCAGCCGGACATCCCCAATCTCGATCTGCGTTCGCGCTCCACCATCGTCGGCTTCGAACTGAGCCAGCAGCTCGCGCGGCGGGTCGACAGGCAATTGACCTCGACGCTCGGCTTCGAGGTCCTCGACCAGCGGACCCAGATCTACCAGAGCGGCGCGCGCATTCCGTTCACGCGGGACCGCATGCGCGTCGCCTTCGCCCGGCTCGACGGCGATGCGACGTTCCTGGCGCCGCTCGGCACGCCCGTCGCCATCGTCAGCGGCTATGCCGAGCTGCGGCGTGGCCTGTCGATTTTCGGCGCGAGCCAGATCGGCACCTCGCAGGACGGCTATCCGCCGAGCCGCTTCGAGGGCGATCCGGAAGCGATGGTGGTGCGCGGCGAGTTCAACGTCGAGCTTCGCCCCCTCGCCTTTTTCTCGATCGCAACGCAGGCCTTCGGCCAATGGTCGAACCACGCGCTGCTCAACCTCGAGGAGTTCTCGCTCGGCAACTTCACCTATGGCCGGGGCTATGATCCGGGCTCGAACGGCGGCGATCGCGCCTATGCCTTCCGCGTCGAACCGCGGGTGAAGCTGCCGCTCGGGCTGCCGTTCGACGTCCAGCTGACCGGTTTCTACGATTCGGTCCGCCTGTGGAACCTCGACCAAGGCGCGACCGAGAAGAACCGGCTGCTGCGCTCGGTCGGTGGCGGCGTCCGCCTGCTCGTCAGCGGCGCGTTCGTGCTCGACGCCATCTACGCCCATCCGCTCGATCGCGTGCTGCTTACCGACACGAAGAAGCCGGACGATCGGTTCCTGATCTCGCTCACCACCCGACTGTTCCCGTTTTTCTGGGGGAGGCACTGATGCTCGCCATCGCAACCCGTCGTGGAGGCTCCGCAGGCATCGCCCGTCGGAAGCTGTGGTGCGGCACCGCGCTGGCGATGTGCATGTCGGTCGCAGGTCCGGCCCTGGCGCA
The DNA here is from genome assembly GCA_040508955.1 of Sphingomonas sp. Taxonomy (GTDB): domain Bacteria; phylum Pseudomonadota; class Alphaproteobacteria; order Sphingomonadales; family Sphingomonadaceae; genus Sphingomonas. Next base: position 23,584 of record JBEVLV010000125.1, on the reverse strand, counting down.
GACACTGCCGGTCGTCTCGAACGCCGGTGGCGCCACCGTCACCACGGGCGGCCAGACGATGTCGGTCGACATCAACGGCGCCAACCGCGTCGTCACCTATAGCAGCTTCAATCTCGGCACGACGACCTCGTCGAGCGAGACGCTCACCTTCCTGAACAGCGGCGCGGCGGGCTCCTATTCGGTGCTCAATCGCGTCACCGCGGGCACGGGTTCCAAGATCTACGGCTCGATCAGTTCGCCGAGCGACATCACCGTCTGGCTGGTCGATCCGATGGGCGTCACCTTCGGCCCGACCGGCTCTTTCAGCGGCGGTGGCCTGATCGTCAGTACCGCGCTGCTCAGCGGTGCGGACCAAACCAGCTTCCTGGCGGGCACCCTCAACGCGCTGAACGGCGCCTCCACGGCGCCCATCGTGTTCCAGAGCGGCTCGGGCGCGATCAGCGCCTCCGGCTCGATCGCCGTGGTCGGGCAGCAGATCGCCGTGAACAAGTCGATCTCGTCCAGCACGGGCGCCGTCGCGCTGGTCGCAGCTACCGACGTCTCCTTCACGAACATCAACAGCCCGCTGAGCTTCACCGTCAGCCGTGGCACGACCCTCGCCACAGGCGTCACCGTGAGCGGCACCGGTACCACTGTCTCAGGCCAGTCCGTCCGCCTTGCCGGCGGCGTCGACGGCGTCGTCACCGCGGCACTGCTGCAGGTCGATCCAAACACCACGATCTCCGCGACCGCCGCCAACGGCTCGATCCTGCTGTCGACCGCCACCGGGAACGGCGTGACCATCGCCAATGGCGGGCTGACGCCGGGACTTACGACGTCCGGCACCCTCCAGGCGACCGGCGCCAATGCCGATATCGCGATCGTCGGGGCCGGCGCGGTTACGGTGGCTGGTTCGCTCGTCGCCGGAAGGGACGTCAGCCTGTCGTCGATCGACGCCGCGGCGGGAATCGTCACAGCAGGCGGCGGCGTCACCGCCGGGCGCGACTATGCCGTCTCGGCACGCAGCGTCGTCCTTGGTGCGGCGGCTACCTCCCTCTCCCAGCAGGCAGGCGGCGCGATCACCGTCACCGGCGGCGCCGGCAACATCGCTGGCCTTGGCAGTTTGACACTGCAATCGAATACCGACGGCGTCGGCGCAGAGACGCTCACGCTCGACACGCAAACCGGCCTGATCAACCTCGCCGGCACGACCGCCCTGATCGGCGGCACTGCCGCAAACCGATCGGACGTGGCGCTCCGGAGCGCATCCAGCATCACCGCGGGCAACGTCACCGCGCGCGCGGTGCTGAGCGTCGGCAATCCTACCGACCTGACCGTCCCGGGCAGCGTCACGGTCGGCGACGTCACCGTGGACTCCGCGCTTCGCATCACTAGCGGCGGCTCGATCCAGGGCGGCGCGCTGGTCTCGAACAACGGCGCGATCCGGCTCGATGCGCAAGCCGCCGGCAGCGTCACCGCACAGACGCTGAACGCCGCCGGTGCGATCGACGTGCTGGCGAACACCGACGTGCGGCTGACCTCCGCCCAGTCCAGCGCGGGCAGCATCGGCATCACGTCCCAGAACGGCAACGTGACCGGTCTCGCACTGGGTTCGCCCGCCAGCGACGGCCGCCCGCTCGTCAATTTCGGCCGCACTGATCTCACTGCAGGCGGTGCCGGCCAGACCATCACGGTCACCGCCAGCAACGGCACCGCGCAGCTCGGCGCGCTCAGCGCCGGCAGCAGCGCGAGCGCGCTCGGCGCGAACCAGATCCTGGTCTCGGCCCAGGCCATCGACCTGCTCGGTGCCACCGCGGCGAACGGCCATGTCGACCTCGAGGCATCGACCGGCGCGATCCGCGCCCGCACGCTTTCCGCCGGCTCCGCCACCGCGCTTGCCGACGTTGTGCTCAACAGCGCCCTCGGCGCAGTCACGATCGACGGCGCGGTAAGCGCCAGCCGCGACTATCGCGTTACCGGCAGCGTGGTCACGCTGGGCGCAACGAGCACCACCGTCACGCAGGCGGCCAATGGCAGCGTCACGATCCGCGCCAATAGCGGCAACATCACCGGGCTGGGCGCGCTCACGCTGCAATCCAACCAGGACGGCGCGGGCGCCGAGACGCTTTACCTGAACGCGGCAGGCGTGGCGTCTGCGGTCAACTTCTCCACCGGCAGCACGCTGCTGGGCGGCCTGCCGGGCGGCACCGCCGCGCAGCGTTCCGACGTGCTGATCACGAGCGCTTCGCCGCTGGTCCTGGGCAACGTGACTGCGAACAGCCTGCGGACCTTCGGCAACGCGACCGATCTCGTCTCGGCCGGCGCGATCACGACCGGCAACGTTACCGTCGACCAGTCGCTGCGCTTCGCCAGCAACGCGGGATCGATCTCGACCGGCAACATCGAATCGAAGACGGGCAGCGTACGCCTCGATGCCCAGGCCGCGGGCTCGGTGACCGCTGGTACCGTCAAGGCCGCCAACGCGATCGACCTGCTCGCCAACACCAATATCCGCCTCGTCTCGGCGGACGCGACCGCGGGATCGATCCGGCTGGCCGCAACGCTGGGCGGGATCAGCACCTCGGCCTCGGGCAAGATCGACCTGACGGCCAACGGCGCCGGCCAGACGATCCAGGTCACCGCCGGCGGCGCGGCGCTGCTCGGCACCCTCAGCGCCGGTTCGGGCGCGGGCGCGCTCGGCGCTGACCAGCTTTCGGTGACCGCGGGTTCGATCGATCTCGACGACGCGACCGCCGTCAACGGCAACATCCATCTCATCGCGACCGGCGGCACATTGCGCGCCGGCGCGCTCTCGGCGGGCACGCCGACGATACTCGCGGACGTCATCGCCAGCGCATCGGGCGCGGCCACCCTGTTCGGCGATGTCATCGCCTCGCGCGATTTCACGGCGACGGGATCGGCTGTCACGCTCGGCAACGCATCCGGCGCGGTGACGCAATCGGCAGGACGCACGATTACGGCCACCGCGACCGCCGGCGATATCCTCGGCTTCGCAGACCTGTCGCTCGAATCGGGGCTCGACACGATCCTGGGCGCGACGGGCACGGCCACGATGGGCGGCAACGTCACGGCCTTGCGCGACTACAGCGTCACGGGGACGAGCGTGACGCTCGGAAACGCGACGGGATCGACCACGCAATCGGCAGGCGGCTCGCTCGCGGTCACGGCGACGAACGGTGACATTACCGGCCTGGCGAACCTTTCCCTGCTTTCGACACTCGACGCGACCTTCGGCGCGACCGGGGCGGTGGCCCTGCGCGGCAGCGTGGCCGCGTCGGGCGACTATAGCGTCACCGGCGCCAGCGCGTCGCTCGGAAACGGCGCCAGCGCCGTCAGCCAGTCGGCTGGCGGCCTGCTCACCATCACCACGACTAGCGGCGACATTGCCGGGGCTGCCGGCCTGCTGCTGCAATCGGGTGGCAACGCGACGTTCAGCGCAGCGGGCGCCGCAAACCTGCAAGGCGGCGTATCGGCCACGGGCGACTACAGCGTCACCGGCACCGGCGTTTCGCTCGGCGGCACCGGCGCCGCGGTCACACAATCCGCAGGCGGATTCGTGTCCGTCACGGCCACCGCCGGCGACATCACCGGCCTTGCGAACCTCTTGCTGCAATCGGGCACCGACACGACTCTCAGCGCAACGGGTGCGGCCAATCTGCAAGGCAGCGTATCGGCGACCGGCAACTACAGTGTCACCGGCGCCAGCGTTTCGCTCGGCGGCACCGGCGCTGCGGTCACGCAATCTGCAGGCGGCTTCGTATCCGTCACGGCCACCGCAGGGGACATCACCGGCCTGGCGAACCTCTCGCTGGAATCGGGCACCGACACGACCTTCGGGGCAACCGGCGCAGTCGTTCTGCGCGGCGGCGTGGCGGCATCGGGCGACTATCGCGTCACGGGCGCGAGCGCGACCCTCGGTAACGGCGCCAGCGCCGTCACCCAGTCGGCAGGTGGCCTGCTCACCATCACCGCGAGCAGCGGCGATATTGCCGGGGCTACCGGCCTGCTGCTGCAATCGGGCGGCGACGCGACCTTCAGCGCGGCGGGCGCCGCGAGCCTGCAAGGCAATGTGGCAGCCACGGGCAACTACAGCGTCACTGCCACCAGCGTGACACTCGGGACTGCCGGGACGTCGGTCACCCAATCGTCGGGTGGACTCCTGACGATCGCCGCCACGGGTGGCGATATCCTCGGCCTGGCCGACCTATCGCTGCAATCGACTCTCGATTCGAGCTTCAGCGCCACCGGCACCGCGACGATCCGCGGCGCCGTCTCCGCGCTGCGCGACTATAGCGTCAGCGGGTCGAGCGTGACGCTGGGGAACGCGGGAACGGCAGTCGTCCAATCCGCCGGACGCAACCTCACGGTCACCGCGACGAGCGGCGACATCACCGGTCTGACCGGCCTCACGCTGCAATCGAACGGCGATGCCACCTTCGGCGCGCCGGGCACAGTGCTCCTGCCGGGCGATATCACCGCCTCGGGCACTTATGTCGTGACGGGCGCCAGCGTGACGCTCGGCAACATGACGACGCAGGCCACCCAGGCGGCGGGCGGCCTCGTGACGATCACCGCGACGGGGGGCGACATCACCGGGCTCGGTCAGCTGCTGCTCCAGTCGAACAGCGACGGCATCGGGACCGAAGCGCTTACGCTCGACGCAACCGGCATCGTGACCTTCGCGCCCTCGAGCTCGATCCTCGCGGGCCTGGCGACCGGCCCCGCGAGCGGCCGCGGCGACGTGCTGATCCGAAGCGCGCCCTCCCTCAGCCTGGGCACGGTGACCGGCCGCGCGCTCCGATCGATCGGCAACGCGACCGATCTGGTGGTCGCCGGCGCCGTACTGACCGGCGACGTCACCGTCGACCAGGCGCTCGCGGTGCAAACGACCAACGGTTCGATCACCACCGGCGCCGTGACCGTGCTCGGCGGCGGGGAATCGCTCCGGCTGAGCGCCGGCGGTGCGGCGAGCGACCTGACCAGCGGCGCCTTGCAGACCAATGGCGGCGACATCCTGCTCACCGCCGGCCGCGACATCAGCGTCGGCGCGATCGCGACGGCGCCGAGCGGCACGCCTGTCACCGGCACGATCGCTCTGCTCGCCGGGCGCGAAATCCTGGCCTCGACGCTGGCCGCGGGCGAGGACATCGCCCTGTCCGGCGGCGGCAACCTGACCTTCACCACCGCCAGCGCCGGAGACGATATCGACATCGCCACGACCGGAACGGTCTCGCTGGTCTCCGCGATCTCGAGCGGCGCGGGCGTCGACGCGCGCGCGGTGCAGCTCGATCGGACACTGGCTGGGCAGCCCGGCGCGATCGCATTTGCCGGCGCGGGAAGCCAGACCGGCCACAACCTCACGATCCGCGCCGCAGCGCTCACCAGCCCGGTCGCGCTCGTCGGCGATACCGATGCTGGACTAGTGGTCCGTAACCTGACGAGCGGCGCGCAGACCGTCACCGCCGACCGGGGCGACATCCGCCTCGGCGCCCTCGACGCGACCGGCGATGTCGACGTCACCGCCAGCCAGGGATCGATCTCCGGACTGCGCGACGGCTGGACCTCGACTTCAGGCGGCGCGACGCTGCAGGCGCCGGGCGCGATCGTGCTGGACGGCGTGGGCGCGGCCAATTTCGCCATCGGCTCGGTCACTGCGGCGTCGGTCTCCACCGGCGCCACCGCACCCTATACGCTGCGGCTGGGGACTGTGCACGCCGACAGCGTCGACCTGACCGCGGGCTCGAACCTCCAGATCGACGATGCGCAGGTCACCGGCACGGTCCAGCTGCGCACCACCGGCGGCACGGCGGCGGCGTTCAACCTGACCGACCCCACCCTGGCCGCCGGCTATGGCCGCGCGACGATCGGCGCCACCAACGACATCGACCTCGCCGCCTTTGGCGCCGCGCAGCTGGACACGGTCTCGGCCGGCGGGAATATCGCGGTGAACGCGGCGGCGATCGACGTCGATACCGCGACAGCGCTCAATGGCGCGCTCTCCCTGACCGCAACCAGCGGCCGCCTCACGCTCGGCAGCGGCATCGCCGGAACGACGGCGAGTCTGATCAAGGAAGACGCGGACATCGGCCTGCCCAAGACCGCCGCCGACAATCTGCTGACGGCCGGCAACGTGACGGCCGGCGCCGGCGCCTCCTTCCGTAGCGCGACCAGCGCAACCATCGGCACGGCGACCACCGCCAGCGGCGATCTCACCGTCAATGCCGCGAACGACGCGACGATCGGCACCGGCACGGCCAATGCCGGCGCAGCCCTGATTCTTGCCGGCCACGATGTTTCCGCCACGACGCTCACGGCGGAGGACGTCGCGATGCGCGCGGGCAACGACGCGACCCTCGGCACGCTCAGTGCCGGCGACAATGTCACGCTCGACGCAGCCGGCCTCCTGACGATCGGCTCGGCCAGCGCCTCGGGTACCGGAACCGACAATCGCGGCTTCGTGCTCGACACTGCGCTGGCGGGCCAGGCCGGCGCGATCACCGTCGCCGCGACACCCGCCGCCGATGGCGATATCCGCGCGACTGGCGGCAGCGGCGTGCGCCTGGGGCTGCTCGAGTCGACGCTCGGCAATATCGCGGTCACCGCCGCAACGGGCGACATCACCGGCCCACTCGCCGATCCGGCCAACGGATCGCTCGTCGTGCACGCCGCCGGCAAGTCGATCACCGTGAGCGCGACCGGCGGCACCGTGCAGCTCGGCCCGCTCAGCGCCGGCCAGGGCAGCTCGTCGCTGACCGGCACGCAGATCGGCGTTACGGCTCGATCGATTGATCTCCAGTCCGCGACTGCGACCAACGGTGCCCTTTCCCTTATCGCGACCGATGGCAACCTGACCCTCGGCACCGGAACCGCCGCCACCAGCGCGACGCTGATCGCGCGCGGCGCGACCGGCGAGCTCAGCGTCACCGGCACCCTTTCGGCGGGCCAGGACATCGCCATCCAGAGCGTGACGAACGCGCGGCTCGGGTCGATCGTGTCGAGCGCCGGCAGCATCGGCGTCATCGCCCAGTCCGAAGTGACCGGCATCGCGGGCGGCAATGCCGCTCTGACCGCGTTCGAGGATGTCGCGATCTCGGCCGGCGGCGCGGTGCGGCTTGGCGCGGTAAAGGCAGGCGACGACATCAGCATCGATACCGCCGGCAGCGTCTACCTCGTATCCGCGATCACCGACGGCAACGCCGGCAGCGATGCGCGGACGATCGTGTTCGATCGTTCGCAGATCGGCCAGGCTGCGGGAGTCTCGTTCCGTTCGACCGCCTCGCTTGCGACACAGCCGCCCGCGGGCAGCAACATCGCCATCCGCGCGGCCTCGCTTGGCGGCCCGGCGCTGACCGGCGACACCGATGCCGGGCTGGTGGTCGGCACGCTGACCGGCGGCAGCCTCGCCCTCGCCGCGGCGCAGGGCGATATCCGCGCCGACAGCCTCACCGCGACAACCGGCGACATCGCCGCGACCGCGACCAAGGGCTCGATATCCGGACGGCGCAGCGGCTTCCAGTCCGGCAGCGGCGGCGCGACGATCAGCGCCAACGGCCAGGTGGCGTTCGATGTCACCGGCAGCGTGACGGCGGGCGCGGTCACCGCGGGAACGCAGGTCACCACTGCCGGCGGTGCCACGCCCGACAGCATCCACCTGCGCAGCGTCAATGCGGGCGCGTTGACGCTCAACGCCGGCACCGGTCTCCAGGTCGATAGCGGCACGGTGAGCGGCGCGGTCTCGCTCGGCACGGCCGGCGGCTCGGCGAGCGGAAGCGTGAGCGGCTATGGCGCCGCGGCGATGGACGCGCAGGCCGCGGGCAAGTCGATCACGATCGACGCAGCGGGTGCGGCCCAGCTCGACGCCATCCAGGCCGGCCAGGGCGCGACGACGGCGGCGGGCAATCAGATCACCATCCGCGCGGACTCGGCGCGGATCGGCAGTGCGCGCGCCGGCAATGGCGACATGCTGATCGAGGCCAAGACGGGGCTGGCGCTGCTCGGTGCAGTCCAGGCCGGCGACGCCCGCACGGTCACGATCCGCAACACCGGCACCGGCGGCACGATCGTCGGCGGGACCACGGCCGGCGGCACCGGCATCGCGCTCGACGATTCGGAGATGGACCTCATCACCGCCGGCAATGTCGTGATCGATTCCAAGGCGCAGCCGCTGACGATCCAGAAGCTCACCATCGCGAGCGGCACCGGCAAGACCAGCCTGAGGCTGCTGACCACCGGCGCGATCGAACTGACCGATATGATCAGCGGCGACGGCACCGGGACCCTCCAGATCGGCGGCAGCGCAATCGACGATCCGGACGGCCTGGTCGACCCGGCCAAGCTCGCGACCCAGCTCAAGGCCGATATCGGCGACAGCGGCACCAAGGGTGCGATCCTGCTGCCGAACGGCACCGTGGACCTGCGCGCCCAGAAGATCGTGTTCGCGCGGCCGCACCTGATCGACAAATATCTTCCGGCGTCCGGCGCCAGTCCGAGCAACGCGACCGTCGCGTTCGACGTCGCGAACGCCGCGTCGGAGCTCTACACCTCCGACGGTACCGGCCGGGTGTTCCTGACCGCGAAGACGCTCAAGGTCAGCTATTCCGATTTCGCGCTGTTCCAGAACACCGCGGCGGCCAGCGGCGGCGGCGTCACGCTCAACGAGGTCTCGCCGCCGTCGATCACCGCGCTCGCGCTGCAATTGTTCAGCACCGGCGATCGCGCGGACAACAGCTTCGCGCTGTTCGGCCATATCAACGGGTTCTTCGGCCGCGCCGCGGGCATCCTGCCGAACGAGAGCATCCAGTTCGCATCGATCGGCGGCAATCCGCGCATCACCCGCATCGCCCAGGGCAATTCGCGGTTGAACGGCTGCGTGATCGGATCGCCGGACAAGGGGTGCCTCGTCACCGATCCGCCGCGTCCCAATTTCTCGATCTACGACCAGCGCCAGACCCAGCTGTTCGGCATGGCCGACGATCCGCTGCTGTTCTTCAATCCGCTCGTCGGACGCGGCAATGAAGGATTGATCGTCGACATCGCCGACGCCCCGGTGGGTATCGACACGATCGAATGCGACCCGTCCAAGGGCCCCTGCACCACCGGAGCACCGAAATGAGCGTCGTCGCACGCGCGCTTACCCCGATCGCGGCTGCGGCGCTGCTCCTCGCGCCTGCGACGCCTGGCGTGGCGAGCCAGGAAGCGCCCGAGCGCTTCGAGATCGGCTCCAACAGCAGCGGCGATGCCTGCACCGCCATCCGCCAATGGACCGTCGGCACGGGCATCCGGCGCGCCGGCGAGCAGCCGTTCAGCATCACCTGCCGGGGCGTTTCCGCCGCGGAATCGCAGGGCTATGTGAGCGAGCCCGGCGCGACGGTCTCGACCGAGCAGTGCGGCGCCGCCGTCACCGTGCCGGTCAAGGGCCTCGGCCCGGTGGAAGTCCGCCGCTGCTTCGATGCGCGGCTCGGGCGGTCCGCGGTGGACCTCCGCTTCCGGCACAAGGGTCTCACCTATCAGGGCGCTGCGCTCGAGATCGCGCTCGGGCCGCTCGAAGCCGCCATCCGGGTGATCGCGACCGGCGATACCGATCTACCCGCGCGCGGCGGCGTCAAATCGTCGGTCCTGCTCTCCAACGTCCCCGCCGGCCCCTCGGTGTCCGCCGCCGCACAGGCGACGGGCATCACCGCCGAAGCCGCGCTTTCCGACGGGATGAGCGCGTTGCAGGCCGGGCGCATGCTCGATGCCTCGCGCGTGCTGAACGACGCCCTGCGCGCCTTTGTCGACGCCGACGCCGCGACCAAGATCGATCTGCGCCTCGCCGCCGGCCTCGCCGATTCGAACATCAGCCAGTTCGACGCAGCCCGCGGCCATTTCGCAGTGGCCAGGGAATTGCTCGACGCCAATCCGCTGCTGGTCAACGCGTCCTACAAGCGCGAGCAGCTGACCACCTATCAGGGCATCGACCTGATCAACCAGCGCCGCTGGGCGGATGCGATCGACGTGCTAGCAAAGGGCGGCACCGGCGCGCGCGACCTGTCGGATCCGATGACGCTCAGCCGGCTCAACCAGGAAACGGCACCGCCGAAGAACGCGCTCCAGTCTTCGCTGACCGACGCCAATCTTCTGTCGCGCAGCCTGCTCGATGCGCAGGGAAACTGGGCGGTCAGCGTCGCGCAGCTCGCCCTGGGCCATATCCCGGAGGCCGAAAGCGCGATCATGCGGGCCGCCGATTTCTCGCGCGATTCGGTCCGGTTCGTCGCGCCGGAGCGCATCGTCTGGATGCGCGCCGCGATCGAGCGGCAAAAGGGCCGTATCGAGGCGCGCAAGGGCAATCTCGACGCGTCGCTGGCCAATTTCGACTGCGCGATCGCCGGCCTGCAGGGCAGCCGCCCCGCCTCCGAGCATAGCTGCGTCTTCCCCGACGCACGTCGCCTGACCGACGCCGGGGTCAACGCCCCGCTGCTCATCGAGACCCAGCTCGAGCGCGCCAGCATCGCCTCGCGCGATCCCAAGCGCGACCGCCAGAGCGTGATCGCCGACTATGGCAATGCGATCCAGTCGCTGTCCAACCAGACCGGCATCGGATCGGTCTCGCTCGGCGCGCTCGAACGCTATTTCACGCTGCTCACCCAGGCGCCGCAGACCGACAGCCGCGACGAGGAATATTTCCACGCGATGCAGACGATCGGCGAGCCGCAGATCGCGCGCGAATATGCCCAGCTGCAGAAGGTGGTTTCGGCCGACGCCAATGTCGCCGCCCTGCTGCGCCAGCGCGGCGATCTCGAGCGCCAGCTGATCCGGCTGCGGTACGAGATCACTGCGGCCAGCGGCGCGAGTGCGGCGGACCTGGCGGATCTCGAGGCGGAACGCGCCACCGCAGGCGCCACCCTCGCCGACATCAACGACAAGCTGCTGGCCGCGAACGGCATCGGCGCGCTCGAGGACCAGCCGGCGAAGATCGCGGACATCCGCTCGGGCCTCGCGCCGGGTGAAGTCTATCTCAAATTGACCGCACTGCGCTCGGTGGTGTTCGGCATCGCGATCAGCCGCGATCGCACCGTCATCTATCAGCTGCCATCGAGCATGGCGGAGATCGAGCAGCTCGCGAACAAGGTCCTCTCCAGCGCCCGCACCGACGATGACGGCGTGCTGCGCCCCTTCGACGTCGCGGGAGCGAACCAGTTGTTCGACGTGGTGGCGGGTCCCGCCGCCGAGATGCTCACGGGCGCGACCAAGCTCGTCTATGATCCCGCCGGCACGCTGCGCCAGGTCCCCGCCGCGATCCTGGTGACCGACAAGGCTTCCGTGCTCGCCTATCAGCAGCAGCCGGCCAAGGGCGACTATAGCGTTGTCGGCTTTTTCGGCCGCAAGTCGGAGATCGCCACCGCGCTCTCGCCGCGTGCCTTCCTGCGCGGTCGCAAGGAGCTCAGCCCCTCCAACGCGCCGCATCCCTTTCTCGGCCTTGGCGAGAATGCGCCGCCCCAGACGATCGGCAGCGCCCAGTCCGAGCGGATGATGCCGTTCGACTGCGCGGTGAGCTATGGCGCCTGGGCGAACGCCATGTCGAACGGCAAGCCGATCAGCGCGCACGAAATCTCGGTCGCGGCGGACGCGCTGGGCGTCGCCAACCCGCCCGAGATCGTCGGCGCGGCATTCACCGATTCGAACCTCGTCTCGGGTCCGGCGAGCCAGGACCTGTCGCAATACCAGATCCTGCATTTCGCGACGCACGGCCTGCCCGAGACGCAGGTCAAGGTCGACCAGTGCGTGATGCACCTGCCGCCTTCGCTCGTCACCACGCTCGCGGCGCCGCAGGCGGGCGAAGCGATCCTGTCCGACGGGCTTCTCTCGTTCGACGAGGTCGCGCGCCTGCGCCTCAACGCCAACCTGGTCGTGCTGTCGGCCTGCGAGACCTATGCCGGCGCCAGCGCCGAGGTCGCGCGGCGCGCCGGCGTCGAGGACAGCACTCCCGCGCTCGACGGGCTCGTGCGCTCCTTCATCGTCGCCAATGCGCGCTCGGTGCTCGCCACCTTCTGGCGGGTTCCGGCAATCTCGCAGAGCGACGAGCTGATGGGCGCCTTCTACCGGTCCGGGCGCACCAGTTCGATCTCGGCGGCGCTCAAGGCGGCGCAGAACACGCTGATCGCCCAGCCCCGCTACTCGCATCCCTATTATTGGGGCGCCTATTTCCTGGTCGGCGACGGCTCGAAATCGATGCTGACTCCGGTTAAGACGGCGGCGCGATAGAATCGCTTCCACGCAGAACGAGGTGCTTGTCGATGCCCAGGTCAGGCAAGTCGAAGCTCGACTGGTCGAGCGTGTCGATCGAGAAGATCATCGATCGCGAGTTCGGCCGCAATCCCGAGCTGCGCGACGGCATGTCCGCCTATGCGAACATGTATGCCGAATGGTGCGCCAACGGCGATGGCGAGCAGTTCCTCGAAAGCCTGCTCGACTATGCTGGCGCGAAGTACCGCGAAGCGGGGCAGAAGGCGGCGCAGCTTTTCACCTTCAGCGATGGGGCTGCGAACTTCCTGTTCGACTGCAATCTTGATCGGGTGGTGCTGGTCTGGGGCGTATCGGTCACGGTCGCGCCCAATACGCGCGACAACGCCTATCACGCGGGCTATCCGACGGCGGGCGCCAATTTCGACAAGGGCCATGCCTGGTCGCACGCGCAGGGCGGCCGCGAGGGCGGGCCCAATTATTTCCGGCAGGCACGTCGCCTGAACCAGGCGCGATCGGCGAATGGCAAGCTTTGGCGCGCGATCGAGAGCCATCTCGCCTCCAATGCCGGGCTCTCCGCGTTCATCCGGCTGATCTATGCCAACGGCAATGACGGCGACCGCCCCGACGAGGTCGAGTACGGCATCCTCTCGGGCAGCGGGCAGTTCCGTGCGGTGATCTTCCCGAACAGCTGAGCGATCTAGCCGCCCACCAGCACCGTGAAACAGCCCAGCACCAGCAGGCCGCCATGCGCGGTCTGGTCGCTGATCCGCGCCTGGGGCATCTTCGAGGTGATCACGGTGCCGCTGCCCTTCGCGATCACGTCGGGCGGGCCGACGCAGACGCACTGATCGGTCACGCGAGCGGCCGGCAGTCCGCCGATCAATACGGTCGGCGCCCCCGGCCCGATGACCGGGCCGCCGACATGCGGCACGACGCCCGTCACCATGGGACAGGTATGCATGTCCGTGATCCTCGATGCCGGCTGGCCCATACCCTCTCTCCCCTGGGATGTGCTTCGCTATAGCGTGTTTCCGCGCGAACAAAAACTTGTGGAGCTAGGCCCGCAAAGCTGTAAAGCTCGCATGCGACGGGACACCGGCTTCCAGGGGGGATTTTTGCGTGTCGATCGATGAAGAAGGCCGGCTCGCGATCCTGGCGCCGATCGCCGATGGAATCGGCGTGGACGGGCGCGAGGACGAAGGCGCAATCGGCGACCTGCTCCGCGAGATCCGCTCGCAGCGCAAGTCGATCATCCGCCAGGAACAATCCGCCGCAATGGGCGAGGACGTGGTCGCCGAAGGCGGCTGGGACTGGGATACCATCGCCGAGAATGCGCGCGACTATCTGAGCGAGCACGGCAAGGACCTCGAGCCGATGGCTGTGCTCATCGAGGCGATGGTTCGGCTCGACGGCCCGAGCGGGCTCGCCGCAGCTATGGGCGTCCTCGCGGACCTGGTTGAAACCTTCTGGGACCAGGGCCTCTATCCGGCAGAGGACGACGACGGCGTCGCGACCCGCTTCCAGCCGCTTTCCGGCCTTAGCGGTGGCGGCGGCGACAAGGACGGCGCGCTGATCCAGCCGATCCGCCGGATGGTGCTGGCCGCGTCGGGCGGCGAGCAGCTGCGCTATCTCGACAAGGTGCGCGCCGACGCGGTGATGGCCGCCTCGCAGACCGGCTCGCCCGAGCAGAAGGCCGCTCGGGTCGAAGAAGCCGAAACCGCCTATCGCGAATCCGATGCGATCGCACAGCGCCTGCCCCGCCGTTCGCTGGCGGCGGTGATCGGCGAGATCGACACGGCCGAGAGCTGCTGGCGCCGCGCGATCAGCTTCATTTCGGAGAAGACCAAGCCGCAATTTCCCGCAGCGTCGCGGGTCAGCGACGAGCTGCGCGCGCTCCGCGAATGGCTGGAATCGCTCCTCGCGAAACTCCCGCCCGATCCCAGCGAAGCCGTCGAGGCGGCGGCCGAGGATGCCGACGGCGGCGAGAGCGGCGGGGCCGCTCCGGCGGCAGCGGCACAGGGCTTCGTCGCGGGCAAGATCACGCGTCGCGAGGATGCGCTTCGGGCGATATCCGCGGCGGCCGACTATTTCCTGGCCAACGAGCCGCAGTCGCCGATCGGATCGACTTTGCGCGAGGTTGACCGCAGGGCCAGAATGGGCCTTCATGACTTTCTGGCTGAACTCATCCCCGACGAGTCGGTTCGCGAGACCTTTTATTGGCGCTCGGGAATTCGTCCGCCGGCTGACAATAATCAGTCGGGATAAGGTCGCATCCGGGAATCGAACAGTTCCGAATTGGCATTGAGGGGCGCGATGCGCGCCCGAGGGAGGTAAGTGATGGCAGACTCGGTACATGACAAACTGAAGCGCGTCCGCAAGCCGCGCGTCCACATCACCTATGATGTCGAGACCGAAGGCGCGCAGGAAGTCAAGGAACTGCCTTTCGTCGTGGGCGTGATGGGCGATTTCTCGGGCGATTCCGCGATTGCGAAGAAGGCGCTCAAGGAGCGCAAGTTCATCGACCTCAAGAAGGACAAGTTCGACCAGGTCATGGCCCGTGTCGAGCCCGCCGTTAAGCTGAAGGTCGAGAACACGCTCGAGAAGAATGGCAAGGAATTCGAGGTCAACCTCAAGTTCCGGTCGATGGACGATTTCGAGCCCGAGAAGATCGTCGAGCAGGTCGAACCGCTGCGCAAGCTGATGGAGACGCGCAACCAGCTGCGCGATCTGATGGCGAAGGCGGATGGTTCGGAAAAGCTCGAATCGCTCCTCGAACAGATCCTGGGCGACCAGGACAAGCTCGGCCAGCTTCACGCGCAGCTCGGCGCCGGCGATGCCGGCGAGGACAAGGAGTAAATCATGGCGGAAACAGACACCCAGGCCGCAGGCGGCGCAGCGACGCAGACCGTCGACGCACCGCTCAGCCTGCTCGACGAGGCGATCGGCGCGACCAAGCAGACCGAGCCGAAGCGCGTCGAGGAACTGATGCGGACCCTCGCGCAGGAAGCGATGAGCGGCACCGTCCAGTTCAAGAAGAACATGACGGTGACGCTGCGCGAGGCGATCGCGAAGATCGACGAGCAGATCTCCGAGCAGCTCGCGACGATCATGCATGCCGAGAAGTTCAAGACGCTCGAAGGCTCGTGGCGCGGCCTCAACTATCTGGTGAAGAACAGCGAGATCGGTGAATCGCTGAAGATCCAGATGCTGAACGTGACGAAGAAGGAAATCGCGGCGGACCTCGCCAAGGCGACCGACTTCGACCAGAGCCAGCTCTACAAGAAGGTCTATGAGGAGCAGTTCGGCATCGCCGGCGGCCAGCCCTTCGGCGCGCTGATCGGTGATTATTATTTCTCGAAGCATCCCGACGATGTCGAGCTGCTGACCAACATCTCGAGCGTTGCAGCGGCCGGCTTCACGCCGTTCGTCGCCGCGGCGAACGCGAAGCTGTTCGGCATGGACAGCTTCGGCGAGCTGTCGAATCCGATGGATCTCAAGCAGCTGTTCGAGACCGCGGACTACACCAAGTGGAACAACTACCGCACGACCGAGGATTCGCGCTTCGTCACGCTCGCAATGCCGCGCGTGCTGGCCCGTCTTCCTTATGGTGCCGATACCAAGCCGGTCGAAGCCTTCGCCTATGAAGAGGCTCCGCGGGACGAGAACGGCGCGCCCAAGGCAATGGATCATGACGACTATTGCTGGATGAACGCGGCGTACGCGCTGGCCGCACGGATGACGGACGCCTTCGCCCAGAGCGGCTGGTGCACCGCGATCCGCGGCGCCGAGGGCGGCGGCAAGGTCACCAACCTGCCGACGCACGTCTTCCAGTCGGACGATGGCGATCTCGACGCCAAGTGCCCGACGGAGATCGGCATCACCGATCGCCGCGAGAAGGAACTGTCGGACCTCGGCTTCCTGCCGCTGTGCCACTACAAGAATACCGACTATTCGGTGTTCTTCGGCGCGCAGACCACGCAGAAGCCCAAGAAGTACGACCGTCCGGAAGCGACCGCGAACGCCGCGATCTCGGCACGCCTGCCCTACATCATGGCGACCAGCCGTTTCGCCCATTACCTCAAGGTGATGGCGCGCGACAAAATCGGTTCGTTCATGGAAGCCTCGGATTGCGAGACCTGGCTCAACCGCTGGATCGGCAATTACGTCAACGCGACGGAAGGCGCGGGCCAGGAAGCCCGGGCCAAGTATCCGCTGCGCGAGGCCCGTGTCGAGGTCAAGGAAGTCGAAGGCGCACCCGGTTCGTTCACCGCGGTCGCTCATCTTCGTCCGTGGCTGCAGTTCGAGGAACTGACCACTTCCATGCGTCTCGTCGCCCGCATTCCGAAGGCGGCGTGATAGCCAATCGGCGTTGATATGACGGGGACGGTGCTCATCAGCAATCTGGAGGAGCCCGTCCCCGCTTCATCTGAAGCGGTGGATGGCGCGCAGGACCTGCGCCCGCAGGCCCCCGCTCCCACCCAGACTTCCGCCCTCGACAATGCCGGGCTGCGCGCCCGGACCAATCGCGCGATCGCCACGATCGACCGGCTGCTCGGCGAGCAGCTCGATGCGATCCTCCACCATCCCGGCTTCCAGCGCATGGAGGCATTGTGGCGCGGACTCGAATGGCTGGTGAACGGCATCGAGGACAATCAGGTCAAGATCCGCCTGCTCGATATCCGCTGGAGCGAGGTCGCGCGCGATCTCGAACGCGCGATGAGCTTCGACCAGAGCCAGCTCTTCGAGATGATCTACAGTCGCGAGTTCGGCATGCCCGGCGGCGAGCCCTATGGCATGCTGGTGGTCGATCGCGCGGTCTCGCACCGCATCGGCGCCGATCGCAGCGACGACGTCGCCGTGCTCGAGGGATTGGCGGAAGTCGCGGCGGCGGCCTTCTGCCCGATCATCGTCGGCGCCGATCCGCGCATCGTCGCGATGGACGGGTTCGACGGGATCGATCTCCGCCAGGATCTGGCGAGCGATTTCGCCGGACCGGAATTCCTGCGCTGGAACCGGCTGCGCGCACGGCCCGACAGCCGCTTCCTGGGCGTGGTGATGCCGCGCCTGCTCGCCCGCCCGTCGCATCGCGGCCGCGATCATCCGCGGCTCGGCTTCGTCTATGACGAGCACATCGCCACCAATCAGGACCTGCTCTGGATGTCCGGCGGCTTCGCCCTCGCCCATGTCGCGGCGCGGGCGATGTCGCGGCACCGCTGGCCCGCAGCGATCCGCGGCACGCTGCCGCCCGGCGAAGGCGGAACGGTGGACGGCCCGACCCGCCAGATGCTGCAGAGCGACCGGCACGGCGTGGTCGCCCGGTTCGCGGTCGAGAATGCGGTGTCCGAAGAACAGGAAATGACGCTCAACGACGCCGGCCTCGTCGTCGTGCGCCAGATGCACCTGACCGGCATGTGCGCTTTCCTCAACCTGCCGACGCTGCACCGCCCACCCGAATATGACGGCGAAGCCGCGCGGATGAACGCGAAGATGGGCGCGATGCTCAATTACATCCTGTGCGTCTCGCGCTTCGCCCATTACGTGAAGGTCATGGCGCGCGACTGGGTAGGCAAATATACCGATGCGAACCAGTGCGAGCGGCTGCTCCAGGACTGGCTCAACCGCTATGTCACCGGCAATGACGATGCCTCGCCCGAGATGCGGGTCCGCTATCCGTTGCGCGGCGCCCGCGTGACGGTGCACGAGCTTCCCGAGAAGCCTGGCGCCTATGGCTGCGAGATTGCGATCCGGCCGCACTACCAGCTCGATCAGATCTCGTCCGAGTTCCGCCTGACCACCGTCGTCGGCCGCGAGGCGCTCGCCTGATGGCCGAAGCGATCATCCAATCCCTGATCGATCGCCTGATGGACGACGAGCCCGATCGTGCGGCAGAAATGGCCGAGAGCGAGGAGCGCGCGCTGACCCGGTGCAAGCTCGGCCTGCGCCGCGATCTCGAAGGGCTGCTCAACAGCAAGCGCCCGTTGCTCCACGCCGTCACCGGCCAGGACGATCTCGACAAGACCATCATCGCCTTCGGCCTGGAGGACATCAGCACCGAGGATTTCTCGGCCCCCGGCGTGCGCGATCGCATCCGCCGCATGGTCGCGTCGTGCATCCGCGATCACGAACCCCGGCTGTCGCGCATCGAGGTCGAGGTGGACGATGCGCCGACCTCGCGCGGCATCCGCTTCCGCATCACCGCGGTACTGACGGTTGCAAGCACGGGCGAACCCGTCGTCTATGACGCGAGCGTCCGCCCCAGCGATCGTGCCATCGCCATAGAGCTGTTCAGTTGACCCGATGATCGACGATCTCATTGAATATTATCAGCGCGAACTCAGCTTCCTGCGCAACAATGCGGGCGCCTTTGCGGAGGCGCATCCGAAGATCGCGTCGCGCCTGCGCCTCACCCGCGAGTCGGTCGAGGATCCGCATGTCGGCCGCCTGATCGAAGCGGTCGCCTTCATGAACGCCCGCCTGCGGCACAAGATCGACGATGAATATCCCGAACTGTCCGACGCGCTGCTGTCGACGCTCTATCCGCACCTGATCCAGCCCCTGCCTTCGTTCATGGTGGTGAAGCTCGAGCCCGGTCCGGACCTGGACAAGCCCGCGACCGTCCCGGCGGGCACGATGCTGACCACCGAGCCGCTGGACGGCGAGATCTGCCGCTATCGCCTGTGCCAGGACACCCAGCTCCTGCCGCTCTCGATCCGCGCGGCGTCGATCAACGGCCCGCCCTTCGACGTGCCGTCGCTCGGCATCAACGGCGCGAAGGGCGTGCTCCATCTCAGCCTCAAGACCAGCAAGCCCGATATCGAGATGGCGTCGCTGGGGCTCGAGCGCCTGCGCCTGTTCATCACCAGCGACGCGCGGCGGGCGCACATCCTGCTCGAGCAGCTCGGCGCCAACCTGCTGGGCATCGGCCTGGCGACCGATCCGCGCGATCCGCGGGCGACGCTGCTGCCGCCATCGGCCCTGCGCCTCGCGGGGCTGAGCGAGGACGAGCTGCTGCTGCCCCAGCCTTCGGCGGCCCGCCAGTCCTACCCGCTCATCCAGGAGCATTTCGCCTATCCGCAGAAGCATCTCTTCTTCGAGGTCGAGGGGCTCGGCGCACGCACGCTCGACATCGCCGGCGACCAGCTCGACCTATACTTCTATTTCGACCGTCTCTCGCCCGAGCTGGAGCGGGCGATCCGTCCCGAGGATTTCGAGCTGTTCGCCTGTCCGGCGCTCAACCTGTTCGAGATCGAGGCCGAGCCGATCCATATCGATCACAGCGCGATCGAATACCGGATCGTGCCCGACGCCCGCAGCGAGCACGTGATCGAGGTCCATTCCGTCCAGAATGTGGTGCTGCAGGATGCCAGCGGCGAGCGGATCGATGCGCCGTCGCTCTATGCCGTCGATCGCGGCTCCCCGCGGCTCGGGCGCATGTTCCATGCGGCGACCCGCCGGTCGAGCTTCGGCCCGGGCGGCGGCGACGACGTGTTCCTGACGATCGCCGATCTCGAGGGCCGCCTGCTGCGCGACGATTCGACCGTGGTGAACACCCGGATCCTCGCCACCAATCGCGACCTGCCCGCGCGCCTGCCCTTCGGCGGCGGCCGGCCCGAGCTGACCGTCGCGGGCACCATGCCCGGCCTCGCAAAGGCGAGCGCGCTCACCAAGCCGACCCCGACCCGTCGGCCGGCACGACGGCGCGCGGCGAACTGGCGCCTTATCGGCCAGCTCTCGCTCAACCATCTCAGCCTGGTCGGCAACGCGTCGGGCGGCAGCGCACTGCGCGAGGCCCTAGCGCTTTACGATCTCGGGGACACGCCGGAGAGTGGCCATCTCCGCGACCGGCTGGTCGGCGTGACAGCACAGCCCGGCGTGGCGCGGCTCAACATCAAGGGGCACACCGCGATGTGCGCCGGTATCGACGTCACGCTGGAGATCGACGACGAGCGCCTGACCGGATCGGGTTCGTTTCTGCTCTGCGCCACGATCGAGCGCTTCCTTGCCGGCGCGTGCGCACTCAACAGTTTCGTGCGCGTATCGGCCAAGCTGCAGCGCGAGAACGGCATGTGGAAGACCTGGACGCCGCGTATCGGCGACCGGCCGCTGATATGACCAGCCTCGCCGGTCTGGGCCGCTGGTTGCGCGGCGCCACCGTCGCCCAGGCCGCGCGCCTCGCCGAACTCGCGGCATGGCGCGCCGGCCGCCCGGTCGAGGTGGGCCGGGACACCCATCCGAGTGAGGAGCCGATTCGCTTCGTGGCGTCGGATCGCCTGTCGCTGCCCACCGGCGACATCGCCCAGGTCGACGTCCAGGGCGACCAGATGCGGATCACCGCCAACATACTCGGACTGGCCGGGGCCACGCCGGCGCTTCCCCCGATCTACAGCGAGCTCCAGCTGCAGCGCCGGCGCTCTCGGGACTTCTCCTTCAGCCGCTTCCTCAACCTGTTCGATCACCGCGCGCTTTCCTTCTTCTACCGGATCACGCGGAAATACAGCTGGCCGCTCCAGATCGAGCGAGTCGATTCGAGCCAGGACGAGCCGATCAGCCGCGTGGCTCTCGCGCTGGCGGGCTTCGGTGTCGAAGGGGCAAAAACGCGGCTGCACATCGAGGATTCGGCGCTGGTGCCGCTGGTCGCGCATCTCGGCGACGCGCGGCGCAGCGCTGCCAGCGTCGAGACGGTACTTCGCATCCTCACCGGGCTGGATCTGAGGATCGTCCAGGCAAACCCGGTATGGATGGCCATTCCGCCGGCCGAACAGACCAGCCTCGGCGGCGCGACCGGTCGGTTCACGCAGCTGGGCGGCGAGATGCGATCGGGTTTCGACCAGGCGAATGCGGCCATGCTCGGCGCAGCGGTGCTCGAGGTTCAGCACCATTATGTCGTCGAGATCGGCCCCGTTTCCTACGCCAAGCTGCAGCAATTCTGCATGGACACCGACAAGCGCCGCATCGTCGGCGAGCTCTGCATGCTGGCCGCCGGCATCGAGCATCGTCCCTCCGTTCGTATCCTGGTGCCAGCCAACGACATTCCACCGTTGAGCCTTGCCAATGACGATGCGCCGGCCCTTCTCGGCTGGACGAGCTGGCTCGGCACACCCGAGGATCGCGAGGCGCTGGTGGCGGATTGCGTGCTCCCGATCGAGACCGTCCCTACCGCACAAATGGGCCGAAATTGACGTTGAAGGTCCGACTGCGGTGAAGTACGTAATGGCGCTGCGAATCCTCCCTGAGGGGCGGGTTCCGGGGGCATAATAGTTAACGCTTCTGGGCCGGCGAAGATTGCGTGTGGAAAAGCGGAGGTGCGAGCCTCTCCACGCGAAAGAGCGGACATGTAACTGGGCGGGGGAAGTGTGGCGCAACTCAATCTGAAAAGTCTGGTCTCCAAGTTGGACGACACGAGTCGCGCGACGCTCGAAAGCGCCGCAGGACTCGCGCTCTCCCGCACCAATTACGACGTCGAAATCGAGCATTGGCTGCTCAAGCTGATCGATCGGCAGACTTCGGACGTCGCGGTAATCCTCAATCATTTCTCGGTCGATTCCGGGCGCCTGAGCCAGGACATCAATCGCGTTATTGATCGCTTCAAGACCGGCAACGGTCGCGCACCGGGGCTGGCACCCAATATCGTCAAGCTGATCCGCGAGGCTTGGCTGATCGCGTCGCTCGAACAGGGCGCGAATATTATCCGGTCGGGGCATCTGCTGCTGGCGCTGCTCGGAACCGACGAACTGTCGTCGGTGGCCCGGGAATCGAGCACGCACTTCGCCAAGGTGCCGGTCGAGACGCTGCGCTCGACGATGACCCAGATCTGCTCGGCATCCGAAGAGGCGAAGTTCGCTTCCGACGCGCCAGCGTCATCGGGTGCATCTTCGGGCGGCGGCGCAGGTGGCGGCGGCGGCGCGCCTGCTTCGGCGGGCGGCGGTGATGCGCTCAACAAGTACACGATCGACCTCACCGCGCAGGCGCGCGACGGCAAGATCGATCCGATCTACGGCCGCGATCCCGAGATCCGCCAGATCGTCGACATCCTCACCCGCCGCCGCCAGAACAATCCGATCCTCACCGGCGAGGCCGGCGTCGGCAAGACCGCGGTGGTCGAGGGCTTCGCGCTCCGCATCGTCCAGGGCGACGTGCCCGATTCGCTCAAGAACGTCCGCCTGCTATCGCTCGATCTCGGCCTGCTCCAGGCTGGCGCCGGTATCAAGGGCGAGTTCGAGAACCGCCTCAAGTCGGTGATCGACGAGGTCAAGAATTCGGCGACGCCGATCATCGTCTTCATCGACGAGGCGCATACGCTGATCGGCGCCGGCGGTGCCGAGGGGCAGAACGACGCGGCGAACCTTCTCAAGCCGGCGCTCGCGCGCGGCGAGATGCGCACGATCGCGGCGACGACCTGGGCCGAGTACAAGAAATATTTCGAGAAGGACCCTGCCCTCACCCGCCGTTTCCAGGTGGTGAAGGTCGAGGAGCCGGCCGAGGCGCTTGCCGTCGCGATGCTGCGCGGCCTGGTGCCGGTGCTGGAGAAGCATCACGGCGTCCGCATCCTGGGTGAGGCGCTCGAAGCCGCAGCCGGGCTGTCGCACCGCTACATCGCCGGGCGCCAGCTGCCCGACAAGGCGATCTCGCTGCTCGACACCGCGTGCGCGCGCGTCGGCATCAGCCAGGCGGCGACACCGCCCGCGGTCGAGGATCTCGAACGCTCGCTGGGGCTGCTCGCGGCCGAGGTGAAGATGCTCGAGCGCGAAGGCCGGTCCGGCCTCGACGTTACCGCAGCGCTCGCCAAGAAGGCCGTCGAGAAGGAAGAACTCGAGGCGAGGAAGGCCGTAGCCACCGAGCGCTGGCAATCCGAGCTCGCTTTGGTCAAGGACGTCGCCGAGAAGCGCAAGGCGCTCGACGAACTGCCCGAGGGATCGGCCGATCTCGATACGGTCACCGCCACACTGCGCGAGGCGCAAGCCAGGCTGGCGGAATCACACGGCGAGACGCCGATGATCTACGACCTGGTCGACTACAACGTCGTCGCCGAAGTGCTGGCGGGCTGGACCGGCATCCCGGTCGGCCGGATGGTCAGCGACGAGATCAAGTCGGTGCTGACCGTCGGCGATCAGCTCGCCGCGCGCATCAAGGGTCAGAGCTACGCGCTCGACATGATCGGCCAGACGGTACGCACCGCGCGCGCCGGCCTCGCCGATCCGCGCAAGCCGATCGGCGTGTTCCTGTTCTGCGGCACCTCCGGCGTCGGCAAGACCGAGACCGCGCTGGCACTCGCCGAATTGCTCTATGGCGGCGAGCAGAACGTCACCACGATCAACATGAGCGAGTTCAAGGAGGAGCATAAGGTCTCCACCCTGGTCGGCGC
>JBEVLV010000124.1:0-46380 GCA_040508955.1 Sphingomonas sp. | reverse complement strand
CTGCGTGTGGATATCCAGAATCACGCGCTGATAGAGCTTGAGCAATACCGCGCATCGCTCCTCCGAATCCGCGAACTGGGTTAGCGGATAGCGCTCCGGCCAGGCATCGCCGAGCACGCCGAGGAAGTCCGCGAGCCAGGGCTCGTCCACTTCGACGCTTTCCCTGCCGATCAGGAAGCTCGTCTCGCCCGTCCGCTTGGCGAGCGAAGACGCGTAGAGCTTGCCGACATTGGCGGGGTCGATCTTGCGGCTCGGGCTGCGGCCCGGCCGGACGAGCAAGGTCTGGTGGAAGAACGAGACGGCCAGGTAATCGTCGGCCTGCGCGATGCGCACCACCTCTGCGTCGTCCATGTCGCGGCCCGGCATGCCGTCATAGACCATCGACGGGACGGCATCGTTGAGGAAGGCGAGCCCATGCGCCGCGGCGGCGGTGACGACCTGCTGCAGCGATTGCGGCGCATAGGCGCCGGTGAGTTCGTCGTGATACAGGACTCCGGCCTGCTTGCGCAGCATCGGCTCCGCCACCTGTCGCATCGCCGCCACGACGAGCCTGTCATTCTCGCGCGGCGCGGCGAATTCCGCCAGCACCCGGCGCGCTTCCTGGATGCGCTTCACCGGGTCTGCGATATGGTCGACATGATGCAGCAGCATCTCGCGCACGGCGAGGCGCAGATGCCCGCCCGGCAGCGCATTGTAGCTGAGGAATACGATACCGTCGGGTGCGAGCACCCGCCCGATCAGCTTCAGCGTCGCGGCCTGGATCGCCTCGGGCACCCAGGCGTAGAGCCCATGCGCGATGATATAGTCATAGGGCCCTTCCATCGTCTCGGCGGCTTCGAGCAGGTCGGCGACTTCCAGCCGGATATTCGACAGGCCCGCCGCCTCGGCCAGCGCGGCACCGCGCGCGACCGCCTCGGACGAGATGTCGAAACTGTGAAAATGCGCGTCCGGATAGGCCGCCGCCATCGCGATCACGTTGAACCCGTCGCCCCCTGCGACATCGAGCACGCGCGCCGTCGCGGGATCGGGCGCGTCGAGCCCATGCAGCCGCGCGATCGCCGCCAGATGGTCCGGCAAGGTCTCGGGGAACAGTCCGGACGGATAGGGAACCAGATCATACTGGGTGTCCGCACTCGTCATGATGCCCCTCGCATTCGGTTGATCCGCTCGCTTTGCCGGCAGGGCCGGTTGCGGAGTTCTGAAGCGCCGCTAGGGTTAGGGCAACCGAGAAGTCTGGAGTCCGGATGCCGATCATTCTCACGCCCCGCTCCGCCTCCGGAGCCCCGCTCGCGCTTCCGGCGCCGCTCCGGCTGGATTCGGGCAGCGCCGTGATCGGACGCACCGCCGGCGCGGACCTGGTGATCGCGCATCCGCTGGTCTCGTCGCGCCACTGCGCGATCCTGGGCAGCGGCTCCGCCTGGCAGGTGCAGGACAGCAGCACCAACGGCACCCTGGTCAATGGCCGCCGCATTGCAGGGTCGCAGCCGCTGGCCGACGGCGACGTGATCGGCCTGGGCGAGATCGAGATCGGCGTGCGCATCGACAATGCCGCCACGGGCATGGCGCCTGCGCAGGTCAACCTCAACGACTGGCGTCGCGCCGGCGACATGACCATGCCCCCCCAGGCCCAGGCGCCCCAACCCACAGCGATGCCCGGAGCCGGAGCGCCTGACGCGGTCGGGCAATTGCTGCACGCCGCCGGCATCGATCGGAGCGCCGTGCGCGCCGCCGACCCGGAGATATTGATGGCCGCTGGCGCGGTACTGCGCGCCAGCACCGAAGGATTGGCGACGATGGTCCAGGCCCGGCGCAAGGCGCGCCAGGAGCTACGCGTGCCGGCCGACCCCAAGTCCGACAATCCGATCCAGTCCGCGCCGGCCAACACCGCGCTGGTGGGGTTGCTCGCTGCGCCTCCCGCTGCGGCGCGCGACATGACCGCCGACGCGATCCGCGAACTCGATCGCCACCAGCAGGCGACACTGAGCGCCATGCAGGCCGCATTCCGCGCCGCGCTCGACCAGTTCGCGCCCGAGGCGATCAAGCTGCGCGCCCGCGACGATGCCGCGGCATGGAAGGCCTATGAAAAGGCGTTCAACGCCCATGACGGCTTCGTCGAAGTCTTCGCCCAGGAACTGGCGCGGGCTTACGAGAAGCTCGCTACGTCCTGACCCGGCTCAGTTCGGCACCTCGTCGACGAACTTGAACCACACCATCTCGGCCTTCCAGCCGCCCTTGCTCGCGGCATCGGTGAAGCGCGCCTGCCAGTCCGCGCCCTTGGTGTTCTGGAGCAGCGCGGTGTTGAAGCCGCTCTTGCCGGTCAACAGCAGCACGCCGGACCAGCCCGCGCTGCGCGTGCCGTCGATGGAGATGCGATAGCGTTCGCGGCCGGGCAATTGCTCGATCGCGCCGCCGGCCTTGGCCGCGGCCAGGAACGCGGCCTTGGACGGGATCAGCTCGGAAACCTCGCCGCTCTCCTCGATCGTGTAGAGCGCGAAATCGTCGGGCAGGTCCGCGAGCACCAGATCCATGATCACGCGCGCGCCGAGCTGGCCCTGATATTCGCCCTCGCTGAAGGTGCTGATCTCATATTTGGGCTGCGAGACCGACAGTCGCGGGCTTTCCGTCGATCGGATCGGCCGGATCCCGTCCAGCGCCGCGCAGAAGGACGCATTGACCGGCGCCACGCCGGAAAAGTCCGAAGAGGCGATCTTCGTCCCCTTGGCGTCCATCGCCTTGGAAATCGCCGCTCCGGCATCGGCTGGGTGCCCCGCGACGCCCGAGAAGCTCAGATCGGCGCCGGTCGCGCCCTGGTCGGCCTTGGTCAGCGTCAGCCAGCTGCACGGCACCCGTGGCAACTCGCTCTCGATCGCAGCCCGGACGGTGCCGATCGAGGCGGGTCCTGCCGGTCCGGCCGCCGCGGTCGTCGGCGTCACCGGCGCGGCCGGCTTGCCGCCAAAGGCGACCCAGCCGATCACGCCGATCAGCGCGAGTCCTGCCACGCCCGCGCCACCGATCAGCGCCGGCTTGGGGACGGCGGACAGTCCGCCCTCGGCCGGCTTTGCCACGCCACCGGGAGCGACCGGCACGGGTTTGACCGGCTTGGGCTTGCGCACCGCCTTGCCCGGCGCGGGCGGCGCTTCGGCCTCGCGTAGAGCGGTCAGCACCTCGTCCATCGATCGCAGCCGCTGCGCGGGATCGGCGGTGAGCATCCGATCGAGCACCGGACGGATCTCGGGCGGCGCCGCCGACGTGTCGACGCCCTTGCGGCGCTTGTCGATGGCATCGACGAATGATCCGCCCATGTCGGTGCCCTTGCCGCGCGCGACCGCCAGGATCACCAGGGCGAGGCTGTAGACGTCGGTCCATGGCCCCACGTCGCGGCCGAAATCGCCGAGCTGCTCCGGCGCGACATAGCCGAGCTTGCCGGCAAAGCCGTCGCCGATGATCGTTTTCGATCCCGGATCGATGTCCTTGGCGATGCCGAAATCCACGATCCGCGCACGCGAAAGCGTCGAACCCTCGAGCAGCACATTGTCCGGGGCGATGTCGCGGTGGATGGCGCCCAGCTCGTGCGCGGCCTTGAGCCCCTCCGCCAGGCGGCGCGTCAGCCCGATCAACTCCTGCGCAGTCGGTTCGACCTTGCCGAGCACGTCGGAAAGGTTCACGCCCTCGATGAACTCCGTAACGATGTAGAAGATGCCGAGCTGCGGCTCCTGCGCGAGCACGCGATACTGGACCAGCGCCGGGTGCGACAGGCGCACCAGCGTCTGCGCTTCCTTGCGGAACATCGCGGTCACGTTGGGATCGGCCGCAAGCGCCGGCAGGATCACCTTGATCGCCACGCGCTCGTCGCTGTTGACGTTGATCCCCTCGAACACCTCGCCCATGCCGCCGCGGGCGATGAAGCGCTTCACCTCGAAGATATGGTTGAGCACATCGCCCGGCTGCACGCCCACGCCGCTGCGCGCGACCGAAGGCGGCGGCGGGCTCGGCGCCGCGGGTGGCGGGGTTCCGACGGCGATGATCGTGGCATCGGCGGCGGGTGTCGGCGGCGCGAAGACGGTGGCATCTGCAGCGGGTGCCGGAGGTGGCGCAAAGACGGTTGCATCGGCCGCCGGAGCCGATGGCGATCCGACCGAGATGATCGTCGCGTCCGCGGGCGGCGTGCCGTCCTTCTCCGGCGTTGCGGATTCGGCCTCCGGCGGGGTCGCCGGTTCTTCGGGCGGCTTGGGAGGCGACGCCTGGAACACCGTCTTGTCGTCGTCTTCGTTCACTTTGCGGTCCCCGAACCGATCGCCTCGAACTGCACGAGCGTGGACTCGGACACGGACAGGGTCACCAGCGTGATATTGTCCGGCGCCCCAAGCGCATGGCATCGACTGATCATCGTGCGGCCGGCCTGCTCGATCGGCTCGCGATCGAGGATCGTCTGGATTTCCGCCTCACCCAGAACCCCATAAAGGCCATCGCTGCACAAGAGAAGCAGATCGTCTGCCTCCAGCATGCCGCCGGCCAGGTCGGGCTCCAGCGGCGTCCCCACACCCACGGCGCGCGTCAACACATTGCGCAGCGGATGCTTGGCGGCCCCCTCGGCGTCCAGCACGCCGCGATCGACCAGCTCCTGCACCTGGCTGTGATCGCGCGTGAGCGGATAGAGCCGCCGGTCACGAATGAGATAGGCACGGCTGTCGCCCACCCACATCACCGCGAACTGCCGCTCGCGCACCGCGACGAGCACGATGGTGGAGCCCATCTGCTCGCCGACCACGCTCGATTCGTGCAGGATACGGGCATTGGCCTGATGGAGCGCCGCCATCGCCTCGTCGATCGCCCGCCTGAGATCCTCCTGATAGGGCAGCGCGCCGAGCATCTCGATGATCATGCCCGCGGCCCAGTCGCCGCGCGCCATGCCGCCCATGCCGTCGGCCACCGCCCACATGCCCAGCGCGTCCGATGCGAGGTAGCGATCCTCGTTCACGCGCCGCACGACCCCGACATCGGTCACCGCGTGCCATTCGGTCTTGAGTGGTATCATACGCGCCGTCCCCCAATCGCGATTGCCCGTGTAACCCTCAATCGCTTCGTCCAGCAATGGCGGGCGCGTTGCAAGTCGCGCGAGGCGCGGGCATGGTCGCGATTGCTGGGGAGAATTGAGCAGATGCGCGGCGATTTCGTGGACTCCTATGATCCGCGGATGTGGAAAGCGACATGGTCGCCGGGCCGCGCCCCGCAGGAAGCCGTCCGCTCCGGTGCCAGCGCATCCCTCGGCCGTCTCCCGATCGGGATTGCCGGCGGAGTCGCCATCCTCCTCGCCGGCACCGTGACGGCGTGGCTGTCGCGTCCTTCCGCGCAGCAAGCCGTCGCCCAGGCCGAGTCGCCCAGCCCCGCGCCGGCGGCACCGAGCGGTCCCGCGCTGGTCCGCCGCACGCTCGTCCTGTCCAAGTCGAGCGATCTCGTCGATGCCCTGGTCTCGTCCGGCCTGTCCAAGGAGGTAGCGCAGCAGGTCGCCACCGCGGCCGCCCCCGGCCTGCGCGACACCGGCGAGATTCGCGCCGTGCTGACGCTGCTGCCCACAGGCAATAGCTTCCAGCTCGAACGGCTCGAGGCATCCAATGCCGACAGCTCGGGTGTCGTCGTCACCCGCTCGGCCTCCGGTGCGCTGGCAACCTCCAGCGTCGCGGCGCAGGTGAGCACGAAGACCCTCGTGCGCCACGGCACGATGGATGGCGACAGCTTCTACACCTCGGCGATCGCCGTCGGGATCCCGAACAGCATCATACCCGAATTCGCCAAGGCGCTGGCCTTCGACTTCGACTTCCAGCGCGAAGTCACCGCGGGCGACGCGTTCGAGGTCGCCTATGCCCAACCGATGAATGCGTCGGGCGAGGCGGTCGGCGCCCCCACCCTGCTCTATGCCTCGCTGACAACCTCCACCAAGTCCGCGACGATCTATCGCTTCGCCCCCGACGGGAAGACCGACGAATGGTTCGACGCCAGCGGCCGCAGCGTCGTCCGCGCCCTGATGCGCACCCCGGTGGACGGCGCGCGCATCACCTCGAAATTCGGCATGCGCTTCCACCCGATCCTGAAGTTCCTCAAGCTCCACGGCGGCATCGATTTCGCGGCGCCCACCGGCACGCCGATCTATGCCTCGGGCAGCGGGGTGCTCGAATTCGCCGGACCGAAGGGGCCGAACGGCAATTTCGTCAAGATCCGCCACGATAATGGCTGGGAGACGCTCTACCTCCATATGAACCGCTTCATGCCCGGCATCGTCACCGGCGCGCGCGTGTCACAGGGCCAGCAGATCGGCGAAGTCGGCACGACCGGTCGTTCGACCGGGCCGCATCTCCATTATGAGGTGCATATCGACGGCGAGAAGGTCGATCCGCTCAGCATCCAGACCGAAAGCGGCCGGACGCTGGACGGCGCAGCGCTTACCGCCTTCGAAAAGGCCCGCGACAAGATCGATGTCAGCCGCGCCTCCCAGGCGAACTAGGCTTTCCCGATCCACCCGCGCCAGCTGGCGCTCACTACCACCAGCGCAAGAAGGACGAAGGTAGCCGAAAGACTGGCGTTCAGTCCCGCGGCCGATCCGCCCCAATTGGCTGCGCCCGTCAGGTCCCAGTCGAAGACCGTTCCGAAATTGCTGACCCCGGGGTTGGGCGTCGCGCCGAACAGCATCTCCTCCGCCCAGTTCCAGCCGAAATGCGCGCCGATCGGCAGGGCAAGCCCGCCCGATCGCTCGGCCAGCAGCCCGAACCACACGCCGGCGAGCGTGAGATTGACGAAGCTGAACATGTCGAAGTCCCCGCTGACGAAATGCAGCGCGGAAAAGGCAAGCGACGTGACCGCAAGGCCGGGCCAGCGGCCCCAGCCGCCCTGCAGGCGGGGCTGGAGCCAACCGCGGAAATAGAGTTCCTCCGCGCTGGTCTGGAGCAGCGTGACTCCGGTCCCTGCCAGCAGCAGCAGTCCGAAGCCCGCCCCCTGCCCGGCATGCACCGCCCCCGCCACCGCCGACAGGGCAATGGCAATGCCGAGTCCGCAGATGCCGGCAGCCACGCCCGCCACGACCGAAAGCGGTGCAGCCGGTCCGATCGCGATACGGTCACCCGAAAGCCGGATCGCCAGGCCGGCCACCAGCGCGAGCAGGCCGAATACGGTGATCGTGAACACCGATTCGAGCAGGACCGGGCTCAGCGCCGCGATCGACGGGACTTCGAGTATCCGTCCGAAAATGAACTGGGCGCCGAGGATGATTGCCAGGCCGGCCGCCGCCGCGGCTCCGAGCACGACGAACGCACCGGCCGCCGGGTTCATTGCGCTCGCCTTCAAGCCCCGTCTCCCCCTTGTCTTCGCCATTGCTGGAGCAACTCCTGCCGCGGAACAAGAGATTCTCGGGCAATCCGGCAAAGCCGGGCTTGGATTCCGGCGTGCGTTGCGACAAAGGTCTCGCGGACGGCGCGAAGATCGATTCTGGATTTCCCGAGGTCCGGAAACGGGACAAGATTGTTCAAGTCTTTCAACGCGAGGTTGCCGGTCTACCGCGTCCGAAGTACTATCACTGACGAGTCGTCTCTTTTCGAGCGGAGTGGCAAATGAAAACCTGGTTTCTCGCCTCCCTGGCATTGGGCGGCGTCGCCCTGACCGCTCAAAGCGCCCAGGCCCAGAGCACCGCGGTGTCCGAAGACGAAGCGCGCTGCTTCGTTACCGGCGTCTGCAAGGTCGATGCCGAGAAGAAATTCTCGCTCACCAACATCTCTTCGGCTGCACCCAAGGCAGCTGCGGCGCCCAAGGCCGCCGCACCCAAGGCGGCAGTCGCGACGAAGCGCACCTCCACCTCGCGCCGCACCAGCGTCCCCGCCCGCTCGGCGAGCGCGCGTTCGCTCGACATGCGCCTGAGCTTCGAACTGGGTTCGGCCCAGCTCACCCAGGAAGCGATGGGCCAGGCCGATATCTTCGCCAAGGTGCTGAGCGAGAGCGCCGGCACCGCCGGCCGCTTCGTGATCGAAGGGCATACCGATTCGATCGGTTCGCGCGCGTCGAACCTCGCGCTGTCGCGCGCACGTGCGCAGAGCGTCGTGACCTATCTGGTCGGCCGCGGCGTGCCCGCGTCGAAGCTGAAGGCGGTCGGCTATGGCTTCAGCCATCCGCGCGATGGCCTGCCGGCATCCGATCCGAGCAATCGCCGGGTTGAAATCGTCAAGGACTGACGCCGGTTCCGGCGACACCTTGCCACTCCGATAGCCCTGCCATCGTCATCCCGGCTGAAGGGTGACGCGGGAAACGTGCTTGCAATGTAGGATTTCGCATGAAATCCCCGGCATTG
Organism: Sphingomonas sp.; assembly: GCA_040508955.1. Taxonomy (GTDB): domain Bacteria; phylum Pseudomonadota; class Alphaproteobacteria; order Sphingomonadales; family Sphingomonadaceae; genus Sphingomonas. The sequence continues at coordinate 38,051 of JBEVLV010000124.1, read as the reverse complement.
CTCCTTGATATCCGAATATGATCGCAGTCCCCTCGCGCCCATGGGCGCGCGCAGGCGCGCGTCGAGTCCCGTAAACTTCGTCAACTTCGGGTATCCCGCTACCGTTCCGGGCGCCCGAATCGACCGCGCTTCTCCCGGTGCGGTCATCTCCGCGCCCTAGCGGAGCGGCCGCTTCTCCAGCTTCCGCGCCAAGGTGCGCCGGTGCATGCCGAGCCGCCGCGCAGCCTCGGACACGTTGAAGTCGCTCTCGGCGAGCGTCTTCTGGATGCGTTCCCATTCCAGCGTCTTGATCGAAGTCTGACGCTGGGTGATCGGCGTATCGACATCGCCGGCGGTCATGCCGAACGCGGCTTCCAGGTCGTCGGTATCGGCCGGCTTGGCGAGATAGGAGGTCGCCCCCAGCTTGATCGCCTGCACCGCCGTCGCGATGCTCGCATAGCCGGTCAGCACGACGATCACCGTGTCGGGATCGTGCCCATGCAGCGTCTGGACGCACGCCAGCCCCGATGCCTGGCCGAGCTTGAGATCGACCACCGCGAAATCGGGGGTCTGCCGGGCGAGCAGTGCGTCGAGCTCCGCCGGATCGGTCGCGGTCATCACGCGGTATCCCCGGCGCTCGAACGAACGCTGCAGCGTATGCGCGAACGCCGCGTCGTCCTCGACCAGGAAAAGCAGCGGATCGTCAGCCATCGTCCCCCTCCGTCAAGGCCAGCGCTTCCAGCGGCAGGCGGAGCAAGGCCTCCGCGCCGCCTTCGGGCAGGTTGCGCGCCGTCATCGTGCCGCCCAGCTTGCGCATCACATTGGCGACCAGGAACAGGCCCAGCCCGGCGCCGCGACGCTGCTTGGTCGAAGTGTAGGGCGTACCGATCGAGGCGAGCATCGCCGGCGCGAAGCCCGCGCCGCGATCGGTGACCGTCACGGTCAGCACCTCGCCCTCCCGCCCCAGATCGACCGCGATATGGTCCGGCGAGACCTCGGCGGCATTGTCGAGCAGGTTGAACACGACCTGCTGCAGCACGGTATCCGACGCGATCTGCACGTCCTCGCCGAAGCCGTCGTGATAGTGCAGTCCGGCAAAGCTCCGCGCCTCCTGCCAGTCCGCGACCACCCGGCCGAAAAAGGTCCGCACGCTGGTTGCGGTCGAGGCCTCGCCCCGCGCCTCGCCCGCCGCGAGCAGGATGCCGGTGACGATCGTCTTGCAGCGCTGCACCTCGGCCTGCATCTCGCGCACCTCCTGGGCGAGGTCGGGATCCCCGGCGATCCGCGGCGATCGCCGCCAGTCGCCCAGGATCACCGACAGCGACGAGAGCGGCGTGCCGAGCTCGTGGGCGGCGCCCGACGCGAGCAGGCCGATCCGGACGATATGGTCCTCCTCCACCGCCTGGCGCTGCATCTCGGCCAGGTGCGCGTCGCGCATGCGCAAATTGAGGTTGATCCGCGTGACGAATAGCACGAGCAGCACCGCAACCAGCGCGAAGCACACCCACATGCCCTGCACGTGCAGCCGGAACAGCGTCACCGGATAGTCGACCGGCAGCACGATCGGCCGATAGACGACGGTCAGCAGCGCGAAGGCTGCACTGGTCACCGCGACCACCACCCAGGTCGACCAGCGCTCGAGCAGCACCGATCCCAGCACCACCTGGAGCAGGAACAGCGAGACGAAGGGGTTGGTCGCCCCGCCGCTCAGATAGAGCTGCGCCGAGAGGCAGACCACGTCGATCAGCAGCGCCGCGAGCAGCGTCGCGTTGTTCACCGGCTCGCCGTCGCGCAGCCAGAACATGCTGAGCCCGTTGAACAGCACCAGCCCGGCGAGCACCGCCAGCATCGCCGTCATCGGCAGCACGATGTCGAAAAGATAATGGGTCAGCAGGATCGTCAGGAACTGGCCGCCGATCGCCAGCCAGCGCAGCTGGACGAGCTGCAGCATGTTCCGCGAACCCGTGGCGTCGCGGTTCACGCCCCGGCCCCGCGGCCCTGCATGCGCACGAAAATCACGAAGCCCCCGGCGACCATGGCCGCGAGCATATACCATGTCAGCGCATAGACGAGATGGTTGTTGGGAAAGGCGATCACCGTCAGCCCGCCGATGGGCCCGCCGGGCTTGCTCGAGGCCGCATCGGCATCGACGAAATAGGGCGCGACCTGCGCGAGATGCCCGGCCGCGGCGATAGCGGCCACGTCGCGCGAGTACCAGCGCCCGTTCGCCGGATCGTTGGCGCGCAGGAACCCGCCGCCGGGCTCGCTGATACGGAGCAGTCCGGTCACCGTCTGGCTGCCGGCAGGCGGCGCGGGTGCGTCCCGGCCGGCCACGAAGCCCCGGTTGACCAGCACCGTGAAGCCGCGATCGGTCCGCATCGGCGCAAGCACCCACCAGCCCGTACCGCGTTCGGTGCTCGCCTGGACCAGGGTCTGCGCGGGGAGATACATGCCCACCAGCCGGACGCGGCGATACTGGGCGCTCGCCGCGTCGATCTCTGGCCATTCGGAGGGCCCGGGCGTCGCGACGGGCACCGCATGGACCCGCGCCGCCACCTGGGCGATCAGGTCCAGCTTCCATGCCCGCCGCTGCACCTGCCAGGTGCCGAGCGCGACCAGCGCGGCGCATGCCGCGAACGCAACCAGTCCCGCCGCGATCAGCCGGGCCGGCAGGCGTGTCACCCCATCTGGTCCATGCTCTGGTTCATCGACGGCATCATGTTGGCGTTCATGTTGTACATCACCCACAGCGATCCGCTGAGCGCGATGACGACGATGACGATCGTGAACAGCAGCGCCATCATCGACCAGCCGCCTTCCGCGCGACGGTTCATGTGCAGGAAGAAGATCATATGGACCAGGATCTGCACCACCGCGAACCCCATGATGACGAACGCGATCACCGTGTCGGACATCGGCTTGGTCATCACCAGCCAGAACGGCACGGCGGTCAGCACGACCGACAGCAGGAAGCCGATCCAATAGCCCGAGCGCGAGCCGTGCGATTCCTCGTCGTCGTGATGATGACCGTGATCGGCGCCGCTATGGTGGATGTCCGTGCTCATCGCAGCATTCCCATCAGATAGACGAACGTGAAGACGCCGATCCAGATGACGTCCAGGAAGTGCCAGAACAGGCTGAGGCACATCAGCCGCCGGCGATTGGCGGGGATCAGCCCCTTCATCTGCACCTGCACCATCAGCGTCACCAACCAGATGATGCCGAAAGTGACGTGCAGACCGTGCGTGCCGACCAGGGTGAAGAAGGATGACAGGAACGCGCTGCGCTGCGGCCCGGCCCCTTCATGGATCAGGTGCGAGAACTCGTAGAGCTCGATGCCCAGGAACGCCGCACCGAACAGGCCGGTCACCGCCAGCCAGGCCTGGGTCGCCCCCCGCTTGCCGTCGGTCATGCTCAGCATCGCGAAGCCATAGGTGATCGACGAGAGCAGCAGCATCGAGGTGTTGAGCGCCACCAGCGGCAGGTCGAAGAGCTGCCTGGGTCCGGGGCCGCCGGCATAGTTGGTGCCGAGCACCGCATATGTCGCGAACAGCATCGCGAAGATCAGGCAGTCGCTCATCAGGTACATCCAGAAGCCGAGCATCGTGCTCGAACCCTCGGGATGCTCATGCTCATCGACGAGATAGAAGGTATCGCGATCCTCTTCCGGCCGGGTGCCGGCGACGTCCATCACGGCCGCGCTCATGCCACTGCCTCCGCCGCGAGCAGGCGGGTCCGCTTTCCCTCGGTCTCGATCACCTGGTCCGCGGGGATGTGGAAGTCCCGCTTGTAGTTGAACGTGTGCCCGATCGTGACCGCCAGGATACCGACGAAGCTGATCGCCGCCAGCCACCAGACATACCAGATCATGCCCACCCCGCAGGCGACGCTGAGGCCTGCCAAGATCACGCCGGTGCCGGTGTTGCTCGGCATGTGGATCGCCTTGAAGCCCTCCACCGGGCGCTGATAGCCGCGCTGCTTCATGTCCGCCCAGGCGTCTCCCTCGTGCACCACCGGCGAGAAGGCGAAGTTATAGTCGGGCGGCGGCGACGAGGTCGCCCATTCCAGCGTGCGGCCGTTCCAGGGATCGCCGGTCGTGTCGCGCAGCTTCTCGCGGTCGCGGAAGGTCACGTAGAACTGCATCAGCATCGCTCCGATCCCGCAGGCGATCAGCGCCGCGCCGAAGCCGGCGATGATGAACCAGATCTGCAGGCTCGGATCCTCGAAGGTGCGCAGGCGGCGCGTCACGCCCATCAGGCCCAGCACATAGAGCGGCATGAACGCGAAGTAGAAGCCGACCACCCAGAACCAGAAGGAGACCTTGCCCCAGAACACGTCGAGCTTGACGCCCGTCGCCTTGGGGAACCAGTAGTTGATACCGGCGAACAGGCCGAACAGCACGCCGCCGATGATCACGTTGTGGAAGTGCGCGACCAGGAACAGCGAATTGTGCAGCACGAAGTCGGCCGGCGGCACGGCGAGCAGCACGCCGGTCATGCCGCCGATCACGAAGGTGATCATGAACGCGATCGTCCACATCATCGGCAGCTCGAAGCGGATGCGCCCGCGGTACATCGTGAACAGCCAGTTGAAGATCTTCGCGCCGGTCGGGATCGAGATCACCATGGTGGTGATGCCGAAGAAGCTGTTGACGCTCGCGCCCGATCCCATCGTGAAGAAGTGGTGCAGCCAGACCAGATAGGCGAGCAGCGTGATGACCGCGGTCGCGTAGACCATCGAGGTATAGCCGAACAGCCGCTTGCCCGAGAAGGTCGAGGTCACCTCGCTGAAGATGCCGAACGCGGGCAGGATCAGGATGTAGACCTCGGGATGGCCCCAGATCCAGATCAGGTTCACATACATCATCGGGTTGCCGCCGAGGGTGTTGGTGAAGAAGTTGGTGCCCGCGTAGCGATCGAGCGAAAGCAGCGCCAGCACCGCCGTCAGCACCGGGAAGGCAGCGACGATCAGGATGTTGGTGCAGAGCGAGGTCCAGCAGAAGATGGGCATCTTCATCATCGTCATGCCGGGCGCGCGCAGCTTCACGATGGTCGCGATCAGGTTGACTCCGGACAGCAGCGTGCCGATGCCGGCGATCTGCAGCGACCATATGTAATAGTCGACGCCGACCCCGGGGCTGTAGCTGATCCCCGAAAGCGGCGGCATGGCGAGCCAGCCGGTCTGCGCGAACTCGCCGACGAACAGGCTCATCATCACCAGCACCGCGCCCGCGGTGGTCATCCAGAAGCTGAAATTGTTGAGGAACGGGAACGAGACGTCGCGCGCGCCGATCTGGAGCGGCACGACATAGTTCATCAGCCCGGTGACCAGCGGCATCGCCACGAAGAAGATCATGATCACGCCGTGCGCGGTGAAGATCTGATCATAATGGTGCGCCACCAGATAGCCTTCGGACCCGCCGAACGCCATCGCCTGCTGCAAGCGCATCATCACCGCATCGGCAAAGCCGCGCAGCAGCATCACGATGCCCAGGATCACGTACATGATGCCGATGCGCTTGTGGTCGACGGTGGTGAACCACTCGCGCCACAGATAGGCCCACAGCTTGAAATAGGTCAGCGCCGCGACCAGCGCCACGCCGCCGAGCGCGACGACCGCGAAGGTCGCGACGACGATCGGCTCGTGCAGCGGCAGCGATTCCAGCGTGAAGCGGCCAAGGATCGGGCTGACGGAAAGGGGAGACGGAGTCATTGCGGTGGCCATCTAGTTGGCGTGATGATGCGGGGCGGCGGCGTTGGACGGCTCGGAAGGCGTGCGCTGCTGGACGTCGGCCGGCTTGGCCGGGGGCGGACCGCCCGCCCCGCCCGTTGTCAGCGGCTCTTCGGCCTTCTTGCCCGGCGGCATCGCCATGCCCGGCATATGCTCCATGCCCGCATCGTGACCCATGTCCATCTTCATCAGATCGGACATGCAGGCCGTGCCCGGCTTGACGCACTGGTTGACCGTAGCGTCGAACAGGCCCGGTGCGACGCTGGCGAAGCGCATCACCGGCACCTTCTCGGTCGGCTTCTCCAGCTCGAGATAGCGTGCGCGGCTCAGTTCGCCCCCGCCCGCCTTGATCCGGGCGACCCAGCCGGCGAACTCGGCATCGCTCACGCCGTAGAAGCGGAAGCGCATCCCGGAAAAGCCCGCGCCGCTATAGTTGGACGAGAAGCCCTCGTAATTGCCGGCCTTGTTGATCACCGCGTGGAGCTGCGTCTCCATCGACGGCATGGTGTAGATCATCCCGGCGAGCGTCGGCACGTAGAAGGCATTCATCACCGAGGAGGAGGTCAGCCGGAAATGGATCGGCCGATCGACCGGCGCGGCCAGTTCGTTGACCGTGGCGATGCCGTATTCGGGATAGATGAACAGCCATTTCCAGTCGAGCGAGACGACCTGCACCTCGAGCGGCTTGGTGCCGGCTGCGACCGGGCGCCCTGCAGCGACCCGTTCGAGCGGGCGATAAGGGTCGAGCAGGTGCGTGCCGGTCCAGGTGATCGCGCCCAGGCAGATGATGATCAGCAGCGGTGCCGACCAGATCACCAGCTCGAGCATGGTCGAATGGTCCCAGTCGGGTTCGTAATGCGCTTCCGTGTTCGACGCGCGGTAACGCCACGCCACCAGTGCGACGAGCGCGATTACCGGCACGACGATCAGCAGCATCAGCACGGTGGCGATGATCACCAGATCCCGTTGCTGCAGCGCAATATCGCCCATCGGGTTCATGACGACCATGTCGCACCCGCCAAGCAGGGTTAGCGCGCCAGCGGCGGCGAGGAATCGGACGAGGAAAACGGCCTTCGACATGGGCCCCCGCTACGCGTTCACGGTGCACTGCAACATTGGACATTTTGTCCAATGTCAAAAACGCTGCGAAAAGCGCATACAAGACATTGTTTGCCAGCCGATCGCCAGGAAGTCCACGACCATGACCGCCCGACTCGCTCCGACATCCGGCACGGCCGAACGCGATGCCCGCGCGATCAACGCGCGCCACGGCGACATCGCCCCAGGTGAGATCGCGATCGGCGTGATCATCGGACGCACTTCCGAGTTTTTCGACTTCTTCGTGTATGCGATCGCTTCGGTGCTGGTCTTCCCCAGCCTGGTCTTTCCCTATGTCGATCGGGTCACCGGCACGCTGCTTTCCTTCGCGATCTTCGCGCTGGCCTTCGTCGCACGCCCGGTCGGGTCGCTCATCTTCCTGTGGGTCGACGAGACGATGGGACGCGGCACCAAGCTGACGATCGCGCTGTTCCTCCTCGGCGGGTCCACCGCGGCGATGGCGTTCCTGCCGGGCTATGAGACGATCGGCATCTGGTCGGCGATCCTGCTCGCGCTGTTCCGGCTGGGACAGGGCGTCGCGCTGGGCGGCGCCTGGGACGGACTCGCCTCGCTGCTCGCGCTCAACGCCCCGCAGAACCGGCGCGGCTGGTATGCGATGATCCCGCAGCTCGGCGCACCGCTCGGGCTGATCGTGGCGAGCGCGCTGTTCGCCTTCTTCCTCACCACCCTGTCGCACGCCGACTTCCTAGACTGGGGCTGGCGCTATCCCTTCTTCGTCGCCTTCGCGATCAACGTCGTCGCGCTGTTCGCCCGCCTGCGCATCGTCTCGACCCACGATTACGCCACGCTGTTCGAGAGCCGCGAGCTCCAGCCCTCGGGCGTGATCGACACGGTGCGCACCGACTGGCGCACCATCGTCATCGGCGCCTTCGCACCGCTCGCCAGCTTCGCGCTGTTCCACATGGTCACCGTGTTCCCGCTGTCCTGGGTCTTCCTGTTCACCGGTCAGGCGCCCGCGCGCTTCCTGATGATCGAGATCGTCGCCGCCGCGTTCGGCGTGATCGCAGTGATCGCCTCGGGCCTGATCGCCGACCGGGTCGGGCGGCGTACCGTGCTCGGTGCTTCGGCGGCCGGCATCGCGGCGTTCAGCGGCTTCGCGCCGCAGCTCCTCAACGGCGGCGTCGCCGGCGAGCTGGCCTTCATGATCGTCGGCTTCATCCTGCTCGGCCTCGCCTTCGGCCAATCCTCGGGCGCGGTGAACGCCAATTTCTCGTCCGCGCGGCGCTATACCGGCGCGGCGCTCACCTCGGACCTGGCATGGCTGGTGGGCGCCGGATTCGCGCCGCTCGTAGCCCTTCTGCTCGCGAGCCACTTCGGGCTGATGGCGGCGGGTGGCTATCTGCTGTCGGGATCGGTCGGCACGCTGGTCGCGCTTTACATCAACAAGGAACTGGCGGGGACCAACCGCTGAGCCTGCGGGCGCGGCCGCATGTCTAAGTGGTGACCCGGAGAGGATTCGAACCTCCGACCTCTCGATTAGGAATCGCTTGCTCTATCCTGCTGAGCTACCGGGCCACGCGGTGCTGGTACTCACCGCCGCCCGCGGAATCAATTGCAGGCTTCGGGCGGCACGATCGGGACGAGCAGAGGCGCGACCGGCACGCCCTCCTCGACCAGCGCCTTGGCCTCCTCCGCACTGGTCTGGCCATGGATCGGCGCAGAAGGCGTCTCGCCCAGATGCATCGCCCGTGCCTTGTCGGCAAAGGCCGTCCCGACCCATTGCGACTTTTCGAGCATCTTCGACTGGATCTCGGCGATCGCTGCCATCGCGGCCTTCAGGGCCTCCGGCGCGACCGCCGGCGACTGATTGCCCTTGGCCCCGACGTTTGGCGCCATGACGGCCTTTGCAACATCGCCGTCGCCGCAGATCGGGCACTGGATCATCCCGCCTGCGCGCTGGGCCTCATAGGCGCCGCTCGATCCGAACCACGCCTCGAAGACATGGCCGGTGCCGCATCGGAGATCGAAGACGATCACAGGCTTTCGACTTCGGGAATCGCCCGGCGATGCCGGAGCACGGGGACGCGCGTCCGCGCTGCCTCGACCCGCGCCTGATCGATCTCGGCAAAACCCAGCCCCGCCGGTTCGCCCATATCGAGCAGCACTTCGCCCCAGGGATCGACCACCAGCGAATGGCCATAGGTCGCGCGGCCGTCTTCATGTTCGCCGGTCTGGGCGGCCGAAACGACGAACGCCGCCGCCTCGATCGCGCGGGCGCGCTGGAGGATATGCCAATGCGCTGCGCCGGTCGGCCGGGTGAAGGCCGCCGGCATCGCCAGGATCGTCGCGCCGGCGTCGCTCAGCGTGCGGAACAGGTCGGGGAAGCGCAGGTCGTAACAGATCGCCAGCCCGAGCACGCCCAGCGGCGTCCGCACGATCACCGCGCGCTCGCCGGCGGTATAGCTGTTCGATTCGCGCCAGCTCTCGCCGGTCGGCAGGTCGACGTCGAACAGGTGCATCTTGTCATAGGTCGCGCGGATCGCACCGGCATCGTCGATCACATAGCCGCGATTGGCGAGCTTGCCGTCCTCGCGCAGTACCGCGAGGCTGCCCAGATGCACCCAGATGCCGTGCTTCGCCGCTGCGTCGCGCACCGACGCGAGCACCGCGTCCTCCGCTTCCGGACGAAGCGAGGCGGTCGCACGCGCGCGATCGCCGTCGAGCAGCCCCGACATTTCCGGAGTGAACAGCATCGCCGCTCCGCCCGCCTTCGCCTCGGCGACGCCGTTCACCAGCGTAGCGGCATTGGCAGCAGGATCGATCCCGCTCGTCATCTGGAGCAGCGCCGCGCGGGTCATGCGGCGAGCAACTGGTCTAGCCGTCCCTCACGCTCCAGCGCGGCGAGATCGTCCGATCCGCCGACATGCTCGCCGTCGATGAACACCTGCGGCACCGTCGTTCGGCCATGCGCGCGCTGGATCATCTCCTGGCGCTTCGGGCCGCCCATGGTGATGTCGAATTCCTCGTAGCCGACGCCCTTGCCGTCGAGGAGATGCTTGGCGCGCGTGCAATAGGGGCAGAACGCCTTGGTATAGATTTCGATCTTAGCCATATCTTCCTCGACTTGTGGTGCGCCCAAGCCCCTGTCAAGCCGGGTCAATCCAGATCCTCTTCGTCAAGAACGCGCGCCCAGCACAGAAGGATCACCGCGCGCGCGCCACCGCGCTTGAGCGTCCGCGCACACGCCTCGCCCGTCGCGCCGCTGGTATGGACATCGTCGACCAACACGATCGTCTTCCCCGCGATCCTGTCCCGCGCTCCCGGCGCAAGCGCGAATGCCCCCGCAACCGCCTTGGCACGTCCGCGTGGGCCCAGGCCGCGCAATACGGGCGTAGCCTTCACGCGCAGCAGCAATTCCGCGTCCGCGGGCACCCCGCCCGCTTTCGAGAGCCGCCGCGCGATCAGCGCTGCCTGATTGAACCCCCTCGTCCAGATCCTCCAGCGGTGTAGCGGCACCGGCACCAGCAGGTCGGCATCCACGGGCATCAGTCGCGCCATCGCCCGGGCCATCGTCTCCGCACAGGCCAAGCGCCCCGAATATTTGAGCTTGAGCGCCACCCCGCGCGCCACATCGCCATAGGCGACCGCCGCCCGCACCCCGTCATGCGCCGGCGGATGCGCCAGGCATCGGGCGCAGTCACCGCGATCATAATCGAACGGTACATGGCATTTCGCACACCAGGGCGGGCCCAGGAAGCGCAGGCTTCCCCAGCACGCAGCACAGAAACGGTGATCCGCATGCGTGATCTCGCCGCATCCCGGGCAGCGCTGCGGTAGTGCGAGATCGGCCAGGCGGGCGAGAGGCGCGAGCGCATGCATCGCATGCCTTGTCCCCCGTGCCGTGCCGCTGCACAAGCGCGCCGTGTCCCAGACCGAGTCCCCCGCCGAGATCTTCGATCGCGCGCTGCGCCGCAAGCGCCGCGATCGCGCCGCCCGCCGCTACGAGAGCTTCGTGCGCGATCACATGCTCGAGGGACTCTACGAGCGACTCGCAGGGGTGAACCGCGAGTTCCGCGACGTGCTCGATCTCGGCAGCTTCGACGGCAGCTTCACGCTGCCTGGTGCCGAGATCACGCGCCTCGAGGCCGGCGCGGCTTTCGCTAGAGCCTCGGGTGCGATTCAGGCCGACGAGGATCTCCATCCCTTCCCCCAGGCCAGCTTCGACCTGGTCGTATCGGCGGGCGTGCTCGATTCGATCAACGACGTACCGGGGGCTCTCGCTCTTGCCCGTCGCGCGCTGCGCCCAGACGGACTGTTCCTCGGTGCCTTCCTCGGTGCCGGTACGCTGGCGACGTTGCGGGCATCATTCCTTGCTGCCGAGGCCGATCGGCCCGCCGCGCGATTCCATCCCCAGATCGACGTGCGCTCCGCCGGCGACCTGCTCAGCCGCGCCGGCTTCGCGCTTCCGGTGTCCGACGTCGAGACGCTCGCAGTCCGCTACGCCGGCCTGCCCAATCTGATCCGCGACCTGCGCGGTATGGCCGCGACCAACCTGCTGCCCGGCGCCCGCCCGCTGACCCGGGCTACACTGCTCGCCGCCGCCGAGCAGTTCGCCGAACGCGCCGACCCGGATGGCCGGACGCCGGAACGGTTCGAGATCGTCTATCTCACCGGTTGGGCGCCCGATCCCTCGCAGCCCAAGCCCGCACGCCGCGGCAGCGCCACGACCTCGCTGGCCGACGCGCTCAAGCCGAAATCCTAGACCAGCCGCTCGAGCAATCCGATCAGCGGCTCGTCCGCCGGCGGCATCGCCAGATCGCGCAAGTCGCCCGGTGCGAGCCATTGCAGCGCGGTAGCGTGCCGGGGCTCGGGCTCGCCTTCCCATTCGCGCGTCAGGTAGAGGAGCAGCAGCAGGTGCCGCGTCCCAAGGCCTTCGCTCGCGAAGATCGCGGGCGTGAGCGAATCGCGGGCGATCTCGACACCCAGTTCCTCGCGGATCTCACGGATCAGCGCGCCTTCGGGCAGTTCGCCCGGCTCGACCTTACCTCCGGGAAATTCCCAGAGTCCGGCCATGGGTTTGCCCTCGGGCCGCTGCTGCACCAGCACGCGTCCCTCGGCGTCGATCATCGCTACAGCCACGACCAGTAAAAGCGCAGAATCGCTAAGCACTCCGTAATCTCTTTCCTAATATGGAACCGTGTGTCCTGCAGGAGATGAGGCTGAGATGCGAGCCCCGGCCCGATTTATCCGCGCGCTGATCGGCGATCAGAAGGGCGCGACGGTCATCGAATATGGCCTGATACTCGCACTCGTCGTGCTGGCCCTGATGAGCGCTCTGATCGGCCTCGCCGACGTCACTACCTCGATGTGGACCAATATCAGCGACAAGGTTCAGCAGGCGCACTGAGTCCGCTTATCGCTAACGCGATCGTAACATCCCGGTTTAGGCGTTTCTTTACTTCCCTTCCCTAGTGTCAGCGATGCCGTCCCGGATGAAAGTCTGGGCCGGCCGGTGAATGAAGCACTTTCTGGGACGATGGAGACCGGTATGAAGAAGATTCGCAACTTCCTGAAGAATTCGAAGGGCGCCACCGCGATCGAGTACGGCCTGATCGCCGCGCTGATCGCCGTCGCCGCGATTGCCGCGATGCAGGGCCTGGGCAACCAGCTCAACAAGACCTTCGGCAACGTCACGTCGAACATGAAGGCCACCTAAGCCTTTATCGACCGAAATCGAGGAAGGGCGGCGGAACTACGGTTTCGTCGCCCTTTTTCTTGCCCATCGCATTGCCCGCGGCCGGGCTCGACCCTAGATGAGCGCCGATGTCCGCTCCCTTCGCGCAACACCGCTTCGCAGCCTTTCTGTTCGACATGGATGGCACGATCCTCAGCTCGATCGCTTCTGCCGAACGCGTCTGGACCGCCTGGGCTCAGCGTCACGGTCTCGACGTCCAGGCCTTTTTGCCGACGATCCACGGCGTCCGCGCGCTCGACACGATTCGCAATCTCGCGCTGCCCGGAGTCGATCCCGTTGCCGAAGCGGATGCGCTGACGCTCGCGGAGATCGACGATGTCGCCGGGATCGAGGCGATCGCCGGCGTTGCGGCTTTTCTCGGGGCGCTTCCCCTCGATCGCTGGGCGATCGTCACCTCGGCACCGCGTGTCCTGGCGCTACGACGGATCGAAGCTGCGGGGCTGCCGATACCGGCGGTGCTGGTGACCGCGGATGATGTCGCGCATGGCAAGCCAGCCCCTGACTGCTTCCTGCTCGCCGCCGAACAACTGGGCCATCCGATCACGGACTGCCTTGTGTTCGAGGACGCGCCGGCCGGAATCGCCGCGGCCGAGGCGGCGGGCGCCAGCGTGGTCGTGGTCACCGCGACCCATCACAAGCCGCTGGACACGCCGCATCCGCGCATTGCGGATTATTCCGTGCTTAGAATCGAACCTTCGGAAATCAGCGCACTGATCTTGAACAGCGCCAGCCGGCCTCGGCTCAAGCCTTAAGCCCCGGACTGCCCTGGAGTTCAGACCCGGCCCATCGCCAGGAACTTCGCACGGCGCGCTTGACGCAGCGATTCGGGGGACAGGCCCTGCATCGCGTCGAGCGACTGCGCGATCGCATCGCCCAGCGCCTGCACCGCCACGCCCGGCGCGCGATGCGCTCCGCCCAGCGGTTCGGGGACGATCCGGTCGATCACGCCCAACTCCCTCAGATGCTGCGCAGTGACCTTCATCGCCTCGGCTGCGTCGGCCGCCTTGTCGGCTGTGCGCCACAGGATTGAGGCGCACCCCTCAGGCGAGATCACCGAATAGACCGCGTGCTCCATCATCAACACGGTATTGCCTGCCGCCAGCGCTACGGCGCCGCCCGAGCCGCCCTCGCCCAGGATCGACGCGACCAGCGGCACCCCCAGGTTGAGGCACTGCTCGGTCGAGCGCGCGATCGCCTCGGCCTGGCCGCGCTCCTCGGCCTGCACGCCCGGGAAGGCGCCCGAGGTGTCGACCAGCGTGATCACCGGCAGTCCGAACCGGTCGGCGAGCTGCATCAGGCGGATCGCCTTGCGATAGCCCTCGGGCTTGCCCATGCCGAAATTGTGCTTGAGCCGGCTCGCGGTGTCGTCGCCCTTCTCATGGCCGATCACCATCACCCGGCGCCCGCGGAAGCGGCCGAGACCACCAATGATCGCGGCATCATCGGCGAAGGCGCGGTCGCCGCCCAGCGGCATGAAATCCTCGATCAGCCCGGCGACATAATGCTTGAAATGCGGCCGCTCCGGATGGCGCGCCACCTGCGTCTTCTGCCACGGCGTGAGCCGGGCATAGGTGTCGAGCAACAGCTTGTCGGACTTCGCCTGGAGCGGTCCGATCTCCGCATCGATGTTCACTTCGCCGCCCTGGGCGGTGTTGCGCAGCTCGTCGATCCGGCTCTGCAGCTCGGCGATCGGCTTCTCGAAGTCGAGGAATGTGGTCATCGCAGCGGGGGCTAGTCCTGCCGGTTGGCTACGTCAACGAGGAGGGTATCCGAAAGCTTCTCGAATCAATGCACTCATCCGGCCTTCACAGCTTCGCGCGCGTTCCTGTGAGCAATCACCGCGGCAGCATAGCCGAGAACCGCGACAATTAGCAGGTACATGCCGATAATGACGGGCGCACCGATGGTCGCATCGAAATCCGGCTCGCCCGTCACCTGCAGCATCATTGAATCGCCTGCCCATGTCGCCAGAATGATCGACGGCAGGAGCAGGAGGTGAAATACCCAGGGTCGCCGGGCCTGCTTCGCTCGACGCCAATACAGCAACGCGACGGCGATCGGTACGTAATTGGAGAGAATCCATCCCGCGAGAGCAAACGCCGTCAGCAGCCACGGCAAGTGCGGACGAACGACATAGAGATCCCACACCGATTCGGTTGCATCGGCATAGAGCCACGTCGCGAGGACGGCCGCGACCACGGCGATCTTCTCGAACCGGTTCACGTGGGTTTCTCCAACATCTCACCGAGAGGATGCCGCGAATTGACGAGATCGACCAGCCGCTTGCTGTCGACATGGGTGTAGATCTCGGTCGTCGCGATATCGGCATGGCCCAGCATCGCCTGGAGCGCGCGCAGGTCCGCCCCGCCTTCGAGCAGATGCGTCGCGAAGGCGTGGCGCAGCACGTGCGGACTCACCCGATCGGGCGGGATCCCCGCCGCCGCGGCCAGCGCCCGGATCAGCTGATAGAGGCGCACGCGGGAAAGATGCCCCTTGCCCGAGGGGAACAGCCACGCCCGATCGCTCGCCACATGCTCCCGCCACGCGGCCACCGCCGCCCGCGC
Source organism: Sphingomonas sp. (assembly GCA_040508955.1). Taxonomy (GTDB): domain Bacteria; phylum Pseudomonadota; class Alphaproteobacteria; order Sphingomonadales; family Sphingomonadaceae; genus Sphingomonas. The sequence goes on along the minus strand of JBEVLV010000124.1, from coordinate 22,964 downwards.
GCGATCCGATATCGGCACCAGCCGCTCGCGCCCGCCCTTGCCCTTCAGGATCAGATAGGGCCGATCGGGATGGATGGCGTTGCGGGGCAATGAGACCAGCTCGGTCGCGCGCAGCCCCGATCCGTAGAGCAGTTCGACCAGCGCCAGCAGCCGCAGGTCGCGCGGATCGGGCGGCACGCGCGCCTCGCGCTCGGCGATCGCGGCGAACAGCCGGTCGACATCCTCGATGCTAAGCACCTTGGGCAGCGCCCGCGCGGTGCCGGGACGCGGCAGCGCGCCGCCCGGATCGTCAGCCCGCAGCCCCTCGTCGGCCAGAAAGGCGAAGAATCGCCGGAGCGCCGCCGACTTGCGCGCCACCGTCGATCGCGCCAGCGCCTGCCATTCGCCGCCCAGCTGCTCGAGATCGGCAGCACCCGCCGCGCCCAGCCGCCCCTCCAGCGTCTCCGACGCGATCCGCAGGTCGGTCGCATAGGCGGCGATCGTATTGGCCGCAGCCCCCGCCTCGGCCTGCATCATTTCCAGGAAGCGCTCGATCAGCGCCCGATCGTCGGCGTTCCCGAGCGACGTCAAACCGTCCGCGTGACCGCCTCGACGGCGATCATCCGAGCGTAATTGTCCATTCCTGCCGCGCGCATCGCCGCAACGATGTGGAACAGCGCCTCGGGCGTCACATAGTCCCAGTTCGGCGCCTGCATGCCCACTGCGGCGAGCAGCGCCACCGCGCCCGGTTCGCCCTTGCGTCCGGCGGCGTCGATCGCGCGGGTCCAAGCATTGGCGCCCCCGATCCGCACGTCCACTGCCTGCGCCCCACGCTCGGCGTCGGATGCGTTCAACCGGCCCAGGCCCGCCAACCCCGCCAGGAGCATCTGCGCCTTGCGCGGCGAGGCGGCGCCCCGATAGCTGTCGAACACGCCATAGGAGACGGGGCTCGTCGACGAATCGGCCAGCGCCAGCAGCGCCCAGCCCTCGCTGCCGGGCTTCACCGCGCCACGCCATTCCATCGCGGCGCCGTCATAGCCCGCCGACAGCATCGACGCGATCAGCCGCTCGGGCGTCGCGATCTTGTCGCTCGCCGGGATCCACGAAGCAGCGCGCGCCGTCAGGATCAGCCGGGCATAATGGGTCCGCGGCGTCTGGGCCTGGTCCCACAGCGCCTGGATCGCCTTCACCCGATCGGCGGCATCGCCATCGGTATAGGCGGTGCGCAGGTCGCGCGCGATGCCCGCCTCCGGCCCGTTCGCGTCGCTGTCGGCGTCGATATCGCCGTAAAGATCGACCAGCCCGGCATTGGAGAACACGCCCGACGTCGCCGCCAGCTCCGCCGCCTGCGCCCGCGCCGCCGGCGCAATCGACGGCGACAGCGCCTGCCAGTAGCGAACCTGCGGCCCCGCCGTCGCATAAAGCTCGGCCGGCACGTCTACGCCGGTCGCAGTCGCCAGACCCCAGCGCCATGCGGTCAGCCGGGTGATGCCCGCCCATTCGATCGTCACCGCGCGTCGGCCCTCGGCGCCCGCGCCCAGCACCTTCTCGGCGAGGAGGTTGTCGATATCGCTGCTGCTCGTGCCCTGGCGTGCTGCGTTCAGCAGCTGTCCCGCCTCGCTGGGCTTGCCCCGCAGCCCCATACACATCGCCTGGGCGAGCGCCCAGCCGCGCTGGTGGATGATCGACGCGGCATCGTCGGCGATCGGGCAGAAGGCCGCCGGATCGCCCGTCGCCAGCCCGGCCTGCATCGCCACCTGATAAAGCAGGGTCGTGTAATTGTCGGTGTCGACATCGTTGACCACTGCACGCGCCGCTACCGCCTCGCCCATCCGCAGCAGCACCCAGGCGCGCTCGGCCGCGAAGTCCGCACCATCGATATGGCTCGGCGTGTCGAGCGGCGACATCAGCGCGCGCCGCAGCACGATCGAGGCCCAGCGCGACGCGATCGGCGCGTCGAGCCGGCGGAGAAGCGTCTTCAGCACGCGCCCGTCGGTCGCGCCGAATGCATTGGCCGGAAACGCCGCATTGCCCGCGGCGAACGCACCGACGCGCGCCAGAGAATGCTTCGCATAGTCGGGCAGCTCATATTGCGAGAGGTCGATCGGCTCGGGAGCCGCTTCCTGCCCATTGCCCAGTTCGGTCGCGTTACCGAGCGCGAGATCGTCGGGCAGCGGCACGGCCGCGATCGGCGGCGGCGCCACCGGCTCGGCGGGCCGCGACGGCGCGGGCGTGGGTGCCTGTGCCGGCACCGGCTGGTCGAATCCCGGCGGAAGCAGCGATTCGGGTTTGTCCTGCTGACCCACTGCCGGCACCGCGACGCCGGCCAGGAGCAGCGTCGTCAGTGCGAGCCCGGAAGCCCTAGCGCGTGAGATTTTCAAGCGGGACCACCTTCTCCATGCGGACCGGCTCCTTCTCGCTGCTGCGCCCGGCCAGGACGAACACGCCCCCCACCAGAACGACTATGACGACGATCAACGCAACGAGCGAACGGGACATGATACGGTCCGTGGGACAGAGTGACTGCGCGGGCCTTTTGCCCGAGACCCGGCCACGCTGTATAGCCCCCCGCACAATGTTACAAATGCATGCAAGCGCAAGTGGCTGGACGGGCAAGCCGATCGTCCTGATCGGACTGATGGGGGCGGGCAAGTCCACCGTCGGGCGGAGGCTCGCGCACCGCATGAACCTGCCCTTCGTGGATGCGGATACCGAGATCGAATCGGCCGCGGGGATGACCATCTCCGACATTTTCGAGCGATTCGGCGAACCGCATTTCCGGGACGGCGAACGGCGCGTCATCGCCCGGCTGATCGACGGCACGCCCAAGGTGATCGCCACCGGCGGCGGCGCCTTCATCAACGAAGCGACTCGCACCCTGATCCTCGATCACGCGCTGGCGGTATGGCTCGATGCCGAGCCCGCGATACTCGCCGAACGGGTCCGCAAGCGCGATACGCGCCCGTTGCTGCGCGGCAAGGACCCCGAAACGACGCTCACCGAGCTCGCCAAGGTCCGCAATCCCTTCTACGCGCTTGCGCCGATCCGCGTCGCCAGCATAGCAGCGCCGCACGACGCCACCGTCGATGCGATCCTGAAGGCAATCTATCCGTGACAATCGTCCCCGTCGCGCTCGGCGCGCGCAGCTATGACGTCCGCATCGAGGCCGGGCTGCTCGCCCGTGCCGGCGATCACCTCGCCCCGCTTGCGAAGGGTCGCCGCTTCGTCATCGTCACCGACGAGAATCTCCGCCCGCACCTCGCCACGCTCCAGGCGGGTCTCGGCATCGACAGCGAAGCGATCATCCTCCCCCCCGGCGAAGGCACCAAGAGCTGGGCTCAGCTCGAATCGCTGACCGATCGGCTGCTCGATCTCGGCATCGAGCGCAGCGATCACGTGATCGCGCTGGGCGGCGGCGTGATCGGCGATCTGGTCGGCTTCGCGACCGCGATCCTCAAGCGCGGCTGCAACTTCGTCCAGATCCCCACCACCCTGCTGGCCCAGGTCGACAGTTCGGTCGGCGGCAAGACCGCGATCAACAGCCGCGCCGGCAAGAACCTGGTCGGTGCCTTTCATCAGCCTGCGATGGTGCTGATCGATCCGCAGGTGCTGGACACGCTGCCCCTCCGCGAACAGCGCGCCGGCTATGCCGAGGTCGTCAAATACGGCCTGATCGACGATTTCGCCTTTTTCGAATGGTGCGAGGCGAATGCGGCCGCGCTTCTCGCCGGCGATCCCGAGGCACGAACCCACGCGATCGCCCATTCGGTCGCCGCCAAGGCCCGCATCGTCGCGGAGGACGAGCGCGAGACCACCGGCAAGCGGGCGCTGCTCAACCTCGGTCACACCTTCGGCCACGCGCTGGAGGCGGAGACGGGCTTCTCCTCGAAGCTGCTCCACGGCGAGGGCGTCGCCGCCGGCATGGCGCTGGCCTTTGCCTATTCGGCGCGCCTTGGCCTGTGTTCCGGGCAGGAAGCCGAGCGCGTCGCAGCGCACCTCCGCGTGATCGGCCTGCCCGACGGCCTGATGGCCGCCGGGATCACCGCCAGCGGTGCGCGGCTGGTCCAGCATATGCTCCACGACAAGAAGATGGCCGCCGGCACGCTACCCTTCCTGCTCGCCCGCGGTATCGGCAAGACTTTCCTGGATAAGACGGTAGACTTGGCGGACGTCGCCGCGTTCCTAGACGCGCAGCCGCGCTGATGCACTGGCGGCGGTTCCTTTTCACCGCCTTTGCAATGCCTCTTACCGCCAATATCAGTGGTTGCGGCGTGGCAGATCTTTGCGCCAATCAAATCATTGGACGCCTTCCGGATCCTGCCTCCGACAAAATCGCGTATATCTTCACGCGGGATTGCGGGGCGACGGTCGGCATGGCGACCAATGTCGCGATCGGCCGCAAGAGCGACGATCCCTCTAGCGCGGAAATCGTCTTCACTGCCGATGCCGACCACGGCAGTGCGCTCCAGGAAGAAAATGGCGCGATCTGGCTGCGCGGAAGCTGGACGGCGCCAGGAGCATTGTCGATCGCCTATGCCGAGCATAGCCGCTTGTTCCGCTAGATAACCTCCGCAATGGGTGCCACGATCCGCTATCGCGCAAGCGCACCGCCGGTGCTGCCTCCGGTTCCCTGACTTGTGTGCACGCTCGCCGGCTCGGTTGCCGTTTGGCCGCAACGCGCTTAGCACCGCGCCATGCGTATCCTTCTCCCGGCCCTCGCCGCCTTGCTGACCACCACCTCCGCCATGGCCCAGACCGCGCCCGCCCCGATCCTCACCACGCCCGAGGCGAAGGACGCCTGGACCCACGCCCGGCCCGAGGTCGCTCGCGTCACCCACGTCGCTCTAGCGCTGCGCGCCGATTTCGCCACCAAGACCATGTCGGGCACCGCGACGCTCGATATCCTTGCCGCTCCCGGCGCCAAGCAGGTCGTGCTTGACGCCGACGATCTCGACATCGCCGCGATCACCGACGCCGCCGGCAAACCGCTGCCCTTCACGATCGGCGCGCGCGACAAGGATCTCGGTTCCGCGCTCACCGTCCAGCTGAACGGCGCAAAGCGCATCGTCATCAGGTACAGCTCGAAGCCGAGCGCCACCGCGCTGCAATGGCTCCCACCCGAACTCACCGCCGGCAAGGCCAAGCCCTATCTGTTCAGCCAGGGACAGCCGATCAACAATCGCAGCTGGATCCCGACGCAGGACAGCCCCGGCATCCGCCAGACCTGGTCGGCGGCAATCACGGTCCCCAACGATCTCGTCGCGGTGATGAGCGGCGAGCGCCTCGACGGCGCCAGGGGCACCCCGGCCGGCGCGGGCTGGCAGACCTTCCATTTCAAGATGGACAAGCCGGTCCCGCCCTATTTGATCGCGATGGCGGTCGGCGACCTCGCCTTCAAGGCGACGGGCCCGCGTTCCGGCGTCTGGACCGAACCCTCGCAGCTCGATGCCGCCGCGCATGAAGTGGGCGATGTCGAGAAGATGATCGACGCCGCCCAGGCACTCTACGGGCCCTATCGCTGGGGCCGCTATGACATGCTCGTCCTGCCGCCCAGCTTCCCGTTCGGCGGCATGGAGAACCCCACCCTCACCTTCCTCACGCCGACGATCGTCACCGGCGACCGCTCGAACACCGATGTCGTCGCGCACGAACTGGCACATAGCTGGTCGGGCAACCTCGTCACCAACGCGACCTGGTCGGACTCGTGGCTCAACGAGGGCTTCACCACCTATTTCGAGAACCGCATCATGGAGGCGGTCTACGGCGCCGATCGCGCCGCCATCTATGCCGATCTCGACTGGGACGGGCTGAACAAGGACATCAAGGAACCCGGCGGCGCCACCGCTCCCGCCACACGCCTACACGGCGATCCCGGCGCCACCGCCGGCCAGCTCGACTATTTCAAGGGCTCGACCTTCCTCCGCACGATCGAGCGCGGCGTCGGCCGCGCGAAATGGGACGCCTATCTGACCTCCTATTTCGATCGCCATGCCTTCCAGCCCCAGACCACCGCAGGCTTCCTCGCGGACTTGCGCGCCAATCTGATCAAGGGCGACAAGGCGCTCGAAGCGAAGCTCCAACTCGATCGCTGGGCCTATCAGCCCGGCCTGCCCGAGAATGCGGTGCACATCACCTCCGCGACCCTCGCGGCGGTCGATGCCAAGCTCGCCGCGGTCAAGGCCGGTGGCCCCATCTCGGCGGTACAACCGCAGGGCTGGAGCACCCAGCAATGGCTGCGTTTCCTGAACGGACTGCCCCGCCGGCAAACGCCCGCGCGACTGAAGGAGCTGGACGAAACGCTCGGCTTGTCGGCTTCGTCGAACGCCTATGTCCGTTCGGCCTGGGCCGAACTGGCCATCGCCAATCGCTACGATCCCGCGCTTCCCTCGATCCGCGCCTTCGCTACCAGCGTCGGCCGCGGCCTGCTGATCTACCCGATCTACAACGGGCTGATGGCGCAGGGCGACTGGGGCAAGCCGATCGCGCGCCAGCTCTTCGAGCAGGCCAAGGCCGGTTATCATCCGGCAATCGTGGCAGGCGTCGCGAAGGTCGTGGGAGAATAGCGCCGGCGCGGGTTACCGCGCGTTCCTCGCCACGTCCCACGCCAGCCACAGCCATCCGGCGATCAATGCCGCGCCGCCCAGGGGCGTCACGGCGCCCAGCCAATGCGGACATCCCAGCGCCATCAGGTAGAGCGTCGCCGCGAACACGGCGCCGCCGATGACGAACAGCCAGGCCGGCCCCCTAGCCCGCATCTGCACGGCGATCAGCGCGGCCACGGCGTGGATCAGCTGGTAATGCCCGCCGGTCTTCAGCCACTCCGCCGCCTCGCCGCTCGCGCCATGCGCGCCGAACGCACCCGCAGCCACGGCCAGCGCGCCCGAAAGCGCCGCGAGGATTGTCACCAGCCTCATCGCAATATCCCGATCTCGTGCAGGAAGCGCGGCCCTGCATCCACCAGCATCGCCGCGCCCACTAGCAGCGAGGCGAGGCTCATCACCAGCACCGCGCCGGCCAGCATGTCCTTGGCGAGCCCGATCGCGGGGTGGACCTCGGGATGCAGCCGGTCGATCACCGCCTCCATCGCCGAATTGACCAGCTCGAGCGCGAGCACCAGCGCGCAGCAAATCGCGACCACCGCCCACCAGATCGGCGCCGGCCGCAGCACGAGCAGCGCCGTCAATGCCAATGCCGCGAGCCGAGCCTGCGTGCGGAAGCTTGCCTCGCCGCGCCAGCATGCACGGATTCCCGAGAGCGCGAAGCCCATCCGCACGCGGAAAGGCCGATTCTTCATCTCGGGTTGATGTCGGATTCCGCCGCCGCGGCTTGGGCCGCCTGGCTGAACATCCGCTCGCGCGCCGCATACAGGTCGCCGGTGTCCTTCTGGATCTGGAGCCTAGCGGAATCGCGACGGCGATATTCACCTTCGGTCTTGTCGATCTCGGTGCTGTCGACCCCCACCGCTTCCATCGCGCGGCGTGCCATCACGATCGCGCTCTCCAGCATCTCGCGGACGATCCCCGCTACCGGCGCGCCCTTCATCTTCATCACCGATCGCCGATCATAGGCGCGCACGAAGATCGTCGCGTCGGGGAAGGCGTGGTGGAGCGCCTCCAGCGCCTCGGTATCCAGCTTGTCGCCGTCCTGGCAGAACAGCAGCAGCTCGGCATCGGCCGCGCCGGCCTGGCGCAGGATATCGGTGCGCGTGCCGTCACCATAATAGACCTTCATGCCGAAATTGCCGGCGGTCTCGATCATCTCGACATCGGTATCGACGAGAGTCACCGAAATACCCTGGCCGATCAGCATCTGCGCCACCGTCTGGCCGAACCGGCCATAGCCGACGACGATCGCATTGCTGCCATCCTGCTGCGGCGTCTCCAGGTGATCGCCGTTCGGCTCCGGCTCGGCCCGCATCTTCTTCGTTGCCATCATCAGGAACGGCGTGGTCGCCATCGAGAGCGTGACGATCGCGCCGAACAGGCTCGCCGCCTGCCCCTCGATCAGCATCGCATTCTGCGCCTGGGCGAACAGGACGAAGCCGAACTCGCCGCCCTGGCTCAGCAGCAGGCCCAGCGCGAAGGCCCCGCGCAGCTTCGCGCCGAACAGCAGCGCCATGCCCATGATCAGCGCGGCCTTGATGACGATCAGCGCGATCGCCATTCCGGCGACGAACCACGGGTTGGCCGCGATCGCATGCAGGTCCAGCGTCATCCCCACCGCGAGGAAGAACAGGCCGAGCAGGATCGAACGGAACGGATCGACATCGGCTTCCAGCTCGTGGCGATACGGCGAATCGGCCAGCATCACGCCGGCGATGAACGCGCCCAGAGCGGCCGAAAGCCCAAGCGCCTCCATCAGCGCCGCACTGGCGATCACCGCGAACAGCCCGGCAAAGACGAACATTTCGCGCTCGCCCAGATTGCCGATCAGCCGGAACAGCGGCCGGAGCAGGAAGCGCCCCGCCAGCACCAGTCCGACGATCGCGAGTACGGTATAGACCGCGAGCTGCCACCCCGGCGGCCCGTTCTGGTCGGCGGGATTGCGCGAGAGCGCGGCGACGATCGTAATCAGCGGCACGATCGACAGGTCCTGGAACAGCAGTATCGCAAAGGCCCGCTCGCCGAACGGCGTCCGTAGCCTGCCAGCCGATTGCAGCAGCGGCAGCACCTGCGCGGTCGAAGACAAAGCGAGCGGCAGTCCCAACGCCAGCGCCGCGCCCAGCGTCGAGTGCGTCGCCAGCCATACCATGCCCGCCAGCGCGAGCCCGCAAAGCGTGACCTGCATAAGGCCCAAGCCGAAAATGTCGCGCCGCATCCGCCATAGCCGACTCGGGCTCAGCTCCAGCCCGACCAGGAACAGCAGCAGCGCGATGCCCAGTTCGGCGATGCCCAGCTTGGTCTCCGCGTCGCCAACCAAACCCAGGACCTGGGGCCCAACTACCGCACCGGCAACAAGGAAACCCAGCGTCTGCCCCAGCCCGAGGCGTCTGAACAGCAGCACGAAAACGAGCGCGAAGCCCAGCATCGGCACGGCGTCGCTCAGCAGCGAAAGCCCGCCCTCGGCATGTCCCGCCATCAGCGCGATCCCGCCGCGGCAGCGGCCTCGGCAGCGGCCTCGAACGCGAGCCGGATCGACGGGTGGCGTGCGCGGTGCGGCAGCGCGGGAATGAAGATGTCGAGTCCCGGCCATGCGGGCGGGAGGGCACGCTCACCGGCCAGCCACGCGGTCAATTCGTCGCGCGCCTCGGCGAGCTCCGCTGCGGTCCGCCCCACGACATGCGCCGCCATCAACGAGGCGGACGCCTGGCCCAGCGCGCAAGCCCGCACCAGCATGCCGACCCCGGAAACGCATCCGTCGTCGTCGAGGTCGATATCCACCGTCACCCGACTGCCGCACACCGGCGATCGCTTCTCCGAGGTCGCTGCGGGATCCGACAATCGGTCCTGAAATGGAATCGAAGCGGCCAGCCGCAGGATTTGCGTATTGTAGAGCGGCGCATTCATCCTCTGCGACTTAGGGGAGCGAGCGCCGAAGTGCGAGGCCCTAAGTGCCCTCGGATGAATTACGTCGGGATATGCACATTTCCTGCGCAAGGGTCGTTCTCGACCTTAAACCGCCTCAGCTACTGCCATCCCTACCGCCACAAGCGATTGAGGATCAGATTCGAAGCCATCGCCGGGACGTAGGACGCGATGCACTACGACGCTTACCCACGGCCCCTCGGATAATTGGCTGGAAAGCGAACGGGCCTGCCGCGATGTGATAGCAAGATATTCGCCATGCAGTTGGCCTCCCGTCACGAGCAGCAAGAATGCCTCACCCCGCGGCAACGTATCGCTGAACCAGGTCTCGGACACGCGGCGCGCGGTGATGGGATAGCGGAAGAAGTCCGGGTCTCCATCCCCACTGTCTATCCTGAAGCTGGAGCCGACCTCGCCCGGCATCAACGCCGCGAACTCTCGTTTCCCACCGCTTCCGAATGCTCCGTCCCACCGAACACCGGCTCGCCCTTGCGCCGCCGATCGACGAAATCGGCGATCCCGGCGCTCGTCGCGTCGAGCATGGGATAGGTCACCGACTTGGTGATCCAGTCCGGCCGCTGCGAAGGGCCGCCACCGACGGTGTCGAACACCAACACAAGCAGCAGGAACGCGATGCTCACCAGGATCAGCCCCTTCAGCGCACCGAAACCCAATCCAAGTGCGCGGTCGATCGGCCCGAGAAAGCTCTCGCGCATCCGCCCGCCCAGCGAATTGGCGATCAGCCGTCCGCCGAAATAGGCGACGCCGCCCAGCATCGCGAAGGCGAGCACCGCCCCGCCCTGGCTCGTGCCGACCAGGCTGGAAAGCAGCGCGGCAACGGGGGTGTGGAAGAATTTGATCGCCACCACCACCAGGATCCAGGCGAGGAACGCGAGTACCTCGGTCACGAAGCCGCGGAGGAATCCCAGCACGGCCGCGCCGCCGATGACGATCAGAACGATGATGTCGAGCCCGGTCACTGCAATCCTCCCCGCGTCCCCAATACCACCTCCGCCCCTTTGCGGAAGCGGGGATTTCCCGCCCTGCGCACGCCCGGGCGAAGCCCGCGTCCATCCTTCTGCATGTGCACCGCGAAGTTTCCGTTTGTTGTTCGCAGCGCGCCGCCGCGCCAAGCTCGCTCTCTTGGAGAAGAGAAGGCGCGCCGCACGTGAGCATCCTCAGTCCGATGTATTCGCTCGCTGGCCTCGCGGTCGGCGTGCTGGTGGGGCTTACCGGGGTCGGCGGCGGATCGCTGATGACGCCGCTGCTGGTGCTCGCCTTCGGCTTCCATCCGGCGACCGCGGTAGGCACCGACCTGCTCTATGCCTCGGCGACGAAGACCGTGGGCACTGCCGTGCACGGCTTCAGCGGCACCGTCGACTGGAAGGTCGTGCGCCGGCTGGCGACCGGCAGCGTGCCCGCGACGATCGTCACGCTGGTGCTCCTGTCCTTCACCGGCAAGCAGCTCGAGGGCGCGACCCACATCATCACGATCTCGCTGGGCATCGCGCTGATCCTCACCGCGATCTCGATGACGTTCCGCGCCCGGATCCTCGCCTATTTCGCGACGCGCCTCGACGACATCGCCCCCGAGCGGATCGCGCGCTTCACGATCATCCTCGGCGCGGTGCTCGGCGTGCTGGTCTCGCTGTCGTCGGTCGGCGCGGGCGCGATCGGGATGACCGCGCTGCTGGTGCTCTACCCCAAGATTCCGATCAATCGCCTTGTCGGCTCCGATATCGCCCATGCCGTGCCGCTGACCCTGGTGGCGGGCGCGGCGCATTGGGTGATGGGATCGGTCAATGTGGGGCTGTTGCTGTCGCTGCTGCTCGGCTCGATCCCCGGCATCATCGTCGGCAGCCTCATTTCGACGCGCGTCTCCGACCGCGCCCTGCGCCCGATCCTGGCGGTGACGCTGGCGATCGTCGGAGGCAAGCTCCTGTTCTGAGACGACGTACCTACCGCCCGAGCAGGTGATCGACAAAGGCGCCCAGCGTCCGAAACCCCGCCAGCTCTAGTCCACCCTTGTCCTTGCCCTGCGCGACCGGCGCCAGCGCCCGCGCGAAGCCGAGCTTGCCCGCCTCGCGGCATCGTAGCGCACCATGCGCCACCGGCCGCACCTCGCCGGAAAGCGCGATCTCGCCGAACGCCACCGCATCCGCCGGCATCGGCCGCTCCGCCAGCGCCGATACCAGCGCCGCCGCCACCGCCAGATCTGCAGCTGGGTCCTGCACCCGATAGCCGCCGGCGATGTTCAGATAGACCTCGCACGACGAGAAGCTGAGCCCGCATCGCGCCTCGAGCACCGCCAGCACCATCGATAGCCGCGCCGTATCCCAGCCGACCACCGCGCGCCGCGGCGTCGCCCCGCTCGCCAGCCGCACCGTCAGCGCCTGCACCTCGACCAGCACCGGCCGCGTACCCTCCAGCGCGGGGAACACGATCGTTCCCGTCACGCTCTCGTCGCGCTGGGTGAGGAACAAGGACGACGGGTTGGAAACCTCCGACAGCCCCTCGGTCTCCATCGCGAACACGCCGATCTCGTCTGTTCCGCCGAAGCGGTTCTTGACCGCGCGCAGGATGCGATACTGATGGCTGCGCTCGCCCTCGAATGCCAGCACCGTATCGACCATATGCTCCAGCACGCGCGGCCCGGCGATGCTGCCGTCCTTGGTGACGTGCCCCACCAGCACCACTGCGGTTCCGCGCTCCTTTGCGAAGCGGATCAGCTCGCCGGCCGACGCCCGCACTTGGCTCACCGTTCCCGGCGCGCCCTCGATGAGATCGGAATGCATCGTCTGGATCGAATCGATCACCAGCAGCGCCGGCGGCGCGCCCTCACCTAGCGTGGTGAGGATATCTCGGACCGAAGTCGCCGCCGCGAGTTGCACCGGTGCATTCCCCAGCCCGAGCCGCCGCGCGCGCAGCCGGACCTGGTCGGCAGCCTCTTCGCCCGAGACATAGGCGACGCTCAGCCCGCGCATCGCGATCTTCGCCGCCGCCTGAAGCAACAGGGTGGATTTGCCGATCCCCGGATCGCCGCCGATCAGCGTGGCGGAACCTTCGACGAAGCCGCCGCCCAGCGCCCGATCGAGCTCGGCGATCCCCGTCGTCATTCGCTCCGGCAACGGAATCTCGGTATTCAGCCCCGAAAGCTGGATCGCCCGCCCGCCCGACTGGAGGTTGTGCCGCGCCTGGAACGGCGTGACGACGCCACCGGCATCTTCGACCAGCGTATTCCAGTCCCCGCAATCGGCGCACTGCCCCGCCCATTTCGAGGAAACCGAGCCACAGGCCTGGCAGACATAACGCTTCTGGGGTTTCGCCATGGGTTACAGGCTAGCAGAAAGAACAGGAAGGGAACAACCGAAATCCAATCGCGGGACACGGATCAGACGCGAAGGTGGACGCCTTCCCCACCGCCCGCTATGCGCCGCTTGCAGATGCAACCTTCCGACCTCCGCGTCGCCCTGTTCAGTGGCAACTACAACTATGTCCGCGATGGTGCGAACCAGGCGCTGAACCTGCTCGTCGACTATCTGCTGCGGCAAGGCGTGAAGGTGCGCGTCTATTCGCCCACCACCAGCACCCCGGCCTTCGAGCCCGCAGGTGACCTGGTAAGCGTGCCCGCGCTGCCGGTCCCCGGCGGCCGCGCGGAATATAAGTTCGCGGTCAACCTGCCCGCCAGCATCCGCAGGGATCTGGAAGCGTTCGCGCCGAACATCGTCCATGTTTCCGCGCCCGAGGTGCTCGGCCATCGCGCGGTCAGCTGGGCACGCAAGCGCGGCATCGCGGCGGTCGCCTCGCTCCACACCCGGTTCGAAACCTATCCCAGCTATTATCGCCTCGGCTTTCTCGAGCCGCTGCTGATCAAGGGGCTGACGCGTTTCTACAATCGCGTCGAGCAGGTGGTGACGCCGGGCGAATCGACCGCCGATCTGATCCGGAGCTGGGGCGTGAAGACGCCGATCCGCATCTGGTCGCGCGGGGTGAACCACGATCGTTTCAACCCGGGTATGCGCAGCCTCGAATGGCGCCGCTCGCTGGGCATCGCCGACGATGAATTCGCGATCGGCTTTCTCGGCCGGCTGGTGCTCGAAAAGGGGCTCGATATCTTCGCCGACGTCTGCAACGCGCTCACCGCGCGCGGCGTACCGCACCGGGTGCTGATCGTCGGCGACGGCCCAGCGCGCGAATGGTTCGCGGAACGCGTACCCGAGGCAGCGTTCGCCGGTTTCCAGCGCGGCGAGGCGCTGGGGCGCGCCGTCGCGTCGATGGACGTACTGTTCAATCCCTCGGTCACGGAGACCTTCGGCAACGTCACGCTCGAATCGATGGCGTGCGGCGTGCCCGTGGTCGCCGCACGCGCCACCGGCGCGATCGACCTGGTCGAAGAAGGCGTCAACGGCTTCCTGGTCCCCCCCCGCGACGTCAACGCCTATGCCGACGCCATCGCGCGGCTGGCGCAGGATCCCGAATTGCGCACCTCCGCCGGCACCGCGGGCCATGCCAAGGCGCAGGCCTATAAGTGGGACGCGATCAACCAGTCCGTGCTCGATACCTATCTCGAAGTGATGGCCCGGCGCGAGGCACGCTGAGCCATCCCGCCGCCCGCGGCCGGGCGACGGAAAAACGCGTTAACCTGTTTTGAACCATCTTCTCCCGGCGCGTCTCTAACGCTCGGGTGTCCTGGCAGCGTTTAACCCTCTTTCCCGCTGCCGGGGCGCCTCTTGCGGCGCCGCTGACGGGGTGGCGCCGCCCACCGCCAACCCGACGGGAGAAATACATGCGTACATTGCTCGGCGCGCTCGCGCTCGCCCCCCTGGTCCTTGCAGCAGCTCCGGTCCAGGCCGCCACGGTGCTGGATCCGGTGGGGGATTATCTGCCGACCTTCACCGGGCCGCATCAGGCCGATCTCGACGTCACCAGCTTCTCGGTCAACTACGACCCGATGACCCAGCTCTTCACGCTCGGCGCAACCTTCGCCGGCGCGATCGACGCCACCCTGGGCGGCAACTACATCATCGGCGTCAACACCGGCACCGGCGTGAACCATCCCTTCGCCGGTCTCGGCGCGCCGAACGTCATCTTCAACCAGACGATCGCCATCAACAAGAACGGCACCGGCTCGGTCGGCGCGACGGCGATCGATCCCTCGATGATCGCGATCGCCGGCAACATCCTGACCGTGAAGGTCGGCCTCGGACTGTTCCCGAGCACCGGCTTCTCGCCCGAGCAGTACGGCTTCAACCTGTGGCCCCGCTTCAACGGCCAGATTCCGGACTTCGCACCCGATAACGCCACCTTGGCTGCCGCCGTCCCCGAGCCGGCCACCTGGGGCATGCTGCTCCTCGGCTTCGGCGCGGGCGGCGCGATGCTGCGCCGTCGCCAGCGCACGCGGGTCGCCTTCGGGTAAAGCAAGGTACCCCGCCGCGTCGCCTGCGTGCGTCCCCGGGCAGGCGGTGGGCGGATGCAGGTGAGCCGGGCGGCAACGACGCGCATGGGTGCCGCCGCCCGGTTCACCACATGATTCTTCGCGTCATCGGGTCGCGCCGTTGAACCTTTGCCCGCGCCAGGTGCACTAATGCGCGGGCAAAGGATCGATGTTGACGCAAACGGACGAAAGCCAGTCGAAGGGGAATACGCCGCGTTCGGTAGGCGACGAGGATATCGGCCTTCTCGTCGCAGTCCGTGCGCGCGATCTGCGCGCCTTCGAGCAGCTCTATCGCCGCTACCAGCCGCGCCTGACGCGCTTCGTCGCCAATCTCGTGCGGCGGCCGCCGATCGTCGAGGAGGTCGTCAACGACACGCTGATGGTGATGTGGGACCGCTCGGACAGTTTCACCGGCGCGAGCAAGCTCTCCACCTGGCTGTTCACCATCGCCTATCGCAAGGCGCTGCGTGCGCGGAGCCGCCAGGACGAGCCGGTCGAGGATCGCGAGTCGGAGCATCGCACCAGTTCCGACGAAGCGCCCGACCATGCGCTGGGCCGCGATCGCACCCGCGCCGCGCTGCTTCGCGCGATGGAAGATCTCTCGCCCGATCACCGTGCGGTGATCGACCTCACCTATTTTCACGAGATCGGCTATCGCGAGATCGCCGAGATCATGGAGTGCCCGGTCGATACGGTGAAGACGCGGATGTTTCACGCCCGGCGCCACTTGCGGCGCAGGCTCGCCGGCGAACTGGCAGACTGGATCTAACGATGGGAAACCTGGTTCATCTACGCGGCGATCCGCACGAGGAGACGCAGAAGCTGCTCCCCTGGTACGTGATCGACCGGCTCGACGCGACCGATCGCATGATCGTCGACGCGCATCTCGCCGAATGCGAGGAATGCCGCGCCGATCTCGCGATGGAGCGCCGTCTCCAGCCTGCGGTTGCCGATCTCCCTGCCGATGCCGACAGCGGCTGGGATCGCCTGGTCGCGGATCTTCGCGCCCGGCCCGCCGATCCGGAGCCGCGAAGGAATCCCCTGCTCAAGCGCCCGGTGCGCGTCGCCTGGTTCGTCGCGGCACAGGCGGCGGTGGTCCTGCTCGTCGTCACCGTGCTGGTGCAACGCCAGCCCGAACCGGCGCCCTATCATGCGCTGGGCGATGCGCCGGCGCCGCACACGGGCAACATCCTCGCCATGTTCGGCGCGAACGCCAGCGAGCAGGACCTGCGCAAGGCGCTGCAAGCCTCGCGCACCCGCCTGGTCGACGGGCCGACCGCGACCGGTGCCTATGTCCTCACCATCGCACCCGACCAGCGCGCTGCCGCACTCGCGACCTTGCGCGCACAACCCGGCGTGACGATGGCCGAGCCGATCGACGCGGCCCCGTGAACGCGGTTCGCCGATTGCAGGCGGCGCTGCTCGTCGCGTTGCTGCTCCTCCTGCCGACCATCGCGTGTGCCGCGGACGGCGCTCCTGCCGATCCTGAGCGCCAGATCCTCGTGATGATCCACCTCGCGCCGCCGCATTTCCGCAGCGGCTCCAGCTATGGCGGCGGCTATGGCGAGGACCAGTCCCGCGCAGGTCGCCAGCGCGTCGCCGAGCGGATCGCAAAACGCCACGGCCTGCGGCTCGCCGGCAACTGGCCGATGCCGCTGATCGGCATCGACTGCTTCATCATGGACGTACCCGGCGACCGCGCCACCGATGCGGTGGCGATCGAGGTCTCGCGGGATCCCGGGGTGAGCTGGTCCGAACCGGTAGAGATGTACAGGGCGCTCGGCGCGGCGCAGGACAATGATCCGCTGCTCGCCGCCCAGCCCGCGACGCGCTTCTGGCATCTGGAGGAACTGCACAAGATCGCGACCGGACGCGGCGCGAAGGTTGCCGTGATCGACAGCCAGGTCGAGGCGACGCATCCCGATCTGATCGGGCAGGTCGCGGTCGCCCGCGACTTCGTCACCGGCCACCCTTCGATCGCCGAGGATCACGGCACGGGCATCGCCGGGGTGATCGCGGCCAAGGCGGGCAACGGCCTCGGCATCGCCGGCATCGCCCCACGTGCCCGCCTCTTCGCGCTCCGGGCCTGCTGGCAACAGGCCAAGGGCACCACGCCACCGACCGTGTGCGACAGCCTCAGCCTTGCCAAGGCGATCGCCTTCGCGGTCGAGCAGCGTGCCGACATCATCAACATGAGCCTCAGCGGCCCACCGAACCGCCTCCTTGCCGCACTGCTGCGCTCGGGCATGGACAAGGGCACCACCGTCGTCGCCGCCTATGACCGCGACCTGCCGGGCGGCGGCTTCCCCGCGTCGCTGGCGGGTGTTCTCTCCGTCGCGGGCGAACCCGTCCCCGGCACCGGCAGTCCCTATTCCGCCCCTGGCCGCGATATCCCCACCACCCAGCCCGGCGGGCATTGGTATCTCGTCAACGGCGCCTCCTATGCCGCCGCGCAGGTGAGCGGCCTGCTTGCGCTGCTCCGAGAGCGGCGTGCGACCGGCGGTGCTCCCCGCGCGTTGGTTTCTGCTAGGCAGGGCGGCGGGGAGATCGATGCCTGTGCGACGCTGGTCGGAAATGCGAAAGACTGCAACCGGCCCACGTCGCGTCCCGCCGCGACCCGCTAGCCTGCCGGGCGCGCGCTGCGCTGCCCTGGCGTTCGGCCTTTCCTGGTTGGTGACGGCATCCGCCCATGCCCAGGTCAGCGGATCGGTCAGTGTCGCCAGCGACGAGCGCTGGCGCGGCCGCAGCCTCAGCGCCGGCCAGCCGGCGACGACGGCCATGCTCGCCTATGATGACAAGTCCGGCTTCTATGCCGACGCCTCGGCGACCGGCGCACTGATCGACGACCATGTCGACCTGATCGGCGTCGCCGCCGATGCCGGCTATGCCTGGCGCCTGCCGAGCGGCGGCTCGCTCGATATCGGCGCAACCCACCGCCAGTTCACCCGCTATTTCAGCGGCCGCCGTTCGACGAGCTACAGTGAGGTCTATGCCGGCATCAGCAGCCGGAGTCTTTCAGCCCGGCTCCATTATTCGCCCAGCTATTTCGGGCGCGGCTCGGTCGTCTATGGAAGCTTGGAAGCGGTCGTGCGCCCGGTCCCGCGCTGGCGCCTGATCGGCCATGCCGGCACGATCGCCTATCTCGACGAGCGGCCCGCTCCGCAACTGCGCCGCGTCCAGTATGACTACAGCCTCGGTGTCGCCCGCCAGCAGGGAGCGGTCGAGCTACGCCTCGCTTGGACCAATGGCGGCCCTGACCCCGACTATTTCCAGGGCCGGCCCCATTCCAAGGGGGCGCTGGTCGCCAGCGCTTCGTTCGGCTTCTAGGCTTTGCGCGCGATAAGCCGGTCGAGCGACCAGGCACCGCCGCCGCGGAAAATCAAGGGCAGCAGGATCGCCGCCCAGCTCAGATGCGTCGGCCAGGCGTCGGGATAGACGAAGATCTCGATCGTCAGCGTCATCATGAACAGCGCCAGCGCCGAGAAGCGCGTCGCCAGCCCCAGCACGAGCAGGATCGAGAAGACATGCTCCGACCAGGTCGCCGCCACCGCGGCGATCTCCGGCGGGACCAGCGGCAGCGCATATTCGGTGCGGAACAGCTCGTAGGTGCCGTCGGTGATATGGATCAGGCCATCCACCTTGGTCCGGCCCGACATGAAGAAGACCGCGGCGATGCCCAGCCGCGCGACCAGCAGCAGAAAGGCATCGGGCACGAGCGCGGACGCGCGGCGAACGGTGCGCTCGTACAGCGCGAGGATCGGGGTCATGGCATGCTCCGGAAAGTTGGAGCCGGGACGCGGGCCCACCCACATCCCGGCGAAAAGCCTCACGCCTTGGGCGTCAGCGAACCGTTGCCCTTGGGCGTCTTGATCGTCGTGCAGGTGCCCGCCTTGACCAGCTTCCAGGCATTGCCCTGGTAATTCGCCTTGGACGTGCCCGCGCAGCTCGTGCCGGCGCCGGCCTTGCAGTCGTTCTTGCCGGCGAGCGAAACGCCGTAGCATTTCTCCATCGCGGGCTTGGTCTGTGCCGCGGCCGGCGAGGCGAGCGCGGCGCCCGTGACGGCGAGCGCGAGGGTGGCGGCCAGGGTGGCGTGGGTCGTACGCATCATGGTTTCCTTTCGAAGTCCGGGCCTCCGTCGCGCGACTCCGCACAGGAAAGCGAAGCCGCGCGGTGACCCGCAGGGGAGGCTGATAGCCCGGGTCACGGCAGGGAATTCGGGGTCTCGGCGCGCACGGTTACAAAAAACCGCATCGTGAAATTTCTGCGTGCAGCTGCCGTGATGCTGTAACCAATGCCGCGATCGCGGCGAATGCTTCTCAAGGGAGTGCGAATGCGGGCAAGCGAGGACGAATTGCGCCGATTGATGGTAAGCGGGCTCGACGGCAATGCCGGCGACCACGCGGCATTGCTGCGTCTACTCGTGCCGCTGCTGCGCGGCTTCTACCGGCGCCGGTCAGGCGGCGGCGAGGACGATATCGAGGATCTGGTGCAGGAAACACTGATCGCCGTACACACCCGCCGCGCCACCTATGACCGCGATCGCGCCTTTACCGCATGGCTGTTCGCGATCGCCCGTTACAAGATGATCGATCATTTCCGCCGCACCCGCCGGCATCAGCCGATCGAGGGCCTGGAGGACATACTGATCTCGGAAGGATTCGAAGACGCGTCGAGCGCACGTATGGACGTGGACGATCTGCTCGAGACGCTGCCGTCCAAGCAGGCGCGGATGATCCGCGCGACCCGGCTCGACGGGCTCAGCGTCGCCGAGGCGGCGCAGGCCGACGGGATCGGCGAATCCGACGTGAAGGTCTCGGTGCATCGCGGCCTCAAGTCGCTGATGGCGCGCATCCAGGGAGGCCGGCGATGAACACCGACGACCTCATCACCTCGCTGTCGAGCGACGTCCCGCCGGTGCGGCGCGGCACGGTCGGGCGCCGGATACTCTTCGGCATGGTTGCCGGCGGGCTGGTTTCGATCGCGCTGGTCGCCGGAATGATGGGCGTGCGCCCCGATCTCGGCAAGGCGATGCACGGCTTTCCCTTCTGGATGAAGTGGACCTACACCTTCTCGCTGGCAGTCGGAGCGCTCGCCATGGCGGCACAGCTGGCGCGACCCGAAACCACGCGGCTGCGCGGGCTCTGGCTGATCGCGATCCCTATCCTCCTGCTCGCCAGCGTCGGCGCGATGGAGTTGATCCGTACCCCGCCCGGCGAGTGGCTGAAGATGTGGCTCAGCTATAGCTGGATGCAGTGCCCCTGGCGCGTGCTCGCGCTCGCCATGCCGATCTTTGTCGGGCTGCTCTGGTCGTTCCGCCGCCTCGCCCCCACGCGATTGCGCGCGGCAGGCGCGACGGCCGGCCTGGCGGCGGGGGCCTTCGCAGCAACCGTCTATTGCCTCCACTGCCCCGAGGTCTCGGCGATCTTCGTGCTGACTTGGTATTCGCTCGGCATCCTGCTCGCGACCGGCCTGGGCGCGCTGCTTGGCCCGCGGCTGATGCGCTGGTAAATTTCACGCGGCTTGTAACGGGCGTCGCGCCGGGCCCGAATTGTGAGAGCCAATCCGGCCATACAATGGGAGACCCTTCATGACCCTCGTCCGCACCGGCGTCAGCTTCGCCGCCGCCGCAGCCGTCGTCGCCATCACCGCCGCCGCCCCTTCCACCGCGATGGCCAAGTCGGGCGCCAGCGCCGGCAAGACCGTCCATTGCTATGGCGTCAACACCTGCAAGGGCACGTCGGACTGCAAGACCGCGAAGAACGACTGCAAAGGCCAGAACGACTGCAAGGGCCAGGGCTTCAAGGCGCTGAGCGCCAAGGCCTGCACCAAGGCTGGCGGCAGCCTGACCGCGCCGAATTGATCGAGATCCCGGTCCGGCCGCTCCCTGGCGGCCGGACCGGCTTTTCCCGGAACCTCGCCATGATCCCCAGCTTCTCCGGCTACGGCCTCGGACTGCGCAAGCCGCACTATGCCGATTTCCTCTCCACGCGTGTGGAGGTGAATTTCGTCGAGGTGATCTCGGAGAATTTCATGGTCGATGGCGGCAAGCCCCGCCAGGTCCTGCGCGACGTGCGCGCCCGTTATCCCGTCGCGCTCCACGGCGTATCGATGTCGCTCGGCTCGGCCGACGGCCTGGATGGCGCCTATCTCGCGCGGCTTCGTGCGCTGGTCGACGAGATCGAGCCGCTCTTCGTCTCGGATCACCTCAGCTGGTCGCGGATCGAAGGCTTCAATTCGCACGACCTGCTGCCCCTGCCCTACACGAACGAGGCGCTCGACCTGGTCGCGGCCAATATCGCCCGCGCCCAGGATGCGCTCGGCCGCGCGATGCTGGTCGAGAACCCCTCGACCTATATCGACTTCGCGCCCGCCGACATGACCGAGTGGCAGTTCCTCGACGCGCTGTGCGCCCGCACCGGCTGCGGCCTGCTGCTCGACGTCAACAACGTCTTCGTCAGTGCGACCAACCATGGCTTCGACCCGATCGAATATCTCGACGGCATCCCCGCCGATCGCGTTCGCCAGATCCATCTCGCCGGCCATAGCCAGGGCGCCGAGCTGCTGATCGACACCCACGACCAGCCGGTGCCGCCCTCGGTCTGGGACCTCTACGCGCACGTCCTGCCCCGGCTCGGCCCGGTCGCGACGATGATCGAGCGCGACGACGCCATTCCGCCGCTCGCCGATCTCCTCGCCGAACTGACCATGGCGCGCCAGATCGGTGCCGCCGCCACGCGAGCCGCAGCATGAGCCTGCTCGCCATGCAGCGCGACATGCGCGCCTGGCTCCTCCGCAAGGATGAGGCCGCCGCCACGCGCTTGGGCGTCGAAGTCGCGCCGGGGCTACGCGTGCACCAGAACAATTACCGTTCGCAGCTCGTCGCCTGTCTGGCCGAAACCTTTCCCTGCACCCGCGATTGGATCGGCGCCGAGGCGTTCGAGGCCGCGCTCGCCACGCATATCGATCGCGTCCCGCCGAGCAGCTGGACGCTCGACGCCTATCCGCGCGATCTGCCCGCGACCCTCGCCGCGCTCTATCCCGCCGATCCGGAGATTGCCGAGCTTGCCTGGTTGGAATGCGCGCTGGGCGAGGCGTTCGTCGCCGCGGATGCCGAACCGCTGTCCGCGGCCGATCTCGGCACCATAGACTGGGACAGCGCGGTGCTCCGCTTCACGCCCACGCTCGACCTGGGCGCGCTGACGACCAACGCCCCCGCGCTCTGGTCCGCACTCGCGCATGACGAAGCGCCGCCGACGCTCGAACTGCTCCCCGAATCCGGCGCGATCCTGGTCTGGCGCAACGCTCAGGTCTCGCATTTCCGCGCGATCGACCAGGTCGAGCACCAGGCTTTGCTCTGGGCGCGGGCCGGCATGTCGTTCGCGGAACTGTGCGAGGCGATGGTCGCCTCCTGGGGCGAGCAGGACGGTATCGCCCGCGCCGGCACCCTGCTCGGCCAATGGATCGCCGACGGGCTGATCGTCGGGATCGAATAGGACGGATCGGCCTCTTTCTTCTTCGTCACCCCGGACTTGTTCCGGGGTCCACTTAGCCTCACCCGATCACGCCTGAGCCTCGTACGCGGCGTCAACCTCCAGGTGGCCCCCGGAACAAGTCCGGGGTGACGAAAGAAGGAGTCGCGTGCGCTATTCAGCGAATTCGGCTCACCACGTCGCGCGGATCTCCACGTCTCAGCGCCAGTCGTACGCCAGCGCACCTTCGCGGAACGCAAAGCGATCGACATGCTTGGCAACCGCGCCCTTCAATCCCTCGAGCTGCGTGTCGGACGACGCGTCGATCCGCACGTCCAGCCCGTCCTCGACGGCATTGAACGTCACTACGGCATCGCCCGGGTGATCCGCGCCGCGCGCGTCCTTCGGGAAGATCACCGTGCCGTTCTCGGTCGTGAACTCGACCTGGAGATTGTGCTGCCAGTGCTTGCAGAGCTGCTGGAGATACTTGCTTGCATGCGATGTCTGCACATGCACCGAAGCGCTCACCGTGGCGATCGTCATGGTCTCTTTCTCCCG
>JBEVLV010000123.1:0-12014 GCA_040508955.1 Sphingomonas sp. | reverse complement strand
GGCCGATGCGGGCGATGGCATGTGTCATGCCCGCATCATGGCCGCGATCCTTCCCGGCGTCACCTCAGACTTGCGTCGCCGTCAGCGTCGTCGTCTCGGGCTTGGGCAGACCGTTCGCCTTATATTCGGCGGTCAGCGCTTCCTTGCGGACGAGCAATTGCTGGCCGAGCGCGATCATGTCGAGCCCCGCCTTGCGCGCCTGCGAGAACATGCCCTCCATGCGCATTTCCTCCTCGCCGACATGGTGCTCGATCTGCTCGCCAAGCACCGAGACCTTGGCGTCGTAAAATTCGTCGCTGGGCGTGCCGGCCTCGATCTCGGCGATCAGCATCTTGGCGCCGTCATGCTCGACATAGGCTTCCTTGAGCAGGTCCTCGTCGATCTTGCCCTCGCAGGCCGGATAGAAGATCTCTTCCTCGATCTTGGCGTGGATGGTCAGCTCCATGCAGATCCGAAGCGCGATCTTCTGTTTCTTGCCGTCTCCGCTCGCGGCTTCGAATTGTTCGAAAAGACCTTCCACCAGGCGATGGTCCGCCTTTAGAAGAGCGATTGCATCGGGCTTGGTATCGACCATGAGAAGTCTCCTGTTTCAATCAGTTGAACAGGAATGCGGCGCGATCGTTCCCCTTGGTCATCCGTTGCGGGTCGTTAGCGCTTTTCGGATGACTGATGATGGCCTGTTGAATCCTTGTCCTGTGGGAATTTCCATGCGGCCTATCAACGCCGATCCCGCTCGAACCTTCGCATTGGCACAAATTTGTCTTCCCCAAGTCAAACGCCAGTAACCACTGACAATACTCTCGAGAAAATGCCAGATTCATGATCGAACCCGCAGATTCGACGACAAAAATGACAATTGCATCCGGTTCAGACCATCTCCGCTGAAATTCGATTGCCCAAATATTTTCACATCGATGCTTATTTGCTAATCTTCCGAGAACACTGAATAGCGAGTCGCAGTTCTTCCCCGTTGCGTTGCGTCAATTTGCCAAATGCCATTTATGGCGCGCTTCTATCGGGGGAATTTCAGATGAACCGCCTGCAAGCCCTCCCCTCGCGGATGGACATGCCCGAGGGAAATCGACCTCCGCTTGTCCGGCCGATTGCCCCGATTGGTCGACGCGGACGACATTCTGAAAATCCCGAAGACGGCGATGAGATAGCCGCTTCGCTGCAAGCGACGAAGGATCCCCTCAATTCGCTCGCTCGGCCTTGAGCATGCCTGCCCAAAGCCCCGCTCCGAACCAGCCAGCGACAAGCGAGTCGGGTTCGCCGCCCTCTCGATGGAGTGCCTGGATCAAATGGGCGAGTATCGCCGTGGCGACGCTGGTCTTGATTTTCGCGATCTCGCTTCTCGTCAATAGCCAGGCGCTTGTCGGCAGCACCCATCAGCGCAACTCGCACGGTCTTGAGATCATCGCTTCCGGACTGGAAGGCTGGCCCGCTACGGCCCGGCAGATCGCATCGGTGCGCAAGTTCGACCAGAACGATCACATCGGTATCAGGCACCCGGACTTTGGAGACCTGCAGATCGATAGGGTCGATTGCGGCGATATCGCGGTGACGGCCGCGAGGGAGCGATTCTTTCCCACCGAGGCGCGGCCCGGCCAGGGCCCGCTATTCAAAGTGTCCGGAACGATAGACAGGTCGGACAAGTGCTTCACGGCACGCGCGCCCCTCGAGATGATCGCCGGCATCTCGCGATCCGGCTCACGCTTTTCGAACATCGTCCTGGTCACGCCCGATCAGACCGTAATCGAGCAGCTGGGCTCCGCAAAACTTCCGATCGCAAAGCTGCCCAATCTCAGTCCAGTCAACGGTTTTGCGCGATCGCTGGTCTCGGGCGTATTCGGCGGCGGGAAGGTCGACCAGACCGGGCCTACCGGGCTCGACTCCAGCCCCGGAGCCTCGCGCATCCAGATCGCCGACACCGCCTATTATGCCTATGTGCAACCGATACGGATTGCCGACGCAAGCCAACGGATCTGTCCCGGCGCCAAGCCGATTCAGAGTAATTCCCCGCAGACTCCCACCGCCCCAACGCTACCTGCATCAACGTCCAGGGCCCCGGCCGATACCGATGCGAACCAGGCGACAGCCGCGCCTCAACCGAGGGCGCCGGGCTCGTTACCGAATAGCGGGACGAGTACCTCGGACGGGGGATGTCAGTTCTACATCGTCGGACTGATGCCGAACCAGGCCTTGCGGACGGCGTGGATTTCGCCACCGGCGCTAGTTCTCACCGGCTTCTCGTTATTGCTTCTGATTGTAATGGCATTGCTGCCCGTTGCTCGGCTCCTGCTTATCGGAAGCAGCGAATCCATTGGTCCCATCGAGCTGGTCGGCATCCTTTTCGGAACCTATGCGGCGACCGCGATTGTCACCTTGCTCGTGCTCTTTGCCTATGAAACGGCGAACGAACGGCATCGGACAACACGCGATGGCGAGGCCGCGGCAGTCAGCCTGGCGAACAAGGCAGCCGATGAAATCAACAGCTTGGCGAGCAGCGCGATCTATTGCCGCACTTCGCCCGTTCCACCGCCGCCAGAGACCAAAGCGCCGCTGCCTCGGATATTCGAAGCCGGATGGTTCGACGCCATGGGAGGTTATCAAGTCAAGGCTTGCGGTATCGAGGCCTTCTCGACCTCGGTCGATATCGGCGCCCGCCCCTATTTCAAGGAGCTCAAGGACCCCGACGCAGCCACGCCCGACGGCAACAGGCTTTCGTACGTCCTTGCGGAAGTGCATTCGCAGACGGACGGGGTCAAGAAGACGGTCCTGGTCCTGGGGGACAATGCGGCCAGCCGCCCGAACAAGCCGCAGCCCGCCGAGGAAGCAGCTTCCGCCACGAAGCCCCCCTCCACAACCCCAAATCCGCCCCCTCCGACCACGGAGGAGGACAAGGCGCCGCGATATCTTCTCGTCTCTACCTTCATGAAATCGCTCGCCCAACCGTTGCTGCCCTGGCCGCAGAAATTCATGGTCGTAGACACCGGCGACCCCCGCTTGCCGGTGCTGTTCCACAGCGAACCCGGTCGCGCGCTGATGGAGGAATTCGCCACGCAGATTGATCGATCCGGTGAAATCGGGCGCGCCTTGAGGCAGATGAAACCTGCCGAACTTGGAAAATTCAGTTTCAGCCGTCGATACGACGGCGAGGTGACGACCTTCTCGGTTGCCAGAATCTCCGGCACGCGATGGGCAATTCTCGTTTTCCACACGCTCGATGAAGTCGATCAGATCGCGGCGCGCACTGCCACCCGCGCGTTGACCGCCTGGGCCGGCGTCTCGGTCATACTGATGGTGGTGACGGTTTGCTTCATCCTCTATCGGAAGCAGCAATGGCGGCGACTTTGGCCGTCGCCGCATCAGACGCAGACATACCGCGATGCGCGCATCATTGCCGCACTCGCTATCGCGATCGCCATTTGGGCGCTTTTCATCGGGCCATGGGCGGTGCCGATAGCGGTCGGCATCGGCATCATGGTCTGCCTTTCCGAGTTCCGCCGGCTAGGCTCGAAGGGGGGCGACGAAGACAAGCTCACAAGCGAAACGGAACACGCGTACCGGCTATATGTCCTGAGCATGTTGGCTTGTGTCGCGATCGCGCCGATGATCGCCTTCTGGGCCGATGCGCGGGCCTTTTCCCGCGACCTCGTGGATCAATATCGGATCGATCGAGCCGCGACGGGCCTCAAGCAGGAATCCGAGCGCGTGGCCGCACTCCAGCAAATGATCGCGTCGAGCGATCGGATCGAATTCGACGCCAAGGGCGCGGCGGTGAAATCGATGGACTTGCCCGTGCCGCAAGTCTTCAATCCCGCCGGCAAGAAAACGCGACCGGTGGGATCAAGAGCCGATCTCAACTGGACCGTGGCGGGGCTTGCCCGACATCTCCAAACCGGCCTGCCGCAAGTTCGCGTTCAGCACTGCCTGGGAGGCGAGAACTGGTATTGCTGGACGGATTCGAATGCACCAAACATTGCCGACCATATCGGGGTCAAGCCCAGGGACGTCCATCGCCCTACGGCCATAGCAATGCTTTTGATTCTGACGCTGGCACTGGGTGGTGCGGCGTTGATTTGTACCGTGGTCTTCCAGTCCTTGCAGGCACTTACCGGATTCGGCATTCCGCTGAACGCCGTTACATGGCCAACCCTGGTGCTTTCGGGAACGCCGAACAGGGCTAACAACGAATTGGCGCTTGCCAGAAAGTCCATGCTCGTCGCGCCGCAACAAGCCGTGCGAGACGCGGTCAACGCCTTTGCCATTTCGGTTCCCGTTGATCTGGCTGCCGAACTTCTGCCGATACCGGAAAGCCTCCTGAACCTACAGCAGGTCGGCACCGTGCCGGCCTATCCCACGCCATGGACCCAGCTGCCCCAGAATCGCCCGCCTCGACTAGTCATAACGGGGTTGGAATTGGTCCTGAGGAGTCCGGTGCGGCGAAGGGCCGCGCTTGCCTATCTGGAGCGCGCCGTCGAAGCACTCGCACCTGGATCGGCAAATCCAATCGCCGGTATCGTCCTTATCGCCGAGATGTCGCCGCTCGAACGCATCCTTGATGCATTCGACGCGCAAAGCGAGTCTGACGACAGCCAGGATCGAACCAGCTGGCGGGAGGAACTCCGCTGGGCTCGACTGTTCCAGGACTTCTCGACTTTTTCATTCGCTCCGATAGACAAAATCGACTGGAAGCTCGTTCACGCGAACACGTTAAGCGGATTGAGCATTCCGGCCAGGAAGCTCGCGAACGAACTGCGCTGGCTCCCCGGTAGCGTAATCGACGGCGTCATAGCCGACAGCACTTCCCGAACGATCCTGACCAGTACGAATCAAAAATTTCCGGTCGATTCCACTGTCTATCAGGGACATTATACCGACCTCATCGTTGAATGGGCACGCGCGGTAAATCCGGTCAGTGAAAGTGCGGCGGTTGATTTCCTCCGCTCCAATCTAATCGAATATTACGAACAATGCTGGGCGGCATCGTCGCTCAGCGAGCGGTTTGTCCTCGACGCCGTTGCGCGCGGGGCATTCGTCAACATGCGCAAGTCGATCGCGCTGCAATCCCTGGTCCGGCGGGGTCTTGTCATCCTTGATCCCACACCACGGCTAATGAACGAGAGCTTTGCCCTGTTCATTCTCCAGACCGAGCGGCCGGACAGCCTGCAGGCCTGGCGCGAACGACAGCCGCCCAGCACCTGGGCGAATCTGCGAATGCCGCTCGCGATCGGCATCCCGGTCGCGATACTCTTCCTTGCGTTCGCCGCCGCAGAATCCGGACAAGAATTGACCGCCGCCATATCGCTGATCGCTGCGGGATCACCTGCGTTGCTGGGAAGCTTGCTGCGACCAAAAATGCCCAGTTGATCGGGAAAGGATCGGGATGTCGTCATGGGCGACACCGCCTATAACACCGATGCTCCGCGGCAGGCAGGCCATCGCGGGCAAGGCGTTTGCCGTCACCCCGACAATCCGTCGCGAACCTTCAGGCATCCACTCGTCAAGCGACTCTACACGCAACGCCATTTCGTCGAATTCTGCTTCTCCAGGCTCAACAGCTGCGATCGCTCGCAGGAGATCTCCGACCCTCTTGGGATCGGGATCGTGCGCGATGCCTGACCCTCGGGATTCGTGCCCGCGTGGGCCGCCACCGGACACAACGAGATTTCGCGGGACCGACGGCGCTATTCCACCCCGAATTTCTGGGGTTGGCTCAGTTCTCAATTATGGACTGGTGCCGCTTACAGGACTCGAACCTGTGACCCCCGCATTACGAATGCGATGCTCTACCAGCTGAGCTAAAGCGGCCTATCCGAAACGCGATGCGCTCCCGAAGAGCGGCGCGCTTACCAGCATGATCTCTAGCTGACAAGCGTTGCCAAAGCCTTTCCTTCGATATGCGCGCATAATCGCCGGGCGACACCTTAGCCGGGCTTTTACGCCTCGTTTACCATGGCGGGTGCAAAAGCGGTCCACTTGGTTCGGGCAGAAGGCCCGTAGTGGAGCACGCGCATGGACATGGCTCGCGGCATGAACGACCCGCTCGATTCGCTCGTCGATAACAACGAGCCCGACAGCGCCGTCTCGGATCGCCCGCTGGATATCGGCACCGACGAGCGCCGGATGCACGTACGCGCCTATAATCACTGGGTGTCGCTGCTGCGCGGCCGCGCCTATCCGTCGATCGAGGATCTCGATCCGGGCAACATCGCCGATTTCGGCCCGCACAGCGTCCTGCTCGATTTCTCGAAGGGGATCGAGGATCCGGCGATCCGCTATCTCGGCCGCGCGCTGCGCGAGGAATGCGGCGTCGACCAGTCGATCACCCATGTCGGCCAGGTGCCGACGCGCTCGCTGCTGTCGCGCCTCACCGACCATTATCTCCAGATCATCGCGAATCGCGCGCCGATCGGCTTCGAGGCCGAGTTCATCGGCCAGCGCGGGCACAACACGCTCTATCGCGGCATCCTGATGCCCTTCTCGTCGGACGAGGAAGGCATCGACTTCATCTATGGCGTGATCAACTGGAAGGAACTGGTCGATGCCGAGACCCAGGCCCGGCTGAACGCCGAGGTCGAGGAATCGCGCCGCTCGGTCCCGCACAATCCGGTGGCCGCCGCGGTCTGGGCCGACGGCCCGAGCGCGGGCTTCGATTCGCCCGTCGAGCCCGTCGCCGTTCAGGCTGGTGCCGATACCAACCTCGCTGATCGGCTGGTCCTCGCCCGCGAATCGGCCGCCGCCGCGCTCGCCAGCGACACGCGCAGCCGCGCCGCGCTGTATCGCGCGCTCGACCGCGCCTATGATTTCGCGCTCGCCGCGGAGGAAGACGCCGAAACCTATGCCGAGCTGCTCGCCGACGCCGGCCTGACCGTCCAGGCGCGCGCGCCGATGACCCCCGCCGTCAAGCTCGTCTTCGGCACCGCCTACGACAAGACCCGGATCACCGAATTCGCCGCGGTGCTGAGCTATGCCAAGCGCCGCAACGTGCCCCAGGGCGGGCTCGATGCGTTCCTCGAGATCTCCGAAGGCGGGATCAAGGGCGTGGTCAAGGCCGAGCGCGAGCTGCGCCGTCCCGCCCCCAAGCCCGACATGTTCGCAGAGGCGACCCGGGAGCTGCGCACCCGCGCACCGATCGGCCATGTCTCGATCGACGCGGGGGATGGCGAATTCGTCGTCCTGCTCGCCCGCGCGGGCAAGGTCGGCCTCGATATCGTCGCCCGGCTGGAGGACAGCCCGCTGACCGAACGCGCGATCCGTCAGGCCGCTGCCTGAACTCGTCTCGCGCGTTACTTTCTACTGCCTCAAGCCTTGAGGTCGTAACCTCACAGGCGTAGGCGGCATTTCCATGAAGAACATGATGACGTCGCTGACGCAGGCGTTCGAGGCGCGGTTGCTCGAGGGAGCGCTGCCGGGAGAGTTGGAAGATTTCGGCGAGGCCGAGCGCGCGGAGGCGGCGAATTTCGTCGCCGAAACCGCCGCCGTTCGCCCGCCCGGCGCGGCGCGAATCGCGCTGGAAAGCTTCTCGGACGAGGCCCGCCGCCGGATGCGGCTCGCGGTCGTCAACGACGACATGCCCTTCCTGGTCGATTCGATCTCGAGCGCGATCGCCGCGCACGACATCGCCATCCTCCGCGTCATCCATCCCGTCATCCCCGTCGAGCGCGATGCCGACGGCAAGCTCGTCTCGATCGGCCCGGACGCCGACAATGCCCGCCGCGAATCGATGGTCTATATCGAGCTGGAGCGCGCCGACGCGAAGGGCCGCCGCGCGCTGATCGCCGAGTTGGAGACCACGCTCGACCAGGTCCGCTCCGCCGTCGACGACTGGCGTTCGCTGCAGACGGCGATGGCCGCCGACTCCGCCGCGGTGAATTCCAAGGAGGGCGCCAAGCTGCTCCGCTGGTTCCACGATGGCGCGATGACGCTGCTCGCGCACGAGAACTGGCGCACCGACGGCGCCGTCAGCGACGAGCTCGGCCTGTGCCGCTACACGCTCGCCACGCCGATCCTGGCCGAGGCCTCGCGCAAGGCCGCGGTCGACTATTTCAGGAAGGGCGGCGAGGCGCCGCTGCTGCTCAAGTCCAATTCGATCTCGACCGTGCACCGCCGCGTGCCGCTCGACATCGTCGTGGTGCCGATCCTGACCGGCGCCGACGTCACCGGCCTGTCGATTCATGCCGGCCTTTGGACCAGCGCCGCTTTGTTCGCCGCGCCCGAGGAGGTGCCGCTGCTGCGCGCGCGCCTCAACGCGCTGGAGGACAAGTTCGGCTTCGATCCCAAGGGCCATACCGGCAAGGCGATGACCCACGCGCTCACCGCGCTGCCGCACGACCTGACCACCGCGTTCGATCCCGCCTCGCTCGAGAATCTCGTTCTCACCTCGATGTCGGTCGCCGATCGGCCGCGCTCGAAGCTGGTGCTGGTGAAGAGCCTGCTCGGCCGGCACCTGTTCGCCTTCGTCTGGCTGCCGCGCGACGAGGTCTCGACCGGCCGCCGCGAGGCGATCGGCGAGATGCTCGCCAAGGCGAGCAATGCCCGGCTGATCAACTGGTCGATCGCGCTCGAAGACGGCGTCGTCGCGCTGCTGCGCTACACGCTCGACCTGCGCGAGGGCGGCGCCATGCCCGATGCCGATGCGCTCGACACGCAGCTGGAGCGCATGGTGCGCGGCTGGGTGCCGGCGGTCGAAGCCGCACTCGTCGAGCAGGTCGGCGGCGCCGCGACCCGTCTGGCGCTGCGCTTCGCGCAGGGCTTCCCGGTCACCTATCGCGCCACCAGTACGCCCGAAGAGGCCGCACGCGACATCGTCCGCATCGCCACGCTGGAAAATCCGGGAGACCGCTCGGTCCGCATCACCCCGGTGAACGCCAAGGCCGGCGAATATCGCATCAAGCTCTATGCCCGGGGTGGCGCGCTAGCGCTGTCCGACGCGGTGCCGGTGTTCGAGAATTTTGGCTTCCGCGTGATCGAGGAAGTCCCGGCCCAGCTCGCCGGCGACATCTTCGTCCATGATTTCGAAGTCGCCACGCCGCGCCTCGCCGGCGATGTCGCCGTGATCGAGGACGCGATCGCCGCGGTGCTCGAAGGCGGTGCGGAGAACGACACGTTCAACCGGCTGATCGTCGAGGGCGGCATGCGTCCCGATTCGGTCGTGCTGTTCCGCGCCTGGTTCCGCTACCTCCGCCAGACCGGCATGAACTATGGCATGGCCACCGTGGTCGACGCACTCCGCCGCGCCCCTGCCGTCGCCGCCGCGCTGATCGAGCGCTTCGCCGTCGCGCACGATCCCGCGCGCGCGGGCAACGCCGGCGCGATCGAGGCCGCCAATGCCGCGATCGATACCGGCCTCGACGCCGTCTCCGCGATCGACGACGACCGCATCCTGCGCACGCTGATGGGCGTCGTGAAGGCGACGCTGCGCACCAACGCCTATGCGCCCGCCGCGAAGGAAGCGCTCGCGTTCAAGATGGACTCGGCGCTCGTCCCCGGCCTGCCCCAGCCGCTCCCCTGGCGCGAGATCTGGGTGTACAGCCCGCGCGTCGAGGGCATCCACCTGCGCGCGGGCCCGGTCGCCCGCGGCGGCCTGCGCTGGTCCGATCGCCGCGACGATTTCCGCACCGAGATTCTCGGCCTGATGAAGGCGCAGCGCGTCAAGAACGCGGTGATCGTGCCGACCGGTGCGAAGGGCGGCTTCTATCCGAAGCTCCTCCCCTCGCCCGCCACCGATCGCGACGCCTGGTTCGCCGAGGGGACCGAGAGCTACCGCATCTTCATCCGCGCACTGCTGTCGGTCACCG
Source organism: Sphingomonas sp. (assembly GCA_040508955.1). GTDB lineage: Bacteria > Pseudomonadota > Alphaproteobacteria > Sphingomonadales > Sphingomonadaceae > Sphingomonas. The sequence goes on along the minus strand of JBEVLV010000123.1, from coordinate 2,211 downwards.
ACAACATCGTCGCGGGCGCGATCGCGCATCCGGAGAGCGTTACCGTGCTCGACGGCGACGATCCCTATTTCGTCGTCGCGGCAGACAAGGGCACCGCGACCTTCTCCGACGTTGCCAACGCGATCGCGATCGATCGCAACTTCTGGCTGGGCGATGCCTTCGCCTCGGGCGGCTCGCACGGCTATGACCACAAGGCGATGGCGATCACCGCGCGCGGCGCCTGGGTCTCGGTCCGCCGCCACTTCCTCGAGATGGGCACCGACATCCAGTCCGAGCCGGTGACCGTCGCCGGCTGCGGCGACATGTCGGGCGACGTGTTCGGCAACGGCATGCTGCTGTCGAAGGCGATCAAGCTGGTCGCCGCGTTCGACCATCGCCACATCTTCCTCGATCCCGATCCCGATCCGGCCAAGAGCTGGGACGAGCGCAGCCGCATGTTCGCGCTGCCGCGGTCGAGCTGGGCCGATTACAACCCCGCCTTGATCTCGAAGGGCGGCGGCGTGTTCCCGCGCACCGAGAAGAGCATTCCGCTCAGCCCCGAGGTTCAGGCCGTGCTCGGCCTGAACGTCAGCGAGATCGACCCGACCAGCCTGATCTCGGCGATCCTCAAGGCGCAGGTGGGCCTGCTCTGGTTCGGCGGCATCGGCACCTATGTGAAGGCCGCGAGCGAGAACCATGTCGAGGTCGGCGATCCGGCCAACGACCGTCTCCGCGTCAACGCCGAGGAAATCCGCGCCAAGGCGATCGGCGAGGGCGCCAACCTGGGCGTCACCCAGGCGGCACGCATCGCCTTCGCCGCGCATGGCGGCCGCATCAACACCGACTTCATCGACAATTCGGCCGGCGTCGACTGCTCGGACAACGAGGTCAACATCAAGATCGCGCTCAACCGCGAGATGATCGAAGGCCGCCTCGCGTTCGAGGATCGCAACAGCTTCCTCGCCGAGATGACCGACGACGTCGCGCACCTCGTGCTGGAGGACAACCGCCTCCAGACGCTCGCGCTCTCCTTCATGGAGGCCGACGGCGCGGTCGCGCTGCCCAGCTATGTCCGCGTCATCGAGATCCTCGAAAGCGCCGGCCGGCTCGACCGCGCGGTCGAGGGTCTCGGCTCGAACGAGGAATTGCTGCGCCGCGCCCAGGAAGGCCGCGGCCTCACCCGGCCCGAGCTGTCGGTGTTGCTCGCTTCGTGCAAGCTCGCGCTCCAGGATGCGATCGAGCATGGCAATCTCGGCCATGATCCCGAGCTGGAGAGCGATCTCCGCGCCGCCTTCCCGCCCGCCATGCAGGCGCGTTTCGGCACGGCGATCGAAGAGCATCGCCTGCGCAGCGAGATCGTCGCGACCAAGCTCGCCAATCGCGTGATCAACCGCCTTGGCGTCCTCCACCCCTTCGAGCTTGCCGAAGAGGAAGGCGCCTCGATGACCGACATCGCCGCGATGTTCGTCGTCGCGGAGCGGTTGTTCTGCCTGCCGCAGATCTGGGAGGCGGTGGAGACCGCCGAAATCGGCGAAGGCGCGCGCCTCGCGCTCCTCGACGAGGTCGCGGTCGCCGTGCGCGGCCAGATCGCCGACCTGCTCCGCGTCTGCCGCCCCGGCGCCAGCCCCGCGGAAGTGATCGAACGGCTCAAGCCCGGCATCGACGCGCTCGATCGGCTCGCCAAGTCGCTGCTCCTCGACGAGGTGCGGGCACAATCGAACCGCATCGCCTCGCGGCTCGAGGCCGCCGGTGCGCCGAGCGCGCTGGTCGGCAAGGTGATCAAGCTGTTCGAGCTGGACGGTGCGGTCGGCCTCGCCGATCTTTCGGTCCGCAAGGGTGTCGACGAGACCGGGCTGACCAAGGCGTTCACCTCGCTCGGCCAGGCGCTCGGCCTCGACTGGGCGCAATCGACCGCGGCGCGCATCACCACCGGCGATGTGTGGGAGCGGCTGCTGATCGCCGGCCTCGCCCGCGACTTCCAGCAGCTTCGCCTGGAGTTCCTCGGCCGCCTGCCGGAAACGGATCCGCAGGCCGCGGTCCATGCCTGGCTCGCGACGAACAGCGGCCGGGTCGCCCAGTTCGCCAATCTCGTGAAGCGTGCCCGTCAGGCCGCGGTGCCCAACGCCGCGATGCTCGCGCAGATCGCCGGGCAGGCGCGGGTGCTGCTCGGCCGGGAGTAGGCTTCAGGTCACGACGATATCGGCCGGATCCGTTTCGCGTTGCGGGATGGGT
>JBEVLV010000122.1:0-21905 GCA_040508955.1 Sphingomonas sp. | reverse complement strand
TCTTCCGATCTTCGCGCTCGTCTTTGCGCTCCTGACCTATCATTCGTCGGACCCCTCGCTGAACACCGCCGCGGCGGGCCCGGCGCGCAACCTGCTCGGCGGCACCGGCGCCTGGATCGCCGATCTGCTGCTTACCGCGCTGGGCCTGCCCGTGGCGTTGCTCGCGCCGGTCGGGCTGATCGTCGCGCATCGCCTGTGGCTCGACCGGCCGATCGGCCATTGGGTGCGGATGCTGCGCGGTGCCGCGATCGGCGTCGTGCTGATCGCCACCGCGCTCGCCTTCTTCTCCAGCGACGCGGTGCTCTCGCTCCCCGGCGGCTGGGGCGGCATCGTCGGACTCAGCATCGCCGGGCTGTTCAACTGGCTGATCGGCTTCATCGGCGATCCGACCATCGCCTTCTGGGCGGCGCGCGGGCTCGGCCTGGTCTTCGCCGCTAGCGGTCTTTTCCTCTGGTGGCGCAGCCTCGACTTCACCCTGCCCGAACGGACCGGCGGACCCGTCATCCGCATGCCGAGCCTAGGCGGCCCCACCAAGCTGCCGCTGCTGCGCGGGCCCGAACCGGAGGAGCGCGTGACGCCGCGCGAGAGCCGCGAGCCCCGGAAGGTGGTGGTGCCGGACAATCGCCCGGGCCCGGTGATCGCCGACCGCCAGGTCAATCCTTCCCCGGCCAAGACCAAGCCGCCGGTCCAGTCCTCGCTCGACTTCAAGGACAGCTATGCGCTGCCGCCGCTCGACCTGCTCAAGGTCGCGCCGCCGAACAAGAATGCCGGAATCGACAAGGCGGCGCTCGAACGCAACGCGCGACTGCTCGAGAGCGTGCTCGACGATTTCAACGTGAAGGGCCAGATCGTCGAGGTGCGGCCCGGCCCGGTCGTCACCATGTACGAGCTCGAGCCGGCCAGCGGCATCAAGGCGAGCCGCGTGATCCAGCTCGCCGACGATATCGCCCGCAACATGTCCGCCATCTCGGCGCGCGTCGCGACGATCCCGGGCCGCACGGTGATCGGCATCGAGCTGCCCAACGCCACGCGCGAGGGCGTCAACCTGCACGAGCTGATCGGCAGCGAGCGGTTCGAGCAGCAGGGCGCCACGCTGCCGCTGGTGCTCGGCAAGAACATTGCCGGCGAACCGGTGATCGCCGACCTCGCGCCGATGCCGCACCTCCTCGTCGCCGGCACCACCGGCTCGGGCAAATCGGTGGGGCTCAACTGCATGATCCTGTCGCTGCTCTATCGGCTCACGCCTGAGCAATGCCGCCTGATCATGATCGATCCGAAGATGCTGGAACTCAGCATGTACAAGGATATCCCGCACCTGCTGGCCGACGTCGTCACCGATCCGCCCAAGGCAGTGCGCGCGCTCAAATGGGCGGTCGAGCAGATGGAGGATCGCTATCGCATGATGGCGTCACTCAACGTGCGCAGCCTGGCGAGCTTCAACGACAAGGTCCGCCAGGCCAAGGCCAAGGGCCAGACACTCGGGCGCAAGGTTCAGGTCGGTTATGATTCGGATACCGGCAAGCCGATCTACGAGGAGGAGAAGCTCGACCTGGCGCCGCTGCCGCTGATCGTGGTGATCGTCGACGAGCTCGCCGACCTGATGATGACCGCGGGCAAGGAAGTCGAGTTCCTCATCCAGCGGCTCGCGCAGAAGGCCCGCGCCGCCGGCATCCACCTGATCATGGCGACGCAGCGCCCCTCGGTCGACGTCATCACCGGCGTGATCAAGGCGAACCTGCCCACCCGGATCAGCTTCCACGTCACCTCGAAGATCGATTCGCGCACCATCCTGGGCGAGCAGGGCGCCGAGCAGCTGCTGGGCAAGGGCGACATGCTCTACATGTCGGGCGGCAAGGGCATCACCCGCGTCCACGGCCCCTTCGTCAGCGACGACGAGGTCCAGGCGGTCGCCGAGTTCTGGCGCTCGCAGGGCGCCCCCGACTATATCACCGCGGTCACCGAGGAGCCCGAAGACGGCGGCTTCGCCCTGGAGGGCAGCCCCGACGGCGACGACAGTCCCGAGGATCAGCTCTACCGCCGCTCGACTCAGCTGGTCGCCGAAAGCCAGAAGGCTTCGACGTCATGGCTGCAGCGCCAGCTCCGCGTCGGCTACAATAGCGCGGCGCGGCTGATCGAGCGGATGGAGAAGGACGGCCTGGTCTCGCGCCCCGACCATGTCGGCCGCCGCGAAGTGCTGATGGATACCGACGGGCGCCCGCTCTAAGGATCGTTTCGGCGGCAGACGGGTTCAGGGGGTATTCAAGCCGCTCCCGATACCGGCTCCCATCCGTAACTGGAGAGATTTCACGTGTTTGCACGGCCCGCCCGCTTCATCCCTATGGCCTTCACCCTCGCCCTGTCGGCGCCGATGCTGGTCTCCGCCGCCGAGCCGGAGCTGACTCAGGTGCAGCAGCATCTCCAGGGCGTCAGCTCGATGGTCGCCACCTTCACCCAGACCGATCGCAACGGCCGCACGCTGACCGGGACGATGACTCTCAAGCGGCCGGGCAAGATCCGCTTCCAGTATCAGAAGGGCGTGCCGCAGCTCATCGTCGCCGACGGCTCGAGCCTCTATTTCATCGACTATCAGGTCCGCCAGGTCGATCGCTGGCCGATCGGCAATTCGCCGCTCGCAGTGCTGCTCAATCCCAAGCGCGACATCACCAAGTTCGCCAAGCTGCTGCCGACGCGTAATTCCAATATTGTATCGATCGAAGTTCATGATCCCCAGCATCCCGAATATGGCCGGATCACGATGATCTTCCAGAAACAGGCGAGCGCGCCGGCCGGATTGATGCTGCAAGGATGGGTCGCGCTCGATTCGCAGAACAACCGGACGACGATCGAGCTTTCGAACCAGCGCTTCAACGCCGCCATTCCGGACGGTACTTTCCGTTGGAACGATCCGCGGCCGCAGGGACGCCGCTGAACCTTTCTGACTATTGTTCATGTCAGCGACAGGTTCACCGTCTTAGAACGCCAATCGCGGAAGTGGGGATCAACCCCAGGATTTTTCCCCCTGTTGCCTGGGTGGCTTCACTTCCTGCCTGCGTGACGAACGCTAGGTCGGCCCTCGCTCCATTGCCCCCGGAGCGGGGGCCTTTCCTTTTTGGACATCGCAGCACCCGCAAGGGTGGAACCGCACGACAAAAACGCTACATCGCTCTGCGTGAAGATCGCCTCCTGGAACATCAACTCGGTCCGCTTCCGCATCGAGATCGTCGAACAATTCCTGCGCGAGGAATCGCCGGATATCCTGTGCCTCCAGGAGACCAAGGTCATCGACGGCGACTTCCCCGAGGCGCCGTTCCGCAAGCTCGGCTATGATCGCGTGATCAAGCACGGCCAGAAGATGCACCACGGAGTCGCGATCATCAGCCGCGTGCCGGTGATCGAGGACGACCGGCTCGACTGGCAGGCCAACCAGGAGGCCCGCCACGTCGGCGTGCGCCTGCCCAATGGCGTGCGACTCGAGAATGTCTATGTCCCCGCCGGCGGGGACATCCCAAACCGCGAGCTGAACCCCAAGTTCGGCCAGAAGCTCGATTTCGTCGAGCGGATGACTTTATGGTCCGCCGCGCTCGACGTGCCGACCATCCTGACCGGCGACTTCAACATCGCGCCGCTCGAATGCGACGTGTGGAGCCACAAGCAATTGCTCGATGTCGTGAGCCACACGCCGATCGAGGTTGAGGCGCTGGCGCGGCTCCAGGCCGCGCACGACTGGGTCGATCTCGGCCGCCGCTTCATCCCTGCGCCCGAGCGCTGCTTCACCTGGTGGAGCTATCGCGCCAAGGATTGGGCCGCATCGGATCGCGGCCGCCGCCTCGATCACATGTGGGCGAGCCCCGACGTCGCCGCCAAGGCAACCAGCCACAAGGTGTGCGAGCCCTGCCGCTCCTGGCTCAAGCCGTCGGACCATGTCCCGATCGTCACCGAGTTCGATTTTTGAGCGGCGCCCGCGCCGCGGCCGAGGCGGTCGACGCACTGCGGCGCGGCTGGCCGATCGCGATCGCCGGCGACACGGGCACGCTTCGCCTGCTCGCGATCGAGACCGCCGACGCCGAGCGGCTGAAGGCGTTCGATCCCGAATCTCGCGCGCCCGTACTGCTCTCCGCCGGCCGCGCGGCAACGCTCAAACTCGCCAACCAGCGCGAGGCCGCGGTGCCCGACGGACCGGTGCTGGTCGAGCGGGCGCCCTGGCTCGATTTCGACACCGCGACGGCGCTCTCCGATCCGCAATTCGACCTCGCCACGCCGCTGAAGGGCCCTTTCCGCGCGATCCCGCTCGAGGCGCCAGATGCCGCCGCCGCTGCATTGCGCCTTGCCCGGGTCGCCGGACTGCTCCCCGCCTTCTTCGCGATCGCCGGCGACGATGCCCATGCGATCACCCTCGCCGATATCGATGCGCATGAGGATGCCGATCGCCTGCGCATCGTCGGCCGCGCGCGCCTGCCGGTGGAGGGCGCAGAGGAGGCGGAGATCGTCGCCTTCCGCACCGACGAGATGCCCGGCGAGCATGTCGCGTTGCTGATCGGCCGGCCCGACGGCAACCCGCCGCTCGTCCGCCTGCACAGCGAGTGCCTGACCGGCGACGTGCTCGGCAGCCTGAAGTGCGATTGCGGCCCGCAGCTCCACGCGGCGATCGAACGGATCGAGGGCAGCGGCTGGGGCATCCTGCTTTATCTGCGCCAGGAGGGCCGCGGCATCGGCCTGATCAACAAGCTGCGCGCCTATGCGCTCCAGGACCAGGGCTTCGACACGGTCGATGCCAATACGCGGCTCGGCTTCGCAGTGGACGCACGCAACTTCCGCATCGCGGCGCGGATGCTCGCGCTGCTCGGCCAGCGCCGGATCCGGCTGCTCACCAACAATCCGCAAAAGGTCGAGACGCTGCGCGCCGCCGGCGTCGACGTGGCCGAGCGCGTGCCGCATGTCCTGCCCGCCAATCCGCACAATGCCCGCTATCTCGCCACCAAGCGCGACCGCACGGGGCATGAATTCTAGCTTTTGGGGCACGCCCGGGCTCGAGACACTCGACCTATAGTGCCACGCATTCCTTGACCGGCAACTTGGGAATGATCGCTTCCAGTTTGTCGATCAGCTCGAAGCCCACATATTCCGACCGCTTATGGTGACAATAGTACACGTTCCAATAGCTGGCGACCCGCTGCTTCGTCGTTTGCCAAAAAACCGGGTTGGCGACGATAAAACTAGCGAGCGTGTCGCCACCCGCCCCGGTCATTGCCGTGTCGATCTCTATCAATATCTCGACGACATACTCCCCGATCAGTGCCATGACGAAAGGTGCCGACCACGGTTGCAAGTCCGAAAGAAGATCTCGTACCGCGCGCTGACGCTCGAAACCGTTACCACTACGGGTACGCAACGACCGCCTGATAAGCCACGCCGCATGGTCCATAGATGGGTCGTCGTCTGACACGAAATGCAGGCGGGCGGGGATCAGAACCTGTTCCCCTTCGACTTGAACGGAAAACCGCTCCGTCCACTGCCGCGAATTGAGATGCCGAGCCATCGCTGCGCACGCCACAACGGCTTCCGGCCGGAGTGCCGCCGGGAAAGCGTCGGCGAGCAGCGGTCCATCGATCTCGGTAAGCATATTGTGTGCGGTCATGATCCCAACCTACGCTGCCAAGGAAGGTCCGCAAGCAGGAGCCCATGCCGTTGCGCTATTTCCTCGACACCGAGTTCAACGGCTTTTGCGGCGCGCTGATCGCGCTGGCGCTGGTGCCCGAGGACGCGACGCTGCCGCCCTTCTTCGCCGCGCTCGATTGCCCGAACCCAACCCCCTGGGTGGCCGAGCATGTCCTGCCGGTGCTGGGCGTCGAGCCGGTCTCGCGCGACGCGATGGGGCGCGGGCTTGCCGCCTATCTGCGGAGCGATCCCGAACCCCTGCTCTTCGCGGACTGGCCGGAGGATATCGCCCATGCCGCGATGATGCTCGTGGCGGGCCCGGGCCGGCGCTATCCGATCGACCGGATCCGCTTCGAGCTGTGCGACGCGCTGGGCTTCGACGGTGCCGCGATGAGCGCCGTTCCGCACCATCCGTTCCACGACGCGGCAGCCCTGCGCGCCTTCATCCTCGCCCGCGAAGCCCACGGGTAGCGCTCAGGCGATCAGCCGAGCCACTTCGTCGAAATCATGCGCGATGTCCTGCACGCCCAGCGCGCGGAGCCGCTCGGCATGATCCGGCGCGCAATGCTTGCCCGCGCAGAGCCCGATCACATGCGCGCCCGAGGCGACTGCGCCGGTCACGCCCACCGGCGAATCCTCCAGGATCACGCAGCGATCGATGGCGACGCCCAGCGCCGCGGCGGCATGGAGATAAAGATCGGGTGCCGGCTTGCCGCGCGTCACATGCTCGCGCCCGCTGAAGATCCGGTCGCCGAACGCATCGCGGATGCCGAGATGCGCGAGATGCCGCGAGATCCAGCGGGTTGAGCTCGACGAGGCGATCGCCCGCGGCAGCTCCGCCGGCAGCGCGCAGACGAAGCGGATCGCACCGGCCACCTCGGGCAGTCCTTCTTCCAGCACGCGCCGGTCCTCCTCGGCGCGCGCGGCATGGAAGTCCTCGGGGATCGTCCGGCCGATCCAGCGTTCGATCGCGGCGTGGAAATCGGCATCGGCGAGCCCCATGAAGTTCGCCATCGATTGCTCGGGCGTGGTCGGATGCCCAATCCGCGTCAGATATTCGGCGATCTGGCGGTTGCCGGCATATTCGCTCTCGAGCAGCACCCCGTCGAAATCGAACAGGATCGCATCGAACCGCGTCGTCAGGCTCATGCCCGCGCTCCGAACAGCGCCGTACCGACCCGGACGTGCGTCGCGCCGATCGTCACCGCGGTCTCGTAATCACCCGACATCCCCATGCTGAGGCCCTCCAGGCCGTGGTCGCGCGCCAGCTGGGCAAGCAGGGCGAAGTAGGGCGCCGGCTCCAGATCGGCGGGCGGCACGCACATCAGCCCGGCCACCGGCAGTTCGGCGGTACGGGCCTCGGCGAGCAGGCCGGGCAGCGCGGCGACCGCGCAGCCGCCCTTTTGCGGCTCGTCACCGATATTGACCTGGACGAAGCAGGGCGGCCGCCGGTCCGCCTTGTCCATGGCATGCGCTAGCGCGGTCACCAGCGAAGGCCGATCGACCGAATGGATCGCATCGAACAGCGCGACCGCCTCGTCGGCCTTGTTCGACTGGAGCTGGCCGACCAGGTGGAGTGCGATCCCGGAAGTCGTCTCGCGCAACTCCAGCCATTTCGCCGCAGCCTCCTGGACGCGATTCTCGCCGAACACGCGCTGGCCTGCGGCGATCAGCGGGCGAATCGCATCGGCTTCGTGCATCTTGGAAATGGCGATGAGCGTCACCGAGTCGGCTTTCCGATCGGCGAGCTTTGCGGCACGGCGAATCGCGGTCTGAACATCCGCGAGCCGCTGACTGGCGTCGTCACTGGGCATGGCCGGCGCTATAGGCAGGGCGATGCGCCGCCGCCACCCCCCTCTCCCCCAGCTTTGGCTGATGACCGACGAGCGAATGGGCGAGGCATTATGGGAAGCCTTGGAGCGCCTGCCGGCGGGCAGCGGCGTGGTGTTCCGCCACTATGCCCTGCCGCTCGCCGAACGCTGCGCGCTCTTTGCCCGGATCGCGCGCGTGGCGCGGCGCCGGCGGCTCGTCCTGCTCCGTGCGGGCTCAGCCCGGCTGGGGCGGAGCGAAGCCGGAACGCACGGCACGAAACGCCGCGAGCGCGGTCTGTACACCCGCCCCGCCCATTCTCGCCGGGAAGCGATCGCCGCGATTCGCGCCGGTGCCGACGCGGTTTTCGTATCGCCGCTGTTCGCCACGCGCTCGCATCCCGGCGCGAGAACCCTGGGAACAGTCCGATTCGGACTATTGATCCGCGGGCTGGACGCACCGGTCATCGCGCTCGGGGGAATGGATGCCGGACGCGCGGCAAGCCTGTGGCAAACCGGCGTTTACGGCTGGTCGGCGATCGATGCCTGGACCCCCGGCGCATCCTGAAGCCGCACGTCGTCGCCCGGCGAATCAGGAAATTCCGAAAACCGGCGGCTTAGAAGCGGAAGGCGGTTCCCACATACACCGCCTGGCTGTCGCGGCGATTGTCGGTGATCTTGGGCAGGCGATCCCGCTCGCTCTTGTAGCGCACGCCCGCGGTCACGTCGAAATTGCGGGTCAGCGAATAGGACCCGCCGAGATCGACCGAATAGCTCGGCTTGTCGCCGATCAGGATCGGCGTATCGGCTAGCGGACGATCGCTGGCGGCCTGGAGGCGACCACTCACGCGCTTGCCGGTATAGCTGACGCCCACATCGGTACGCTCGCGACCACCAGGCTGCGTGATGAGATCGACATGAGACACATCGCCCGAGACGGCGAAGCGCTTCCAGCCGACCGAGACGCCCAGATTATAGGCAATCGGCGCAAGGCTGACCGACGGCGCGGCTGCGCCCGGCAGACGGCTTGCGGTCTGCAGCGCACGGGTCGAGCGCGCACGCACCGCAACGGTCACGGCGCGGCCGGTACCGCGGCGCGAATCGGCCGGCGTAAAGCGGAAGCCATTATCGGACAGGCCGCTGCGCGCGAGAATCGCGGCGAGCTTGGGATCGGCGGCAGCAGGGGTGAAAGCCCCAAGACCACCACGGAGGACGGCGTCGCTACGCTGAGCGACCGCGCGTTCGCGGTTCCGCTCCTGTGCCTGAAGCGAAGGCGACGCAAGGATACCGGCGGCGCAGATCGCCCCCAGTCCCAAGCCCGTCATCCAACGCCCAATACGCATTCGCATACCTCTTCTATGGGTTCGCCTACCATGATTCGAAACCGATGTTCCACCGGTGACACAAATATACTGGCAGTGTTGCCAGACTCCCACAGATTCGCGCCGCCTTGCTCCCGCCACACGAGCCCCTATAGATGCTGTCCGCTAATCCCTTGCCCTGTAGGAATCTCTCGATGAACCGCCTGTTGCGCACCGCGATCCTGGGGTCGCTCGCTCTTTCGATCACCGCTTGCGGCGGCAAGAGCCGGCCCGAGGCCGACCTCGCGGCATCGAAGGTGACGACGATCGGCGTGAATTCCTATCTGTGGCGCGCCAGCCTCGACACGCTGAGCTTCATGCCACTGCTCCAGACCGATTCGAACGGCGGCGTGATCGTGACCGACTGGTATGTGAACCCCAACACGCCGACCGAGCGGATGAAGGTGACTGTCACCGTGCTCGACCAGGATTTGCGTGCCGATGCACTGCGCGTCGCTGCGCTGCGCGAGGTCAACCGCTCCGGCGCCTGGGTCGCCGCGCCGGTCCAGGCTGCAACGGTGCAGAAGATGGAAGATATCATCCTGACCCGCGCCCGCGACCTGCGCCGCGCCGCGATCGTCAAGGACTGACGGACCGAACATGGCGTCGCGCTTCAACCCCCTCAAGGCGGACGCGACGTGGCAGAAGGCGTGGGAAGAACGCCGCACCTTCGCCGCGCGTGACGATTCGCCCAAGCCCAAAAGCTATGTGCTCGAGATGTTCCCGTACCCGTCGGGGCGCATCCATATGGGCCATGTCCGCAACTATACGATGGGCGACGTACTCGCGCGCTTCCGCCGGATGCGCGGCATGGAGGTGCTCCACCCGATGGGCTGGGACGCCTTCGGCATGCCCGCCGAAAATGCCGCGATGGAGAAGAAGGTCCATCCCGGCAGCTGGACCCGCGCCAATATCGCGACGATGAAGGCGCAGCTGAAGCGCCTGGGCTTCGCGCTCGACTGGACGCGCGAAATCGCGACCTGCGAGCCCGAATATTACGGCCACGAGCAGGCGCTGTTCCTCGATTTCTTCGAGTCCGGCCTGGTTTATCGCAAGGAATCGGCGGTCAACTGGGACCCGGTTGACATGACCGTGCTCGCCAACGAGCAGGTGATCGATGGGCGCGGCTGGCGCTCCGGCGCGCTGATCGAGCGGCGCAAGCTCAGCCAGTGGTTCCTGAAGATCACTCAGTTCGCCGACGAGCTGTTGAGCGGCGTCCAGGCGCTCGAGCATTGGCCCGACAAGGTCAAGCTGATGCAGGAGAACTGGATCGGCAAGTCCGAGGGCCTGCAGTTCCGCTTCGCGCTGTCCGACGGCGGCGAAGTCGAGGTGTTCACCACCCGGCCCGACACGATCTTTGGATCGAGCTTCGTCGCGATCGCGGCCGATCACTCGATCGCGCAGAAGCTGGCGGCGGAATCGGAAGAGGCGGCTGCCTTCATCCAGCTCTGCAAGCAGGGCGGCACCACTGCGGCCGAACTGGAAACGCAAGAGAAGCTCGGCTTCGACACGGGCATCCGTGCCGCTCATCCCTTTGATTCGTCTTGGGAACTTCCGGTCTACATCGCCAATTTCGTGCTGATGGACTATGGCACGGGTGCCGTGTTCGGCGTGCCAGCGCACGACCAGCGCGATTTCGAGTTCGCGACCAAGTACAAGCTGCCGATCCGCCGCGTCGTCTCCGAAGGCGAGAAGACCGATCCCGAATTCCACGATGGCGAGGCCTATACCGGGCCCGGCACGCTGGTGAATTCGCACTTCCTTGACGGGATGGACGTGGCCGACGCCAAGCGCGCGGTGATCCGCCGCGCCGAAGAAGGCAATTGGGGCACCGGGACCACGGTATGGCGCCTGCGCGACTGGGGCGTCAGCCGCCAGCGCTATTGGGGCACGCCGATCCCGATCATCCATTGCGAAAGCTGTGGCGTCGTCGCCGCCCCGCGCGATTCGCTACCGATCAAGCTGCCCGAGGATGTCAGCTTCGACATTCCCGGCAATCCGCTCGACCGTCACCCGACCTGGAAGCATGTCGACTGCCCGAAATGCGGCGCACCCGCGCGGCGCGAGACCGACACGCTCGATACCTTCGTCGATTCGTCCTGGTATTTCATCCGCTTCGCCAGCCAGCCCGACGACAAGCCGTTCGACAAGGCGGTGGCCGAGCAATGGCTGCCGGTCGGCCAATATATCGGCGGCGTCGAGCATGCGATCCTGCATCTCCTCTATGCCCGCTTCTGGACGCGCGCGCTGAGCCATCTCGGCAAGCTCGACGTGGCCGAGCCCTTTTCGGGCCTGTTCACCCAGGGCATGGTGACGCACGAGACCTACAAGTCATTGGACGGCCGCTGGCTCTCCCCCGAGGAGATCCGCAAGGACAGCGCCGGCGTGCTCGAAATCGCCTCGGGCGAGCCGGCGGAAGTCGGCCGCATCGAGAAGATGTCGAAGTCCAAGAAGAACACCGTCGATCCCGAGCCGATCGTCGACCAGTACGGCGCCGACGCCGTCCGCTGGTTCATGCTCTCCGACAGCCCGCCCGAGCGCGACCTGGAGTGGAGCGAGAACGGCATCGAGGGCGCCTGGCGCTTCGTCCAGCGGCTGTGGCGGCTGTTCGACGGGCTGGAGGACGCCCAGAACGCTGTTGGGGGCGAGGACAAGGATCTCGACCGCAAGCTCCACCGCACGATTGCCGGCGTCGCCGAGGATATCGAGGTGCTGACCTTCAACAAGTCGGTCGCCAAGCTCTACGAGCTGGTCAATGCGATCGAGCGCGCCCAGCCTTCGGCTTCGCGGACCAATGCGATCCGCACCCTCGCCCGCGTCGTCGCGCCGATGGTGCCGCATCTGGCCGAGGAGGTCTGGGCGCTGTCGGGCAATGACGGCCTGATTGCCGATGCCGCCTGGCCCGAGGTCGATCCCGCCCTGCTCGTCGATGACGAGGTGACGATCGCGGTCCAGGTCAACGGCAAGCTGCGCGACACGCTGGTGATGCCCAAGGGCACGCCCAAGGATGTCGTCGAAGCCGCGGCACTTGCGTCGGACAAGATCGTTCGAGCCCTGGAAGGCAAGCCGCCAAGGAAAGTGATCGTCGTGCCCGATCGTCTGGTAAACTTGGTCGCATGAAGCGAATCGCCCTCCTGCTCGCTGCAGCCACTGCGCTTTCGGGCTGCGGCCTGCGCCCGCTCTACGGCGGTGGATCGGCGGGCACGGTGCAATCGACCCTCGCGGCGATCGAAGTCGCGCCGATCGAGGGGCAATCGGGCTGGCTGGTCGCCAACGCTCTGCGCGACCGCCTCGGCGCCGGCGGCGAATCGACGCCACGCTATCAGCTCCAGGTCCGGCTCGACGATTCGATCGCCGGCCTGGGCGTCCGTCAGGACGATTCGGTTGCCCGTGAGCGCCGTACCTTGCGCGCGCGCTATCAGCTCATCGATCTGAGCAGCGGCACGGTCGTGCTCGATGCCACGGCCGGCTCCGACGCCGGTATCGACGTCGTTGGATCGGAATATGCCACGATCGCCGCGGAGAAGAGCGCGCTCGAGCGCCTCACCGGCATCGTCGCCGACCAGATCATCGCGCGCGTCGGCCGCTATGCGCGCTCCAGCGCGATGACGCCCACCGCGCAATGAAGGCGAGCGCGGTCCAGATCCGCGCCGCAGTCGACGCTCCCAAGCCCGACACGCGCCTCTATCTCTTCCACGGCCCGGACGAGGCTGGCGCCGCCGAGCTCGCCACCCGCCTCGCCCGTGCCCTAGGCCCCGAGGCCGAACGCATCGACATCGACATGAAGGCACTGCGCGACCAGCCCGGCCGACTGGCCGACGAAGCCGCGTCGATGTCGCTGTTCGGCGGCGTACGCTATGTCCGCGTGAGCGGCATCGAGGAGGGCGCGGCCGAGGCCATCACCCTGTTGCTCAACGCCGATCGCGCCGGCAACCCGGTGGTGGCGATCGGCCCCGGGCTCAAGGCCAGCGGCAAGCTCGTCAAGATGGCGATCGCCGCGCCTAATGCGATGGCGCATGCCTGCTACGTCCCCGAAGGCGCCGACGCCGCCCGCCTGGCCTCCACCGTCGCGCGCGAATATGGCCTGCGCCTCACCGGCGACGTGCCGCAGCGCCTCGCCAGTGCCAGCGGCGGCGATCGCGCGATCCTGGCGCGCGAGATCGAGAAGCTCGCGCTCTATCTCGATGCCGCCACCGATCGCCCGCGCGATGCCGACGGCCAGGCGCTCGATGCCATCGGTGCGGACCTGAACGATGTCGAGCTCCACCACGCGATCGACGCGGTGATCGACGGGCGTGTCGCCGATATCGGCAGCGAGCTCGCCAATCTCAGCGCGGGCGGTGGCTCATCGATCCCCCTGCTCCGCCAGCTGGCGCGTCGGCTGATGACCTTGGCCGAGTTGCGCAACGATATGGACGGTGGCCTAACTGCCGACGAAGTACTTGAAAAGCATAGGATATTCTTCCGGGAGAAGCCGGCCTACACCCGCGCGCTGCGCCGCTGGAACGCCGCCCAGATCGCCCGCGCGATCGATCGCGTCCGCCAGACCGAGCGCATGCTGATGCATTCCGCGAGTGCCGGCGAAGTCCTGGCCGAGGCCGAATGCACCGCCATTGCCCGCGCGGCGGCACGGGCGCGCGGCTAGATCCGCTCGCCGCGAGTCTTTTAAATCCGCTCCCCGCTCAGGCGCTGGCAAACCATGTCGAGCTGGTCGAGCGTCGAATAGCTGAGCGTCAGCGTGCCGCCCTTCGGCCCATAGGCGACGCGGACATTGAGACCCAGCACGTCGCCAAGCTGGCGCTCCAGCGCAGCGATATCGGCGTCGCGGCTGCTGACTTCCCCATCCCTGCGCTTGACCGGCGGCTTCGCGGCCCGCGCCAGCTTCTCGGTCTCGCGCACCGACAGGCCCTTGGCCACGACCTCCCGCGCCAGCTTCTCCGGATCCGGGGCACCAAGCAGCGCGCGGGCATGGCCCATGTCGATCTCGCCCCGGACCACCATCTCGCGCACGACGGGCGGCAGGTCGAGCAGACGCAGCAGGTTCGCGACATGGCTGCGCGACTTGTGGACGATCTTGCCGAGCACTTCCTGGGTATGCCCGAACTCGTCGATCAGCCGGGCATAGCCCTCGGCCTCTTCGATCGCGTTGAGGTCCTGGCGCTGGATATTCTCGATCAGCGCGATCTCAAGCGTCTCCACGTCGCTCAGCTCGCGGACGACCACCGGTACTTCGTGGAGCCGCGCACGCTGGGCTGCGCGCCAGCGGCGTTCGCCGGCGACGATCTGATAGCTATGGCCGTGCGGGCGGACGAAGATCGGCTGGATCATTCCGCGCGCCGCAATCGACTCGGCGAGATTGGCCAGTGCCTCTTCGTCGAAGTGGCGCCGCGGCTGGTTCGGATCCGGGACGAGCGAGCTGACCGGCAGCATGCGGATCCCCGAATTCGCCTCCGGCGTGCCGGCGATCGGCTCTTCGCGGATATTGTCGCCGAGCAGCGAGGAAAGTCCGCGGCCAAGGCCGGGACGCGGTTTGCGGGGAACGGCGGGCGTTTCGGTCATGCGGCCTTCTTGAGCTTGGGCAGGCGATCGATCACTTCGCGAGCGAGCGCGATATAGGCTTCGGAGCCGGCGCATTTGTAATCGTAGATCAGCGCCGGCACGCCGTGGCTCGGCGCCTCGGACAAGCGCACATTGCGCGGGATCACCGTATCGAACACCACCCGGCCGAGCACGGCGCGCACATCGTCCGACACCTGGTCGGTCAACCGGTTGCGGCGATCATACATCGTCAGCGCAACCCCAAGGATCGACAGGCCAGGATTGAAACGGCTGCGGATGCGCTCGACGGTGTTGAGCAGCTGGCTAAGCCCCTCCAGCGCGAAGAACTCGCACTGAAGCGGCACGAGCAGCGCATGCGCAGCCACCATCGCGTTGATCGTCAGCAATCCGAGCGACGGCGGGCAATCGATCAGCACCACGTCCCAGCGATTCGCCATGTGGCGGGCGATCGCGCCGTCCAGCCGATGCGTCCGCGCTTCGAACTCGATCAGCTCGATCTCCGCGCCCGACAGATCCTGCGTCGCGGGAACGATGTCGAGCCCCGGTACGCGCGTCGATATCGCCACATCCTCCAGGCTGGCGTCGGTCACCAGCAAATCATAGCTCGACCGCTCGCGATCGGCCCGGCCGATTCCCAGGCCCGTCGACGCATTTCCCTGCGGATCGAGATCGATCAGCAATACGCGCAGCCCGGTAGCAGCCAGCGCCGTTCCGACATTGATCGCGGTGGTGGTCTTGCCCACGCCACCCTTCTGGTTCGCGATCGTGATGCAGATCATCTTGGGCGTATCCCTTGCGCGATCACGATTCCCGAATCCGGCTGCGTGATGCTTGGTTCCACGTGAAACGAACCTTGCCAGTTCGCGCGCGCCGCTTCCACCTCCGAATGCGCATTTCGCCCCTTAGGGAGCAACCAGACTGTGGATGAATCTGTGCAATGATATGTGGATGCGATGAGCTGCGAGAGTTCAGCCACGGCGCGCGCCGAAACGATCGCCGCCCGATTGATCGGATGATAGCTCTCGATCCTGCTGGGCTGAACGGTCACGCGCTTGTCGATACCCAGCTCGGCTGCCGCGGCGCGCAGAAACGCGACCCGCTTCGCCCTGGGCTCGACGAGCACCACCGGTCGATCGAGCAGGATGGCCGCAACGAGACCGGGCAAGCCAGCACCGCTCCCGACATCCAGCCAAGCGCCCCTTCCCGCAACCACGGAGAGCGGTACGAGCTGCGCCGAATCTACCAGATGTCGTACCCAGAGCGAATCAAGGGTCGACGCCGCAATCAGATTCTGTTGCGCGGCCTCGCGTCTCAGGATCGCAGCAAAGCGCTCCAGCAACGTTTCACGTGAAACGCCGAAATCAGCGCGGACCCGATCTCTCGCTTCCTCCTCGGTCACGCAGCGAACTTTCGCGCGTGGAGAAGGATTGCGCTCAAGGCGGCCGGCGTTACGCCGCGAATGCGCGAAGCCGCACCTAGGGTCTCCGGACGCGCCGCACCCAGCCGCTCGACCATCTCATTCGAAAGCCCCGGGATCGCCGCATAGTCGAGCGCGCCCAGCCGGACACCGTCATTCCCGCGCAGCTCTGCAACTTCGGATTCCTGACGTTCGAGATAGGGAGCGTAACGCGCATCCTCGACGAATTCCGCCAACAACTCAGGTTCGGCATCCACATCCACCCCGACATGATCAAGGTCGACCATCGGGAAACGCAGCCAATCCCTTGCCGAACGCCTGGCGCCGTCCTGGCTGACCGGCGCACCTCGGGCGAGAAGCGCACTCGATGTGAGTTCGACGGCAAAGGCCTCATCCAGAACAGCACGCTGCCTCACCCGATCGCCTCCGCGCGCCAAGCGGCCGGCGCTCAGACACCCCAGCGCCTTCGCTACCGGCGAGAGCCGCGTCTCGGCATTGTCGGCGCGCAGGCGCAGCCGGAACTCTGCCCGCGCGGTCAGCATGCGATACGGCTCGGTCACGCCTTGGAGCACCAGATCGTCGATCATCACGCCGAGATAGCTCGTGGCACGATCGAGAATCAGCGGCGCCAATGCCAGCGCATGCGCCGCGGCATTGAGACCTGCGACGAGCCCCTGCCCAGCCGCCTCCTCGTAACCGGTTGTACCGTTGATCTGGCCAGCGAAATAGAGCCCTGGGATCGCATCCAGCTGGAGCCGATGATCCAGCGCGCGCGGATCGATATAATCATACTCGACCGCATAACCCGGGACGACGATCTCGGCGCGCTCCAGTCCCGGGATCGACGCGACCATTGCTTGCTGGATGTCGACCGGAAGCGAGGTCGACATACCGTTCGGGTAGATCAGATGCGTATCCAGGCCCTCGGGTTCGAGGAATATCTGGTGGCCATCACGATCCCCGAATCGATGAACCTTATCCTCGATTGAGGGGCAATAACGGGGACCCTGTGCGTCGATCGCCCCGGTGAACAACGGCGAACGATCGAGACCGGAGCGGATCGCGTCGTGCGTCGCTGCCGTGGTTCGGGTCACCGCGCAATGCAGCTGCGGAAGCCCTCGCCTCGCCGAGACCGGCGACATCGTCCACGGATCTGCGTCACTCTCCTGCTCGACGGTGCGCGTCCAATCGATCGTGCGCCCGTCGATCCGCGGCGGCGTCCCGGTCTTCAGCCGCCCCATCGGCAGCGCCAACTCGCGCAGCTGCGCGGAAAGGCGGATGGCGGCGGACTCATCGACTCGCCCGCCCTCGAAACGCTCTTCGCCCCGAAAAAGCCGGCCACCCAGGAAGGTACCCGTGGCCAGCACGATCGCGTGCGCGCGAAGCTCCGCACTATCGGCGAGGCGAAGCCCCACCACGCGCCCACCCTCCAGCAACAGCTCGGCCGCTTCGCCGGCGATCACCGTCAGATTGTCTGTAGCTGCAAGTATCGCCTGGATCGCCGCGGCATAGCGGACGCGGTCCGCCTGCACCCGCGGCCCCTGCACCGCCGTGCCCTTGCTGCGGTTGAGCATGCGATAATGGATGCCGGCCGCATCAGCGGCACGCGCGATCAGCCCGTCGAACGCATCGACCTCGCGGACCAGATGCCCCTTGCCCAGGCCGCCGATCGCCGGGTTGCACGACATCGCGCCCAGCTTGCTCAGATCGAAGCTCAGCAAGGCGGTGCGTGCGCCGCGGCGCGCCGATGCGGCAGCCGCTTCGGTGCCGGCATGCCCGCCGCCTATCACGATCACGTCGAATTGCATGTCCGTTCGCTAGTGGCTCGCGCTCGCTGCGTCAAAACTGTTCCACGTGGAACGTGCCTATTTTCCGATGCAAAACCGCCCGAACAGCGCATCGAGCACATCTTCCGTGCCCACGCGACCCGTAATGCCGTCGAGCGCCGCCCGGGCACTGCGCAGCTCTTCCGCATAAAGGATCGGATCCGTTTGCACCGCTGCACGCGCTAATGCCCCGGCCGCGCGCTCGCACAGCATCCGCTGCCTGGCATTCAGCGCCATGAGATCAGGAGGCGGAAGTAGTCTCTCCGCCATCGCATGAAGCCGGTCCCAAAGCTCTGCGAGTCCCGTACCCTCTGCTGCGGAAATCGAAAGATCCTGGCCATTGGGTGCTGCGCGGCCGCCCATATCGGCGCGGGCTCGAAGCCAGAGCGTCCGGTCCGACTCGGGAGGCGCATCGCCAAGCCACAGAATGATATCCGCCTCGTCGAGCGCCGCCCGCGCCCGCCGCACCCCGATCTCCTCGATCGGATCGAGCGTATCGGTCAACCCGGCGGTATCGATCAGCAGATATGCGATGCCGCCGCGCACCACTGGCGCCTCGATCCGATCGCGTGTCGTCCCGGCGATCGGCGAGACAATCGCCGCGTCCCGATCCGTCAGCGCGTTGAGCAAGGTCGACTTGCCTGCATTGGGCGGCCCGGCGAGCACGACGCGCAAGCCGTCGCGCAAGCGCTCGACCGGCGGCCGCGCAATCACGGTCGTGATCGCCTCCGCCAGTTCAGCTGCCTGCGCATGCAGCCCGATAAGGGGATCGACGCTCGCCACATCCTCCTCATCGCCATGATCGAGTACGGCTTCGACCCGGGCCGAGAGATCGAGCAACCGGCGCGTCCAGCCTTCCACCTCGCGCCGCACCGCACCTTCCGCCGATCGCATCGCGACGCGGCGCTGCGCCTCGGTCTCGGCCATCAGCAGATCGCCAAGGCCTTCCGCCTCGCTGAGGTCGAGCCGCCCGCTCATCAGCGCGCGCCGAGTGAACTCGCCTGGCTCCGCAGGGCGCATCCCCGGCAGAGCGGCCAAGGCGCCTTCAACGGCGCGCACCACCGCGCGCCCGCCATGGAGGTGGAGCTCGACGATATCCTCTCCCGTCGCGCTATGCGGTCCGGGGAAACCGAGCACGAGCGCGCGATCGAGCAGCTCGCCGTCACGCGGATCACGCAGAACGCGGACTCCAGCTTGGCGCGGCTGCGGCAACGCCCCCGCGAGCGCCTCCGCCGCGGCGAAAGCGTGCGATCCGCTGAGCCGCACCACCGCGATGGCGGCCGGAGGCGCACCGCTCGAAACCGCGAAAATCGTGTCCATCGAATCAGCCGCCGGTCTTGGGTCCCGTCCCGGCGTCGAACAGGCCGCGCCAGAAGTTCATGCCCGCCTCGCCCATCGGTGCCCAACCGCGCATCATCTGCTCGAAACCTTCCGGAGTTCCCTGTTTTTCAATTGCTTCCACCATCATCTTTACATAGCGATCATGCACCGGCGCGAGATCCGGCAGTCCCATCGCGCGGCGGGCCTCTTCGGGCGTGCATTCGACTTCGACGTTGATCTTCATGGAAACGCTTCTCCGCTTGAGCGCCGTGCCGGCCGGCTCTAGGCCTTAGCCCATGTATGCGCGCGACCATGCCCTGATCGCAACGCCTCTCGGCATGATCCGAATCGAGGGCGACGACGCGCAGATCACGTCGGTTAGAATCGGGACCAACGGCGCCGCTTCCCCTGGCTCTGCGGCGGCGGTCCACGAGGCCGTAAAGCAGCTCGAACGATGGTTCGCCGGCGAGCTCCAGGATTTCACCGTCGCGCTGGAACCCCCGGCCACGCCACGCGGCGAGGAGTTGCGCGCCGGGCTTGTCGCGGTCGCCTATGGCGAGACGCTCAGCTACGGCGCCCTCGCCCGTCAGCTCGGATCGAGCCCCCGCGCGATCGGCCAGCTCTGCGCGCGCAATCCCTTCCCGATCCTCGTCCCCTGCCACCGCGTGCTCGGATCGGGCGGCGCGCTCGGCCATTATTCGGGCGGCGAGGGACCCAAGACCAAATCCTGGCTGCTCGAGCATGAGCGGCGCTTCGCCAGAGGAACCCTGTTATGACCATGATCAGCATCGACACGATCGACGATAGCGGCAGCTTCCAGGCCTATGTTGCCGAGCCCGAGGGTACGCCCCGCGCGGCGATCATCGTCATCCAGGAGATCTTCGGCGTAAACCCCGGCATCCGCGCCAAGTGCGACACATGGGCGGCCGACGGCTATCTCGCGCTCGCACCGGATCTGTTCTGGCGGCTCGAGCCAGGCATCCAGCTCGATCCGGATGTGCCGGAAGAATTTCAGCAAGCGCTCGCGCTGATGGGCAAGTTCAACCAGGACGCCGGCATCCGCGACATCGAGGCGACGATCCGCGCCGCCCGGGCGAAGCTGGGCGGCGGAAAGGTGGGCGCAGTGGGCTATTGCCTGGGCGGCCGCCTGGCCTTCATGACCGCGACGCGCACCGATGTGGACGCGACGGTCGGCTATTACGGCGTCGGCATCGACAATCTGCTCGGCGAAAAGCACGCGATCGCCCGCCCGGTGCTGCTCCACATCGCCGGCGACGATCATTTCGTCACGCCGGACATCCAGGCGAAGATGCACGAGGGGCTCGACGACCATCCCAAGGTGACGCTCGAGGCCTATCCCGGGGTCGACCATGGCTTCGCCACCGAGTCGGGCAAGCGCCGTTCAGATGCGGCCGCGGAACTGGCGGACAAGCGGACGGCGGACTTCTTCGCGGCGAATCTCGGCTGAGTCGTCAGACGAGCGTGGCCAGCCCGGTCTCGTGGTTGACCACGCCCTCGTAGACCATCCGCACCGCGACCCAGAGGATCACCACCAGCCCGACAAAGCCGATCCAGCGATAACGGTCGATCACGCGTGCGATGAAATTGGCGGCGAGCCCCATCATCGCGACCGAGAAGAGCAGGCCAAAAACGAGGATGCCGGGGTGCTCGCGCGCCGCCCCGGCGACGCCCAGGACATTGTCCAGGCTCATGCTGACATCGGCAAGCGCCACCGACCAGGCCGCCGCCAGGAAGCTCTTGGGCGGCTTGGTGGTGATCTCCTCGTGCTGGTTGCCCGCGCGCAACTCGCGCCACATCCGCCACGCCACCCAGAGCAGCAGCAGTCCGCCGGCAAACAAAAGGCCGACCACCTGGAGCAGCTGGGTCGCGACCAGCGCAAAGCCGATGCGCATCACCAGTGCCGCGCCGATGCCGACCAGGATGACCTGGCGCTGCTGCTTTGCCGGCAAGCCCGCGGCAAGCGCGCCTACCACTACGGCATTGTCGCCGGCGAGTACGAGATCGATCACGATCACTTCGCCGAGTGCCTGCAGCGCATCGGGAGTCAGGAATGAAGTCAACATGACGTCGCGGTTACGAACCCCCGCGGCCGGTGGCAAGCCTCAGACGAGCAAGTGGAGAATACCGATCTTGTTGTCGACGATGCCCTCGTAGATCATCCGCCCGGCGACCCACAGGATCACGACCAGGCCGATATAGCCGATCCAGTGGTAGCGCTGGATCAGCCGAGCGACGAAATTGGCAGCCAGGCCCATCAGCAGCACCGAGAAAGTGAGGCCGATGAACAGCAACGCCGGATTGTCGCGCGCGATCGACGCGACGAGCAGGACATTGTCGAGGCTCATCGAAAGATCGGCAAGGGTAATCTGGATCGCCGCCTGGAGGAAGGTCTTGGCGACCTTGGGCGCGGCTTCCTCGCCCGCTTCCGCGGCCTTGCCGCGATGCGCCGCCTCGCGCAGCTCGCGGAACATGTTGAAGGCGACCCAGAGCAGCAGCAGCCCGCCCGCCAGCACCAGTCCGGTGACCTGGAGCAGCTCCACCGCGATCAGCGAAAAGCCGATCAGGAAGACCAGCGCGATCCCGACGCCGAGCAGCAGCACCCGCCGCCGGTCGCGTTCGGGAAGCCCGGAGGCGAGCGATCCCATCACGACGACATTGTCGCCCGCCATGGTCAGGTCGCCCAGGATAATCTGGCCCAGGCTGGCGAGCCCTGAGGGCGTGGCGATGGCGGCGAAGTTGAAGTGCATTCCGGTGACCTGCCATCTGACTCCCCTCCCCGCAAGGGAGGGGTTCGGGGGTTGGTGCACGCGAAGCGAGCTTCTGACTGCCAGGCAAAAGAAAAGGCCGGGCATTGCGCCCGACCTTTTCTAGCCCACCCCAAGCCCCTCCCTTGCAGGGAGGGGAAGCGGGTCAGGAATTCATGCTGTCGAAGAAGTCC
>JBEVLV010000121.1:0-12640 GCA_040508955.1 Sphingomonas sp. | reverse complement strand
ATCACTCTCCCGGCCCCTTTTTTGTCCGGTGCCCCCGCGCCTCAGCGGGTGCCGGGGACGCCCGGCTCGAGCTCCTCATACGCCTCGGGCTCCGCCACGTCGACGATGCCGCGGCCGAGATTGCTCTTCCGGTATCCGTAGAGGAAATAGACGATCAGGCCGATGATCGCCCAGCCGAAGAACAGCTCGATCGTGTAGAGCGACAGGCTGAAGAACAGATAGATGCTGCCCAGCGTCGCCAGCGGGGCGACCACGATCACCGCGGGCGTGCGGAACGGGCGCCTGCGCGACGGATCAGTCTTGCGCAGCACCAGCACCGCGATCGCCACCATCGCGAACGCGAACAGCGTGCCCGAGTTGGAGATATCCGCCAGCGCGCCGACCGGGAACAAGGCGGCGAACAGTGCGACGAACACGCCGGTGATCCAGGTGATCACGTGCGGCGTCTTGAACTTCGGATGGACCTTGGACAGGCCGGCCGGAAGCAGGCCGTCACGGCTCATCACGAAGAAGATGCGGGTCTGGCCGAACATCATCATCAGGATGACCGAAGGCAGGGCGATGCCGGCAGCCAGGCCGAGCAGGTTGCCGATCTGGGGCCAGCCGATCTCGCGCAGCGTCCAGGCCAGCGCCTCCTTGGAGCAGACGACATCCTTCATGCCTTCGGCGGCGCGCGCGACGCATTCCTTGGCAAGATCGGCGCTGCCGGGAGCCAGGCCATGGCCGGCGGCATCCATCACCGGCTGGGCGCCGACGCCGCCGATCACGCCTGCGGCGACCAGGATGTAGAAGACGGTGCAGATCGCGAGGCTGCCGATCAGGCCGATCGGCATGTTACGCTGCGGGTTCTTGGTTTCCTCGGCAGCGGTCGAGACCGCGTCGAAGCCCACATAGGCGAAGAAGATCGACGCCGCGGCGGCCGAGATGCCGCCGAAGCCGAGCGGCGCGAATGGCTTGAAGTGCTCCATGTTCATCACCGGCACCGCCAGCACGACGAACGCGGTGAGTGCGAGCAGCTTGATGGCGACCAGGATCGAATTGACCGTGGCGCTCTCCTTGGTGCCGCGGATCAGCAGCAGCGTGACGAGCAGCGCGATGATCATCGCCGGCAGGTTGATGATGCCGCCGTCGATCGGGCCGAGCACGAATTCCTTCGGCACGGTTATCCCGCTCATATGCTGGAACAATCCGACCACGTAGCCCGACCAGCCGACCGAGACCGCGCCCGCCGCCACGGCATATTCGAGGACCAGCGCCCAGCCGACCATCCAGGCGAGCAGTTCGCCCATCACGGCATAGCTATAGGTATAGGCCGAGCCCGAGACCGGGACCATCGCGGCCATTTCGGCGTAGCAGAGTGCTGCCACTGCGCAGACGAAGCCGGCGATGACGAAACTGAGCATCATGCCCGGCCCGGCCTTCTGCGCCGCTTCGGCGGTCAGCACGAAAATACCGGTGCCGATGATCGAACCGACGCCCAGCATGGTCAGCTGGAAGGCGCCGAGCGATCGGTGGAGCGATTTCTTCTCGGCTGTCGCCAGAATGGCATCGAGTGGCTTTACGCGCCCGAATATCATTAGGATGATCCCCTTCGCGGCGTCTCGGCGCCGCCCCCATTGATGAAAGCCCGGGAGCCTAGCCGCAAAACCCGGTGGTGCAATCCTTTTGCGGATCGCGCTGCGACAAAAGGCGGAGCGAAATTCGGGACATTTGTGCCGAAAAGAGCGCCCATTGACCGCCCAAATTGACTATTTTCACGGAAAAACGCTCAATCTCGCAACATTATTACGCGCTGGAACGGGCAGTGCACCGGTTGAAAGAGTCGTACGGCCCATCGCCGCATCCCCTGGATCAGCCGGAATCCTACGTTGCAAGATCGCGGAGCGGTCAGCCTCACCCCTCGAGGCGCGCCAGCATCGGTCCGAGCGGCTTGCCGGCGAAGATGTGGACGTGGAGATGGGGAACCTCCTGATGCGCATCCATGCCGATATTGGCGAGCAGGCGGTAACCGAATTCGACCATACCCGCATCCCGCGCGACCTTGCCCACCGCGCGGACGAAGCCGGCGATCTCGGCGTCCGTTCCGTTTGCCGAAAAGTCGTCCCAGCTCACATAGGCGCCCTTGGGAATCACCAGGATGTGCTGCGGCGCCTGAGGGTTGATGTCGTGAAAGGCGAGGGCGAATTCGTCGTCATGGACCGTCTTCGACGGAATCTCGCCGCGCAGGATCTTGGCGAAGATGTTGTTCGGATCATAGGGCTTGGTGGCGTCGATGGGCATCTGGCTCTCCGGTTCAGGCGGGTCGTGCGGCCTTCTCGACGATCCCCGAGACGCCCTCGCGGCGCACCAGCTCGGCGCGGACATCGTCGAGGGTCAGGCCGGCATCGGCGAGCAGGATCGCGAGATGGAAGACGAGATCGGCGGCTTCCTTGACGAGTTCGGCCTTGTCGTCCTGGATCGCGGCGATGACGGTCTCGGTCGCTTCCTCGCCCAGCTTCTGCGCGATCTTGGCGCGGCCGCGCGCGGTCAGCTTGGCGACATAGGAGGTCGCGGGATCGCCGGTGCGGCGTTCGCGGATCGTCTGTTCGAGCGCGTCGAGGGAGTCGGCCATGCGCCCCGGCTGCGGGAGCCGGTCGCGCCTGTCAATGCCGGGACTTCAATCCTTGGGCTTGCTGCGGAAGCGCGCCCGCATCCGGCTGCGCACGAACCAGATGCCGCCCGCCGCCACCGCGGCCAGCGCCAGGTCGGAGAATTCGGGCATCGAGCGGCTGCCCGCCACGCCGGTGTGCGGCGGTTCGTCGGCGGCAAAGGCCGGGGCGGCGAGGAGCAGGGCGAAGGCGAGGCGGAGCATGAGGACGGTGTAGCGGACGGGGGTTGGGGAAGGGTTAAGCGGCATCTCCTCCCTCTCCCGCTTGCAGGAGAGGGCTAAGAGCGGACCGAAATCCCCGCCGCGGCCAGCGCGGCGTGCGCGTCGGCGATGCTCGCTTCGCCGAAATGGAAGATCGAGGCGGCGAGCACGGCCGAGGCATGGCCGCGCGTGATGCCCTCTACCAGATGGCCGAGATTGCCGACGCCGCCCGAAGCGACCACCGGCACCGTCACCTGGTCGGCGATCGTGCGGATCAGCTCGAGATCATAGCCGTCGCGCGTACCGTCGCGGTCCATCGAGGTGATGAGCAGCTCGCCCGCGCCGAGCCTCGCGAGGTGCAGCGCATGTTCTACCGCGTCGATGCCGGTGGCGGTGCGGCCGCCATGGGTGAAGACTTCCCAGCGGTCGCCCGCCCGCCGTGCGTCAACCGAGGCGACGACGCACTGGCTGCCCATCCGCTCGGCGATCTCGGCGACCACTTCGGGCCGCGAAACCGCGGCGCTGTTTACCGCAACCTTGTCCGCGCCGGCCAGCAGCAGCGCGCGCGCGTCCTCGACGCTGCGCACGCCCCCTCCGACCGTCAGCGGCATGAAGCAGACTTCGGCGGTGCGGCGGACCACGTCGAGGATCGTTCCACGCGCCTCGTGGCTCGCGGTGATGTCGAGGAAGCAGAGCTCGTCGGCACCGGCGGCATCATAGGCGCGCGCCTGCTCGACGGGGTCTCCGGCATCGATCAGGTCGACGAAGTTGACCCCCTTGACGACCCGGCCGGCCTTGACGTCGAGACAGGGGATGACGCGCGCGCGGACGGTCATCCCTTGGCCACCTGGATCGCCCAGCCCAGATCGAGCCGCCCGTCATAGAGCGCGCGGCCGGTGATCACGCCTTCGACGCCATCCTCGACATGTGCGGCGAGGGCGTGGATGTCGGCGATGTCGGTCACGCCGCCGCTGGCGATCACCGGGATCGTCACGGCGCGGGCAAGCGCGACGGTCGCCTCGACATTGCAACCCTTGAGCAGCCCGTCGCGGCCGACATCGGTGAACAGCAAGGCGGCGACGCCGGCATCCTCGAACCGGCGGGCGAGATCGACCACGGCGACGTCGGACACATCGGCCCAGCCGCGCGTCGCGACCAGCCCGTCGCGCGCATCGACCGCGACGACGATCCGGCCGGGATTGTCGCGCGCCGCTTCGCGGACAAGGTCGGGATTCTCCAGCGCCGCGGTGCCGATCACGACGCGCTCGACGCCGAGATCGAGCCAGCGCTCGATCGACTCCCGGTTGCGGATCCCGCCGCCGAGCTGGACCTTGCCCGGGAAGCGCTCGAGGATCGACGCGACCGCGGCGCCGTTGACCGACTCGCCCGCGAACGCACCGTCGAGGTCGACGACATGGAGCCATTCGGCGCCGGCCTGCGCGAAGCTCTCGGCCTGCGCCGTGGGATCGTCGCCATAGACGGTGGCGCGGTCCATATCGCCCTCGGCGAGGCGGACGACCTGGCCCGCCTTCAGGTCGATGGCGGGGAAGACGATCAGGGCCGCCATTGCAGAAACCTCTCCAGCAGCGCGATGCCGTAGCGCTGGCTCTTTTCGGGGTGGAACTGGACGCCGGCGATATTGTCGCGGCCGATCGCCGCGGCGACCGGGCCGCCATGCTCGGTGGTGGCGAGCACCGACTCGCCGTCGAATGCGAAGCTGTGCAGGAAATAGGCCTCGCCGGGCTCGATCAGCGGGTGATCGGCGGACGGAATCACGTCGTTCCAGCCCATATGCGGCACGCGGACCTCCGCCGAGGGTGCGAGCGCACGCACCGTGCCGGGAATCCAGCCCAGGCCGGCATGGCTGCCGAGTTCCTCGCCCGTGGTGGCCATCAGCTGCATGCCGACGCACACGCCCAGGAACGGCGCGCCCTGGCCGCGCACCCGCGCCTCGAGCGCATCGACCATGCCGTCGATCCCGCGCAGCCCCGCCGCGCAGGCACCGAACGCGCCGACGCCGGGCAGGACGACGCGGTCCGCCTTCAGCACCATATCCGGATCGGCGGTGACGCGTATGTCCGTCGCGCCCGCCGCCTTGAGCGCGTTATGGACCGAATGGAGATTGCCCGCGCCGTAATCGATCAGCGCGACGCTCACTGGCCGAGCGGCTCCAGCCCCGGCGCGAACAGGCTCGGCGCGACTTCGGTGAAGTCGTATTCGGCCAGGCCCTGCACCGCGAAGGGATCGGTCGCGCACCAGGCGCGGACATCGTCGATCGTGCCGCGCGCGATCAGCAGCCCGCCGGTCATCGGCACCTTGCGGCCGGCGGCAAGCAGCTTGCCGTCGGCCAGGCCCTGCTTGAGCCAGTCGATATGGGCCGGGCGGGCCGCGTCGATCACCGACGCATCGACGACATAGTTCAGCGAGACGACGATCATCAGAGCACACCCTTGGTGGAAGGAATGGCGTCCGCCTTGCGCGGATCGATCTCGATCGCCTCGCGCAGCGCCCGGGCAAGCCCCTTGAACGCGCTTTCGGCGATGTGATGGTTGTTGACGCCGTACAGCGTCTCGACGTGCAGCGTGACGCCGGCGGTCTGGGCGAACGAGTGGAACCAGTGCTCGAACATCTCGGTGTCCATCTCGCCGAGGCGCTTCTGGCTGAACTCGGTCTTGAAGACGAGGAAGGGGCGCCCCGAAATGTCGATCGCCACGCGGGTCAGCGTCTCGTCCATCGGCGAGAGCGCATCGGCGTAGCGGCGGATGCCCTTCTTGTCGCCCAGCGCCTTGGCGACGGCCTCGCCGATCGCGAGCCCGGTGTCCTCGACCGTGTGGTGCTGGTCGATATGCAGGTCGCCGATCGTCTTCACGTCGAGGTCGATCAGCGAATGCCGGCTGAGCTGCTCGAGCATGTGATCGAAGAAGCCGATGCCGGTGGAGACGGCATATTCGCCCGTCCCGTCGAGGTTGACGGTGACGTCGATCGAGGTCTCGCTCGTCTTGCGGCTGATCGTGGCGGTGCGCATCGGCCCCCACATAGCGATGCTTGGCGTCCATGCAATCTTGACCGACGGGCACGAAGCGCTACCCAAGGCGAATGACCGGTACCGTGCCCGACAGCCTGATTCCCTATGACGAGATCGTCCAGGAAGCCCTGCGCGCCGTCGTCGGCCGGGTGCTGGGCTCGGTCGCCGCGACCCAGGCGCTGCCCGGCGCGCATCATTTCTACATTACTTTCAAGACCCACGCGCCCGGCGTTGATATTCCGCAGCGGCTGATCGAGCGCTTCCCGGACGAGATGACGATCGTCCTCCAGCACCGATTCTGGGATCTGAAGGTGGACGGCGAGAAATTCTCGGTCGGCCTGAGCTTCAACCAGGTGCCGGCGATGCTCAACATCCCGTTCTCGGCGATCACCGGCTTCCACGATCCCGCGGTCAATTTCGAGCTGCGCTTCCAGGCACAGGAAGGCCCGGACGGCCCCGAGCCGCACGAAGAGGCCGAGAATGACGGCGCCGTCAGCCTGGTGAAGCCGGTCGACGACGGATCGAATGTCGTTTCGGTGGATTTCAAGCGCAAGAAGTGACGCGCTAGGTCGATTTCCGAATCGTCATCCCCGCGAAAGCGGGGACCCATTTCCTGAGCTTTTTCCCGCGAACAACAGCCGTAGATACTCGTGCCATCTGCACGAGATGGGTCTCCGCTTTCGCGGGGATGACGGCCGGGAAACTAGCAGCTAGAGCGCCCGCAAACGCTCTCGGAGGATCCAGTGACCGACACCCGCACCGAAACCGATTCGATCGGCGCCATCGAAGTTCCGGCCGGCGCCTATTGGGCCGCGCAGACCCAGCGCTCGATCGAGAATTTCCCGTTCGGTCCGCAGGAGCGCATGCCGATCGGCATCGTTCATGCCCAGGCGATCGTGAAGCAGGCCGCGGCGCGGGTGAACGTCAAGCACGGGCTCGACCCCAAGATCGCCGAGGTGATCGAGACGGTCACGCAGGAGATCATCGACGGCAAGCTCGACGACCAGTTCCCGCTGGTGATCTGGCAGACCGGCTCCGGCACCCAGACCAACATGAACGTCAACGAGGTGATCGCGGGCCGCGCCAACGAGATCCTGACCGGCACGCGCGGCGGCAAGTCGCCCGTCCACCCGAACGACCATGCCAACATGGCGCAATCGTCGAACGATTCGTTCCCGACCGCGCTGCACATCGCCGCCGCCCGTGCGGTGACGATGAAGCTCTATCCGGCGCTCGACACGCTGCACGCCTCGCTCGAGGCGAAGGTCAAGGCCTGGGATCACATCGTCAAGATCGGCCGCACCCACCTGCAGGACGCGACGCCGCTGACGCTGGGCCAGGAATTCTCGGGCTATGCCGCGATGCTCGAGTCGGCCAAGGCGCGCTTCCAGAGCGTGCTCGAGCTCGACATCTTCAAGCTCGCGCTGGGCGGTACCGCGGTCGGCACCGGGCTCAACGCGCCCGAGGGCTATGCCGAGGATGTCGCCGCCGAGATCGCCAAGATCACCGGACTGCCCTTCGTCACTGCGCCGAACAAGTTCGAAGCACTGGCGACCAAGGACCAGCTCGTGAACCTGTCGGGCACCTGCAACACGCTCGCCGTGTCGCTCACCAAGATCGCCAACGACATCCGCCTGCTCGGCTCCGGCCCGCGCTCGGGCCTGGGCGAGCTCGACCTGCCGGCGAACGAGCCGGGCAGCTCGATCATGCCGGGCAAGGTGAATCCCACCCAGAGCGAATCGCTGACGATGGTCGCGGCGCAGGTGATCGGCAACCACATGGCGGTCACCGTCGGCGGCATGCAGGGCCATTTCGAATTGAACGTGTTCAAGCCGCTGATCGGTTCGAACGTGCTGCGCTCGATCGAGCTGATGTCGATCGGCATGGTCAGCTTCGCCGAGCGCGCAGTGGACGGCGCCAAGGCCAACGAAGCCCGCATCAAGGAGCTGGTCGACCGCTCGCTGATGCTGGTGACTGCGCTGGCGCCGGCGATCGGCTACGATGCCGCGGCCAAGATCGCCAAGAACGCGCATGAGAAGGGCCTGACGCTCAAGGAATCGGGCCTGGCGCTCGGCCTGGTCGACGAGGCGACCTTCGACCAGTACGTACGCCCCGAGACGATGATCGGGCGCTGACTTCCCTTTCCCCTCCCTTGCAGGGAGGGGAGGAATTACCCGCTGTTACGCAGCGCGGTCGCGATCGCGTTGATCGAGAGGAGGATGCCCTCGCCGATGCGGGGGTCCTCCTCGCCACCGCGGTGGCGCTTCATCAGCTCGATCTGGAGCAGGTTGAGCGGCTCGATATAGGGTAGGCGCAGCAGGATCGAGGTCTCCAGCGCCGGGTGCTTCTCCAGCAGTCGCGTCTGGCGGGTGATCTGGAGCAGTCCGTCATGCGTCTGCTGCCAGCCGTCGCGGATGCGGCCGAACACCGAATCGCGCAGGCCTTCGTCCTCGACCAGCGCGGCATAATGTTCGGCGATGCCCATGTCCGACTTGGCGAGCACCTGCTCCATATTGTCGAGCGTCGCGCGGAACAGCGGCCAGGCGGTCGCCATCTCGCGCAGCAGGCCCTTGTCCTCGAACGCCTCGATCGCGGCGCCGACGCCGTACCAGCCCGGGAGCATGATGCGCGCCTGCGCCCAGCTGAACACCCAGGGGATCGCGCGGAGATCCTCGATCGCGTCCGATTTCTTGCGGCTCGCCGGGCGCGAGCCGATCTTGAGGCCGGCGATCTCGGCGATCGGCGTCGCCTGGCGGAAGAAGGTGGTGAAGCCGTCGGTTTCGTAGACCAGCCCGCGATAGGCCCTGAACGCCGTGTCGGAGAGCTGGTCCATCGCCGCGGCGAAGCGCGCGGCATCGGCATCGGCGAGCTTCTCGGGCTCGAGGCTGGCGAGTAGCGTGGCCGACGCCATCGCCTCGAGGTTGGTCCTGGCGCTCTCGCGCGTGCCGTATTTCGCCGCGATCACCTCGCCCTGTTCGGTGATGCGGATGCGGCCCTGCACCGTACCGCGCGGCTGGGCGAGGATCGCCGCGAACGACGAGCCGCCGCCGCGTCCCACCGCGCCGCCGCGGCCGTGGAACAGTTGCATGCCCAGCTTCGCCTTTTCGAACACCGGCTTGAGCGCGGTCGAACCGCGGCTCAGCTGCCAGGTCGAGGTGAGATAGCCGCCATCCTTGTTCGAATCGGAATAGCCGATCATCACTTCCTGATGGCCGCGCGCGCCGGCGATCGCAGCCACTTCGGGCAGGCTCAGCCAGCGCTCCATGATCGGCGGCGCCGCCTCGAGATCGGCGATCGTCTCGAACAGGGGGATCGCCATGATCCCCGCGGTCGGCGTTTCGCCCGGCGTATAGAGCCCGGCTTCCTTCAGCAGCACATGGACCTCGAGCAGGTCGGACACCGACTGCGCCATCGAGACGATATAGTGGGTGATGCACTGCGGGCCGTATTTGGCGTGCGCGTCGGCGGCGGCGCGGACGATCGCCAGTTCGGAGGCGGTCTCCTCCGAATAGTCGGCATAGGGGCTGGTGAGCAGGCGGGGGCTGGCGAGCTCGCGACGGAGCAGCGCGATGCGCTCCTCCTCGCCGAGCGACGCATAATCCTCGACGACGCCTGCCGCCTTGAGCAACTCACCCACCACGCGTTCGTGGACGGCGCTGTTCTGGCGCATGTCGAGCGTGGCGAGGTGGAAGCCGAACGTCTCGACCGCGCGGATAAGCCGGCCGAGCGCGCCGCCGCTCGCGAGTGGTCCCGCGCCTTCCGCCGCGAGCCCGCGCGCGACCGCGACCAGCTCCTCGCGGAATTCGCCGGGATTGGCGTAATGCGCGCCGGAGATCGGCGCGGGCCGGGCAGGGGGCTTGCCGGTCAGGTGCTCGTGTGTCGCCGAAAGCCTGGCGTAGATGCCGGAGAGCGCGCGGCGATAAGGTTCGTCCTGGCGGCTCTTGCCGGTGTCGTGGCTCGCCTCGGCCAGCTTGAGTACGGCATCGCTGACCGCGACATGCTCGGTCGAGATCGA
Organism: Sphingomonas sp.; assembly: GCA_040508955.1. Classification (GTDB taxonomy): domain Bacteria; phylum Pseudomonadota; class Alphaproteobacteria; order Sphingomonadales; family Sphingomonadaceae; genus Sphingomonas. The sequence continues at coordinate 2,752 of JBEVLV010000121.1, read as the reverse complement.
CAGCTCGGCGCCCAGCGCATGCACCGCTTCGAGATAATAGCCGAGCACCGCCTCGGCCGAGCGCGCCAGCGCCAGCCGCATCGATTCGGCGTTGACGAAGGGGTTGCCGTCGCGGTCGCCGCCGATCCAGCTACCCGCGCGCAGGAAGCTCGGCACGCGCTCGCCCAGCGCGCGATCCCAGCGGGCATAGAGCGCGGGGAGCACCGGCAGGAACACGTCGCGCAGATAGGAGAGCGCGGTCTCGACCTCGTCGGCCACGCCCAGTTTCTCGCGCCGCAGCACGCGTGTCTGCCAGAGCAGCGCGATCTGGCGCAGGATCGCCTCGTCGACCTTGTCGCCGTCTTCGGTCTCGCTCAGCCCCAGATCCTTGAGCTGCATCAGCTCGGCGATCCGGTTCTTATGGTCGATCATCGACTTGCGGCGGACTTCGGTGGGGTGCGCGGTGAGCACCGGCACCACCAGCGCGCGATCGAGCAACGCCATCACCGCGTCATGGCCGATGCCTTCCGCTTCCAGTCGCTCGAGCGCACTGGCGACGTCGGCGTCCTTCTCCTTCTCCACCCCCTGGCGATCCTCGGCAAGGTTGGCGAGCATCGAGAAGAGCATGAAGCCGCGCACGAAATCGATCGTCTCGTCCAGGCTCAATCGGTCGAGTCCGCGATCGATCGCGCCCGCGCCGGCGACGCCACGATGGCGATCGACCGAGGTCGCGCGGATATATTCGATCCGCTTGAACAGCTCGTCGCCGCCATAGGCGCGGATGACGTCGCCGAGCAGGCGTCCCAGGAAGCGGATGTCGGGATTGTTTGCGATTGCGCGGCTAGCCATGCCGCGTTTGCTGCACCGCGAAATGATTCGGGTCAACGATATCGTTCGATAGCAATTTTATTACCGACCTCGGTTTTTGAAGCGGCGATGGGCGTTCCTATGTTGCAGTGCGCGCCGCGCCGGTTAGCTTCTCCGGCATGAACCCTGTCCATGGAATCGCGCGGTCGCTCAAATCTGGCCTGGTCGGCCAGATCCGCGGCGTCTTCAACGATCAGGCGCGCGGCGAAACGCCTGTGGTGCGGCGTGAGGACGGATTGTTCGGACCGCATTCGGTGGTGTGGCGCGTCCATGGCGACGTGACGACGATGATGGTTGGCGGCGTCACCGCGCTGCTGCTCCAGATGCTCCACCCCGCGGTGCTCGCGGGGGTGTGGGACCATTCGAGCTTTCGCGGCGACATGATCGGGCGGCTGCGGCGCACCGCGCGGTTCATCGCGGTGACCGGCTACAGCTCGCGCGAGGATGCCGACACGGCGATCGAGAAGGTGCGCGAGGTCCACACCCGCGTGAAGGGTGTGCTGCCCGACGGCACCCCCTATGCCGCCGACGATCCGCGCCTGCTCGCCTGGGTGCATGTGACCGAGGCGATCGCCTTTCTCGGCGCGTGGATCCGTTATGCCGAACCCGAGATGAGCCTGGCCGATCAGGACCGTTATTTCGCGGAGTTCGCGCTGATCGCCGAGCGGTTGGGCGCCGATCCAGTGCCGCGCAGCCGCGCCGAGGCCGATCGGCTGATCGCCGAGATGCGCCCCGAGCTCGTCGTCGATGCGCGGACCCGCGAAGTGGCGCGGATGGTCCTGTCGCAGCCCGCGCCCAATCTCGCGATGAAGCCGTTCCAGACACTCACCTTCCAGGCGGCGGTCGATCTGCTGCCGGACTGGGCGCGGCGGCTTCACGGCCTGCCCGCGCCCGGCGTCGCCATCCCGGCGATTCGTGCCGGCACGCATGGGATCGCCCGGACGCTGCGCTGGGCGTTCCGCTAGATCATCTGTCGAATCAGGTTGGGACTCGGTCCTCCGAACGCCAAGGATACTTGGACCCGGCCTGGGGAGGTTCGTAGCTGATCGAAGGCCCGCGCGGGATCCTGTCACGATGTCGCACAGATAGGTGTCGCGTCGAATCATCGTGCCGATTATCCCCGGTCCCGCGCGCCCCAAATGCGATGCTGGATCGAGGAGGAACCGCGATGAGAGCTTTTGGACCTGTTGCCTTTTGGGCCCTGGCTCTGGCCGGTACCGCGATCGCACTGTCGGCATTGGCGCAGATGAATCCCATCCTCCTTGCCGGACCGCAGAACAACGCGATGGCGCGGATGATGGCATTGCGCGCGAAGCAGATGCAGCAACAGTTCGACCGCCGGACGACGCCGCAGGCGAGGGCCGACGTCGGCACGCCGGCCAGGCCCGCCGCGCAGAACCTCGCCATCGCGTCCGACCCCGTTGTGTCGAAACAGGTGCACGATCTGTATATCGGCGGCCTCGCCAAGTCCGGCGGTGCCGCGCAGGCCTCGCAGGTCGACCGGCGCCTGGGCAATATCCGCGGCACCTTCGCGCGCCTGGTCGGGCCGTTCGGTCTACGCGCCGATGATCTCGACGACGTGATGGCTGCGCACATGCTGGTGATGTGGATGGCGGCCAACCGGCAATCCAGCTTGCCCACCGCGCCCGAGGCGCAGGCGGTGCGCCGCCAGATGCGCAATGTCTTCGCGTCGGGAGCGGGCGCGATTTCCGGTGCGGCGGAGCGGCAATCGCTCGCCGAATATGTCATGTACGAGACCTGCATGACGGTCCTCGTGCGCGGAGAACTCAAGTCCCGTCCCGAGCTCGACAAGAAGCTCTCCGACGCGGTGAACGCAAAGATGGCCGGCCAGGGCTATTCCCTGCGCTCGCTGAGGCTGACGGATCAGGGACTGGTGGCTTCCGCG
>JBEVLV010000120.1:0-8893 GCA_040508955.1 Sphingomonas sp. | reverse complement strand
AGGCGATCTTGTCGAGGCCCTCGATGACGCTGTCGATGCCCTTGGCGCTGTCCGCGACGCGGGTCATCGCCTGCACCGCCTCGTCGGCGATACCGCGGCCGCCCGAGACGGTCGAGATCGCACCATCGGCACGTTCCACCGTCCGCGACGCCGATGCCGCCGTCGCCTTCAGGCGCCCGTCCATCTGGGTCACGGCAGCCGAGGTCTCTTCCAGGCTGGCGGCGTTGGCTTCGGTACGACGCGCGAGGTCTTCCGAAGCCTGGGCGATCTCGCCCGAACCCGTGCGGATGCTGGCGGTCGATTCCATCACCGAGCCGATCAGGCCGCGCAGGCTGTCGAGCGCTTCGTTGAAGTTGGTCTTCAGCTCGGCATAGGCGAGGGGGAATTCGGTCTTGATCTGCGCGGTCAGGTCGCCCTGGGTGAGCGACAACAGGCTGTCGCGCAGGCTCGACGTGACGACCTGCTGCTCGGCGGCGGTACGGGCGTCGGTTTCGGCGCGCGTGACTGCGGCCATGCGGAACTGTTCGACCGCACCGGCGATCTTGCCGAGCTCATCCGCGCGGTCGCGATAGGGAACATCGGCCTTGCCGCCCTCTGCCAGGGTCGTGGTAGCGGTGGTCAGATTGGCCATCGGCTTGGCGACGGTGCTGTTGATGACGAACCACACGAAGAGCAGACCACCGAGAGTGGCACCGGCAAGCAGGATCGACAGAAGAACGGCCTGGTGGGTATAGGCGTCAGCTGCAGCGTCTTCCGCATGCGAACGCTCGCGAGACATCTTGAGAAGCTCTTCGATCTGGTCGATGGCCTCGCGCGATTGCTTCTTGCCGTCTCCCTTGATGATCGCCAGCACTCCGGCCATGTCGCCGTTCCGGCGCAAGGCGAACGTCTTCTCGTTGGTTGAGATCAACTGGCCGGCCTGATCGGCCAGCTTCGCCACTTGTGGGGCGAAATCCTCGCCGGCGACCGACTTGTAGGTCGCGATATCGTCCTGAAACGCCTTGTTCGCCTTGGCCATGCGCTCTTCGAGCGAAGCGGCGTCCTTGGAGTCCTGTGCGTTATAGTAGCTGTAGACGATGATCCGCAGTTCCTTGACGTCGCTGAGCAAGTCGGCAAGGCCGGCCATGCCAGCAACGCCGGAGTCGACATGCCGCGATGCTATATCGCTGAGCTTGTTGTTAGAAACATAGCCGTTGATCCCGAGCGCGGTGATCAGCGCTCCGAGAAAAGCGAAGGCGACGAGCATTTTCTTTGCCAGTGGCCAGTTGTTGATGAAAGCGAGCATGTGCGAGTCCATTCGATCGGGGCGCGCGGGAACACGCCTCGGATTGAAGCCAGGCTCCGGCGGAGCGGAACTGGTTCATTATAGATCGGAAACACCGCAGACATGCTCGTTGGATGGAAAACACTGACTATTGCGTACATATGACCGCGGGCCTCTGGCCTATTACGTATCGGCCGCGCGTCGGTTGTTACGCGATTGTTTCTATAAGGGAGTAACCTTACCAGACCGGAGCCTATCGTGAAGATCAGTGTGACCAATCGTTCCCTTCGCAGCGCAGCGGCGATGTCGTTGTTGCTCGGGATAGGGTTTCCCATGGGAGCGCATGCGGATGATACGAAGGGCAAGTCCGAATCCAAGCTCACGATCGACGCCAGCGCCCGCGCGCGCATCGAGGTGATCGACGGCCAGTTCCGGCCTGCCACCAGCCCGGATGACGTTTTCGTCTCGTTCCGCACCACCGTCGCCGCGCATCTCGACCTGGGTGATTTCACGCTGGGCGGCGAGATCGTCGATGCCCGTGGCTATGGCGAAAGCGACAAGTCCTCGGTCAAGACCACCGAAGTCGACGCGCTAGAGCCGGTCCAGGCCTATGCCGCCTATCGCTTTCACAATGTCGCCGAGAAGGGCGATACGCTGACCGCGACCGTGGGCCGCTTTTCGCTCGACATCGGCTCGAGCCGCCTGGTCGGCCGCACCGATTTCCCCAACACCGTGCTCTCCTATCTGGGCGCGATGGGCGAGTGGAAGACCAAGCACAAGGATCGGCTGGTCGTCTTCTGGAGCGAGCCGTTCACGGCGTTGCCCGACGAGTCCGCGGCCATCCACCACAATGGCTTCAAGTTCGATCGCGCTGCCGGCAACATGACCTTTTTCGGCGCCAGCGGCACCGCCGCCGAGGCGATCAAGAATGTCAGCGTCGAGCTGTACGGCTATCGTCTGGTCGAGGAAGATCGTCCCGGCCGTCTGACGCGCGATCGCCATCTCTCCACTTTCGGCACGCGCGTTCGTCGCGCGCCGGCCAAGGGCAAGTTCGATTTCGAAGCGGAAGCTGCGTACCAGACGGGTACGGCACGAGCGACCACCGCGGCGAACGATCTCAAGGATCTCGACGTCCGCGCGGGCTTCGGCCATGCCGAGGGCGGCTGGACCGCAACCGGCGGCTGGACGCCGCGCGTATCGGTGATGTTCGACTATGCCTCGGCTGACGGCGCCAAGTCGTCCTATGGCCGGTTCGATACGCTGTTCGGCGCACGCCGTGCCGATTTCGGCCCCGTGGCGCTCTATGGCCCGATCGGCCGCGCCAATCTGATTTCGCCGGGTGCGCGGATCGAGGCCAAGCCTTCGAAGCGCTTCGACTGGATGGCCGCGGTGCGCGACCTGTGGCTCGCGGACGCCACCGATACGTTCGCATCGACGGGCGTGCGCGACAAGACGGGTGCGTCGGGCCGCCATGCTGGCGTGCAGGTCGAGGCGCGGGCGCGACGCTGGCTGATCCAGGATCGGCTTCGCCTGGAAGCGGGCGGCGCTTATCTCGCCAAAGGCCGTTTCCTGACCGATGCGCCGAACGCGCCGAAGACCGGCGATACGCGCTACGGCTATATGGACCTTGCGGTCAGCTTCTGATCGGCCGGACTGCCGGGTTCACGCCTTCGGGAAGAGCCCGGCAGCAAAGGCGATGCGCAGCGCTTCGGACAGGCTGCGCACTTCGAGCTTCTCCATCAGGTTGGCGCGATAGATCTCGACCGTGCGTGGGCTGATATCCAGCTCGTAAGCGATGATCTTGTTCGACCGCCCTTCGATCAACCCCTTCAGCACGTCGGTCTCGCGCGGCGAGAGCTTGGCGATCTTTGCCTCGGCTGCCCCTATCCGTGCCGCGGCCTGGCTGTCTTCCTCGAGCCGCGAAAAAGCGGTGTCGACGAGCTGCATCAGCGTCTCGGCCTCATAGGGCTTCTCGACGAAATCGAGTGCGCCTGCCTTCATCGCCTGAACCGCAAGGCCGACATTGCCCTGCCCGGTGAGCACGATAGGTACGAAACGCGGGCTGCCATTAAGGGTGTTCAGCACATCCAGCCCGGTAGATCCCGGCATGTGGAAATCCAATAACAGGACACCCGGATCCAATTCCGAGACCTGCTCCAGGAATGCATCGCCAGATCTATAGCCTCGGATCGCCAAGTCGCTTCTGACGGACAACAGGCTGTGGAGTGAGGCACGGACTGCGTCATCATCGTCGACGATGTAAATGGCTCTTGTCATTCAACTCCACCCTCTTCGACGGCGGGCAGAGTGAAGCGGAAAGACGCTCCACCCCCGGGCTGATTTCCAGCACTCAGCGTACCCCCGTGTGCCTCGATGATACGCTTACTAATGGAAAGGCCAATACCCATTCCGCCACCGCTCCCTTTTGTGGTCGTGAAGCGCGAAAACAATGTTTCCAGAACATGTTCGGGCAAGCCGGGGCCACTGTCCGTGACAGCGATTTCCACCATCTGATCCGGATACTTGCACGAACTGATAGTTATCTGGCGATCGTTGCGACCCGAGCCGCGTAGTGCTTCCATCGCATTGCGCAACAGGTTCACAAGAACTTGCTGGACCTGGATTCGATCCGCCAGAATGAAGCGTGCCTTCGGATCGAGTTGATAGTTGACCCGCGTGTTGAACTGACTGGTGCCCACCAGGATGAGGTCTACGGCGTCTCGTACGGTACGTTCGACGGACTCCACGCGCATTTCGACTTCGCCCCGCGCCATGAAGGCACGTAGGCGTCGAATGATTTCGCCGGCGCGCTGCGTCTGTTCGATCGCGGTGCGCAGCAATTCGGAAACACGCTCGGCAGGCTCGCCTCGTTCGATGAGCATGCGGGCCGCGGCCAGGAAGTTGGAGGTCGCACTCAGCGGCTGGTTGAGCTCATGCGCCAGGTCGGCCGCGAGCTCGCTCATCGCGCTCTGGCGGGATACATGGGCGATTTCCGAACTCAGCTCGCTCAATCGCTCTTCGGCGGCGATGCGTTCGCTCAGATCGCGGACGAATATCGTCAGCAGCGTCTGGCCGTCGCTCTTGGCGACACCGGCGCGGGCCTCGAGCGGGAACCGGCGGCCGTCCGCGGTTTCGCCGGTACCGGTCAGCACCTCATCGATAATGCCCCCGCTCGTTTCGACGAACTTCTGGAGAAGATCGGCATTGGCGGCGCGCGCATCGGCCGGCGACAGCATGGTGAAGCTCTGGTCGATCACGTCGATGGCCCGATAGCCCCACAGCTTTTCGGCGGCGGCGCTGAACTGCAGGATCGTGCCGCTTTCATTGACCACCACCATCGCATCGGGGACGGTTTCGAGCACCGTGCGCAACTGCGCCTCGCGTCGGCGCAGCGCCGCCTCGCGCTCCTCGCGCTCGGTGATGTCCAGGATCACGCCCACGGTACGTATCAGATTGCCCTGCTCGTCATAGAAGGCGCGGGACGACCCTTCCACGGCACGGACGGCGCCATTGGGCTGAAGGAAGCGATATCGAAAACTGAACTTGTCGGCCCGGTTCGCCACTGCGCGCGCCATCGTGTCCAGGATGTCCTGGACGTCGGCGGGTTCCACCCTCGAGCGCCAGCTCTCGAAATCGCCGAGCGAGCCCGGCACCATGCCGAGGCGCTGTTCGGTGCCGGGCGACCATTCGAACCTGCCGGTCGCGACGTCCCATTCGAAGACGCCGAGCTCATGCGCGCCAGCTGCGAGTGCGAGCCGTTCCTCGCTGGTCCGCAGTGCCCGCAGGGCAGCGACGCGCTGCGAGACATCGGTTATGCTGTGGACGAGGATGGGCTCGCGGTGCGGGCTCGTGACGCGATTGACCCGTTCGAGGATGCAGAGCTCCATCCCGTCCTTGCGGATCTCGATCAGTTCCTGCGCATCGCCCACGGTCTGCCTGGGCTTTCCGCCGTTTGAATCATAGCAGCGCGCGCGCAGCAGGGCATATTTGATCTGACCCTGCGCCTCGGCTGCGCTCCAGCCATAGAGCTGCTGGCAGCCGAGCGACCAGTGCAGGATCCGCCCATCCGCGTCCGTGAGGATGACGGTCGTATAGTCGAGCGCGTGGCTCAGCTCCGCCATCGCCGCCTGCTCGCGCGCCACGCGCGTCACCGCCCAATAGGCGATGAACGACACCACCATGATGTTGAACGAGACGATCAGTAGGCCGCTGGCGATCGGAGAGAGCATCACGTGCCGAACCACCAGCAATTCCATCAGCGCCGGGATCATCGGCAGCACCAGTCCGCATGCCACCAGCGTCTGGATCAACCTGGGATTCCGCCGGCTGACTTCGACCAACCGGACCCAGCTGGGGCTCTGCTGCAAGAACAGGAACGCGGTCGCCAGCGACATCGCCGAAATCGCCGCCGGCAATGAGATATGGAGGATCTGAGGACTTGAGATGTCTTCGCTCGACAACAGGATCATCGCGGCTGCGGCCGCAGAAAGGCCGAGCACGACCACCGCCATCAGGTTGGCGATCTCGATGGGGACGAAGCTGCGGATCCGCGAGCCATAGGCGCCGATGGCGAGGAGGAGGAAGTTGACGACCGCGTTGGCTCCCGGGCGGCCGGGGTGGGTAAAGGGATAATCGTCGAGCTCGGCGCCGAACAGGATGCGATCGACGCCGATGTCGCTGCCGGTAACGGATTGATAGATCGTCACGAGCGCCAGGAGCAACGGCACAGCCAGGCAGGCGGCGGCCGCCCGCTTCCATCCAAAGACCATCGCGACATAGCCGAGCGACAGGAAGGTGTAGCCTGTCGCCGTGAGCGGCCAGACGGGATATTCGTCGAACCCGAAGCCGCTGATGTCGGGCAAGCCATACAGCCAGCCCGCCAGCGCCGCGACGCTGCACAACAATGCCAGCACGGCGAAGGCCGCGGGAACCGTCTTCCCATTGTGTGCCTGGCTACTGCCCGCCACACGCTGTTCGTTGTACACGCGCAAGCTACCTGCCCCTGAACAGGTGGAAGCCGAGGCCCTTAAGCGACGATAGCATCACCCAATTTTGGATAGAAAGCTATAGCTCCATCCCGGTACTTTCTCTCGGCGCAATTTATTGCGATGCCGTTTCGATCTCGGGTCAGTCTCGCTTGCCAAACGACGCGGTTCCCGCAACACCGCTGTGCAACAGGGCATTCACAGGGAAGGAGTCGGGGGTTGATCCGATCGATCATGGTCGCGGGGAGCTGCGCGCTGCTGGCCGCCTGCGCCGCCGATGGCGGCGGCAAGGCACAAACGGCATCGTCCGAGCCGGCGAGCAACGCGCCCGGCAAGGGCAAGGGCTATTCGCACGATCCCTTTCCCTCCACCTATCGCGCCTATCCGGGCGTTCCCACGCTGGTTACCAACGTCACCGTGCTCGATGGCGAGGGCGGCCGGATCGACAAGGGATCGGTGCTGTTCCGCGACGGCAAGATCGTCGCGGTGGGGCAGAACCTCACCGCCGATGCGGGTACGACCGTGATCGACGGCACGGGCAAATATGTCACGCCGGGCGTGATCGATATCCACAGCCATATGGGCGACTATCCGGTCCCCGGGGTCGAGGCGAATTCGGATGGCAACGAGGCGACCTCGCCGGTTACCGCCGATGTCTGGGCCGAGCATAGCGTCTGGCCGCAGGACCCCGCCTTTGCGCGGGCGCTGGCCAATGGCGGCGTGACCACGCTCCAGATCCTCCCGGGTTCGGCCAATCTGTTCGGCGGCCGCTCGGTCATCGTGAAGAACGTCTATGCTCGCACGACCCAGGCGATGAAGTTCCCCGGCGCGCCCTATGGCCTGAAGATGGCGTGCGGCGAGAACCCCAAGCGCGTCTATGGCTCGAAGGGCCGCGAGCCCTCCACCCGGATGGGCAATATCGCGGTGGATCGCGCGACCTGGGCGCGCGCGGTCGAGTATAAGCGCCGCTGGGACAAATATGAGGAAAAGGGCGGCGAGCCTCCCGCGCGCGATATCGCGATGGACACGCTGCGCGGCGTTCTGGAGGGCGAGATTCTCGTCCAGAACCACTGCTACCGCGCCGACGAGATGGCCAACGTCATCGATATGTCGAAGGAATTCGGCTATCACGTCTCGGCGTTCCACCACGCGGTGGAGGCTTACAAGATCGCCGACCTGCTCAAGGCGAACAATATCTGCGCCGCGGTCTGGGCCGATTGGTACGGCTTCAAGATGGAAGCCTATGACGCGATCCCCGAGAACCTCGCCATCCTGGAGAAGGAGGGCGCCTGCGCGATGATCCATTCGGACGACGACAACGGCACGCAGCGGCTGAACCAGGAAGTCGCCAAGGCCCGCGCGTCGGGCGCGAAGGCGGGTTTCGCGGTCTCCGAGGAAGCCGCCTGGAAGTGGCTGGCGATCAACCCGGCCAAGGCGCTGGGCATCGCCGACAAGACCGGCAGCTTGAAGCCCGGCAAGATGGCGGACGTGGTGCTGTGGAACGGCAATCCGTTCAGCGTCTACACGCGGCCCGAGCGGGTCTGGGTCGACGGGGCTCTGCTCTACGACGCCAATGATCCCAAACGCCGTCCGGTATCCGATTTCGAGCTCGGCCAGCCGGGCGAGGGGGACGTGAAGTGATGAAGACCCTGCTTCTCGGCGCCGCCGCCCTGGCCGCGCTCGCAACGCCCGCCGCGGCCCAGGATGTCGCGATCACCAATGCCAGGCTCGTGGTCGGCGACGGTTCGGCGCCGGTCGAGGGCGGCACCGTCGTCGTGCGCGGTGGCCGCGTCGTCGCCGCGGGCACCGGCGTCGCCGTGCCGGCCGGCATGCGCGTCGTCGATGCGGGCGGGCGCTGGGTCTCGCCCGGCATCTTCGCCGGCTTCACCCGGATGGGCATCATCGAGGTCGACGGCGTGTCGTCCACCAACGATGCCGCCGCGGGCAGCTCGCCGTTCAACGCCGCGCTCGACGTCGCGCCGGCGGTCAACGCGCGGACGAGCACGATCGCGATCAACCGCGCCGAAGGCATCACCCGCGCCGTGGTCGCGCCCGAGGCGAGCCGCGGCTCGATCTTCGCGGGGCAGGGCGCAGTGATCGACCTCGCCACCGACATGGATCCGGTGTCGAAGCCGCGGGCCTTCCAGTTCATGGAATATGGCGAGAATGGCGGGCAGCAGGGCGGCGGCAGCCGGCCGGCTGCCTATGCCATGCTCAAGAACGCGCTGTTCGAGGCGCGCGACTATGCCCGCAACCCGGCAAGCTTCGCCGATCGCGGCAAGGACGCGCTGCTGACCCGCGCCGATGCCGAGGCGCTGTCCGCGGTAGCGCAGGGCAAGGTGCCGCTGCTCGTCCACGTCGAGCGCGGCTCGGACATCCTCGTGCTGCTCGCGCTCAAGCGCGAGATGCCGGCGCTGCGACTGGTGCTGGTCGGCGCGACCGAGGGCTGGACCGTGGCGAGGGACATCGCCGCGGCGAACGTCCCGGTGATCGCGACCGCGCTCAACGACCTGCCGGAGTCGTTCGAGCAGCTTGCCGCGACCCAGTCGAACATCGGCCGGATGAAGGCGGCGGGCGTGCTCGTCGGTATCGGCACGATCGGCCCGGACGAGGCGCGCCAGGCGCGCTGGGAGAAGCAGTTCGC
>JBEVLV010000119.1:0-13298 GCA_040508955.1 Sphingomonas sp. | reverse complement strand
ATGGAGGCAGCAGCGTATGCTTCCTGCAACCACCGAGAGAGTCTCATTTCAATGTTGGTGAAAACTGTCTCTTTTCAAAATTGGTTTAACATGGATGTGGTGCGGGAGGGGCCCCTCGCGTGACTTTTCCCTCGAACATCGAGCGCCTGGTGGCGATCATGGCGCGGCTGCGCGATCCGAAGACCGGCTGCGAATGGGACACGGTGCAGACCTTCGAGACGATCGCGCCCTATACGATCGAAGAAGCCTATGAGGTCGCCGACGCGATCCAGCGCGGCGACATGGCCGATCTCAAGGACGAGCTTGGCGACCTGCTGCTCCAGGTCGTGTTCCACAGCCGCATGGCCGAGGAAGCCGGTCTGTTCGACCTGTCTGAGGTCGTGAACGCGATCAGCGACAAGATGGAACGCCGCCACCCGCATATTTTCCAGGGCGCGACCGAGGGTGGCCATCACCTGTGGGAACAAATCAAGGCCGCAGAGCGGGGCGCCAAGCAGGCGGGCGCCGGCGCATTGGATGGCGTGGCGCTCGGTCTCCCCGCCCTGCTCCGCGCCGAGAAGCTGCAGAAGCGCGCCGCGCGCACCGGCTTCGACTGGCCCGATCCCAGCGGCGCCCGCGCCAAGGTCGACGAGGAGTTGGCCGAGGTCGAGGCAGCCGAGACGCTCGAGCATCGCGCGGAAGAGGTCGGCGACCTGCTGTTCGCGGTGGCCAACTGGGCCCGCAAGCTGGGCATCGACCCGGAAGCGGCGTTGCGCGCGGCCAACGCCAAGTTCGAGGGGCGTTTCAAGGCGATGGAAGCCGAAGCCGGCGATGCGTTCGCAACCCTCGGCCTCGATGACCAGGAAGCGCTTTGGCAGAAGGTGAAGGCCAGCGCCGCGCGATGAAGAACGTCCTGTTCGTCTGCAGCCAGAATCGTCTGCGCAGTCCTACCGCCGAACAGATATTCGCCGACCACCCCGCGATCGAAACCAGCTCGGCGGGCACCAATCACGATGCCGAGAACCCGTTGACCGGCGAGCTGATCGAATGGGCGGACCTGATCTTCGCAATGGAACGTGCGCATCGCGGCAAGGTGCAGAAGCGTTTTCGATCTTCCCTGAACGGAAAGCGGATCATCGTCCTGGACATCCCAGACGAGTATGCCTTCATGGACCCCGAGCTGATCGCGCTGTTGAAGACCCGGATGGCGCGCTATCTGCCCGCTGCCTGATCCCGGCTAGATCAGCAATCCGGGCTCCTCGCCCTCGTCGATCGGATATCCGGCTTCCCGCCAGGATTTCATGCCGCCATCGAGCGCCACCGCGCGTCGGAAGCCCAGTTCGCGCAAGGTCGCCGCGGCCAGCGTCGAGATCTTGCCGAACTCGCAGACGGTCAGGATCTCGATCGTCGGATCCGGGAAATTCTCGTCGACCTTCATCTCGAGTTGTCCGCGCGCCAGATGCCGCGCGCCCGGGATATGGCCCCGCGCATAGGCATCGCGCTCGCGCACGTCGAGCACCACGAAATCGTTGCGGCGCTGGTCGATCCGTTCCGCCAGCTCGCCGAGGGACAGGAACGGCGTCCCCGCCGCCGCTTCCGACAGGAGCTGCCGCACAGTCTTGCCGCCGGTCATGTTGGTACGCAGCGCTTCGGTCAGGTGCGTGGGCGCCGAGAGATTGAGGTTGCGCATCATCTCGACGAACTCGGCGCGATCGGTCTTCTGAAGGCGCGGATTTCCGGCGATCTCGGCACCAATCGTCGTATGGCCCTGTTGCTTGTAGTCGTGCGCCGGGAAGACGAGCGTGTCGGGATCGAGCCGAAGCAGCTTGCCGAACAGACTGTCGTAGAGCTGGTCCGGGTTGCCGCTGGGCAGGTCGGTCCGTCCGGTGCCGCCGATCAGCAGCGTATCGCCGGTGAACACCCTGTCCTCCACCTGCACGCACATCGAATCGCTCGTATGGCCGGGGGTGTGCAGCACGCGAAAGCGCAGCTCGCCGACCGCGATCAGGTGCCCGTCCTCGACGCGCATGTCGACATAGGGTGCGCTGGCGTTGCGATGCATGACGATCAGCGCGCCCAGCCGCTCGCGCAGCTGCTGCGCGGCCGAGAAATGATCGGCATGGGTATGCGTCTCGATGATGTAGCGAACCCGCAGCCCCTCGCGGCTGACGATGCCCAGATAGCGATCGGCTTGCCCCAGCGCCGGATCGATGATCGCCGCGCTGCAGGTCGCCTCGCACCCGACGACATAGGACTGGCAGCCGCCATCCGAGATCTGCTGAAAGTACATCGCCGCTCCGCCTGCCAGCCGCTACGCTTCCGAGCCTAGCATGGGCGCGTCAGGCGTGGCGAGTTTCGAACCGCTCGAAATCACGCGGCGCCATCCGCACCTCGTAGATGGCGCGATCGTCTTCGATGCTCTGCTCGATCACCTCGCCATGCTGGTGCAGCCAGGCCGCGCCTGCCCCGTCGGCGGGATCGAGCGCGATCGTGTAGCGCCTATGGCCCCGGGTGAGACGCGCGGCTACGGTCTCGATCAGCGTATCCACCCCTTCCCCGGTCACCGCGGAGATCGGCATCACGTCGTCGCGCTTGGCGGCATCCTCGAGCAGGTCGGCGCGACGTTCGTCGTCGAGCAGGTCGAGCTTGTTCCACGCCTCGAAGCGCGGCGTCTCAAGCGCGACGCCGATCTCGCCGAGCACCTTCTCGACATCGGCGCGCTGCGCCTCGCTGTCGGGATGGGCGATGTCGCGGACATGGATCAGCAGGTCGGCCGAGACGACCTCCTCCAGCGTCGCCTTGAACGCGGCGACGAGCTGGGTCGGCAGGTCGGAGACGAATCCCACCGTGTCGGACAGGATCGCCTTGTCGATCCCCGGCAACGAAACCTGGCGGAGCGTCGGGTCCAGCGTCGCGAAGAGCAGGTTTTCCGCCATGACGTCAGCGCCGGTCAGGCGATTGAAAAGCGTGGACTTTCCGGCGTTGGTATAGCCGACCAGCGCGATCACCGGCCAAGGTGCGCGCTGCCTGCGGTCGCGGTGGAGCGTGCGCGTGCGGCTGACTTGGTCGAGCTCTTTGCGGAGCCGCGCCATGCGGTCGCGGATCAGGCGGCGGTCGGCCTCGATCTGGGTCTCGCCCGGGCCGCCCAGGAAGCCGAAACCGCCGCGCTGGCGCTCGAGATGGGTCCAGCTGCGCACCAGCCGGCCGGCCTGGTAGTCGAGATGGGCAAGCTCGACCTGAAGCCGGCCCTCGGCGGTGCGCGCGCGCTCGCCGAATATCTCCAGGATCAGCCCGGTCCGGTCGATCACCTTGCAGCCGAGCGCGGTCTCCAGGTTACGCTGCTGCACCGGCGTCAGCGCCGCATCGAACACCGCAAGCTGCAGCTCCCGGTCGCGCACGGTCTCGGCCAGCGCCTCGACCTGGCCCGATCCGATCAGCGTGCCCGGCTTGGGCTGGCGCAGCTTGACGGCGACCTTCTCGATCACCTCGACGCCGATCGCGGCCGCGAGGCCCGCGGTCTCCTCCAGGCGCGCGTCGGCGTCCCGGCTCGAGCCTCCCATGTCGGGAAGCACGACCAAGGCCTTCGCCCCACGAGCGAACTCGTCGGGATCGCGTTCGAAACCGGTACTCATAATTTTAAATCAATCGCTGTCGGAACCGTTGGTTTCCTCGGCGAGGTTCAACGGGTGCGCCGGCTGGATCGTCGAGACGGCGTGCTTGTAGACGAGCTGCGCCATGCCTTCGCGCTGGAGCAGCATGCAGAACAGGTCGAACGCGGCGATATTGCCCTGGAGCATGACGCCGTTCACCAGGAACATCGTCACATTCTCCTGCGCCTTGCGCACGGCGTTGAGGAAGATCTCCTGCAGGACCGGGTTCTTGTGCTGGAACTCGCCCGCCGCTTCGAGCAGCGCGGAAAGATCGACCGGGCCCGCGGGCATGATCGTCGAAATCGCATGCTTGTAGATCAGCTGCGACTGGCCGTCGCGGCGCAGCAGCACCGAGAAATTGTCGAACCAGGTGACGATGCCCTGAAGCTTCACGCCCTTGACCAGGAACATGGTCACAGGGACCTTGGAGCGGCGCAGCGAATTGAGGAAGAGATCCTGAAGCGAGGTTTGCTTCTCTGCCATGCTGTTGGTCCTTCTATTCTTGGCGGAATCCTGTCCCGCGTCGCGCCGGTTCCCGGCGTCGGAGGTCGCGCGCCACCTCGGCGTGCATGGCGCTTTTTACGGGTTTAGCGGACGCCCGTCCATAGCGCGCTATTCGTCGCGCGTGTCGGTGATGCCGAGCAGCTTGAGCTTGCGATGCAGCGCCGAGCGCTCCATCCCGATAAAGCTCGCGGTGCGCGAGATATTGCCGGAGAAGCGGCGGATCTGGACGCGCAGATATTCGCGCTCGAAGCTTTCGCGCGCTTCCTTGAGCGGCGAACCCATGATCGCGTTCGATCCCGCGCCGCCCGCCCCCTCGCCCTGCCGCCCGAGTACCTCCGGCGGCAGCAGGTCGACGTCGATCCGGCCGATCCGGTCGCCCGGCGCCAGGATCACGGTGCGCTCGACGACGTTGCGGAGCTGGCGGACATTGCCCGGCCATTCATAGCTCTGCAGCGCTACCATCGCGTCGGGCGCGATCTCGGGCGTCGGCACGCGGCGCTCGCTGGCGTAATGCGCGACGAAATGCTCGACGAGCACGGGGATGTCCTCGCGCCGATCGGTCAGCGCCGGGATCGCCACGGGAACGACGTTGAGGCGGTAATAGAGATCCTCGCGGAAGCGCCCCGCGGCGATCTCCGCCATCAGGTCGCGGGCGGTGGCGGAGACGACGCGGACATCGACCTTGACGGTGCGCGTGCCCCCCACCCGGCTGAAGCTCTGGTCGGTCAGCACGCGCAGGATGCGCGCCTGGGTCGCCACGGGCATGTCGGCGATCTCGTCGAGGAACAGCGTGCCGCCATGCGCCTGTTCGAGCAGGCCGGTACGGACCAGGTCCCCGCCCTCCTCGACGCCGAACAATTCCTCCTCGACGCGTTCGGGAGTCATCCTCGCGGCGCTGACGATGACGAAGGGCGCGGTGGTGCGCTGGCTCCAGCCGTGGAGCAGCCGCGCCGCGACTTCCTTGCCCACGCCCGGACCGCCGGTGATCAGCACCCGGCTGCCGGTGGAGGCGACGCGCTTCAGCGTCGCGCGTACCGCGTTGATCGCGCCGGAGCCGCCGGTCAGGTCGTTCTCGCGGCCAACCGAGGCACGCAGCGACTTGACCTCCTGCCGCAGCCGGTCGGTCTCGGTCGCGCGCTCGACCATCAGCAACAGCCGTTCGGCCTCGAACGGCTTCTCGATGAAGTCCGAAGCGCCGCGCCGGATCGCCGCCACCGCGGTATCGAGATTGCCATGCCCGGAGATGACCAGCACCGGGATCGAGGAATCGCGCCGCTTGATCTCGTCGAGCAGCTCGAGCCCGTCGAGCCGCGAGCCCTGCAGCCACACGTCGAGCAGCACCAGGCTGGGCCGGCGCTCGGCAATGGCTTCCAGGGCAGCGGTGCTGTCGGCGGCGCCGCGCGTGGCATAGCCCTCGTCCTCGAGAACACCCGCGACCAGCTCGCGAATGTCGCGCTCGTCGTCGACGACCAGGATATCGAGGCTCATGATGTGCTTCCGGTTCGTGTAAGCGCCGCGGGCCGCGGGTCGCTGCTGTCTTGATCGGCGGGATCGGTGGCCAGGTCGTCGAGCGCCTGGGTATCGAAGCAGATCGTCACCAGCGTGCCGCCGCCCGCCCGATCGCCGAAGCTGATCGTGCCGAAATGCTCCTCGATGATCTTCTTGACGATCGCCAGGCCCAGGCCGGTGCCGCGGCTGCGCGTCGTCATATAGGGCTCGACGATCCGGTCGCGCTCCACCGGCAGGCCGACGCCATTGTCGGCGACGGTGAGGATCACGCGATGCTGGCTTTCGGGCTCGAGCGCCATCACCACCTCGCCATGCGGCAGCGCCTGTCCCTCCCCGCGCGCCTCGATCGCCTCGACCGCGTTCTTGATGACGTTGGTCAGCGCCTGGCCGATCTGGCGCCGGTCGCAGATCAGGCTGGGCGTGGGATCGGCCGCGTTGAACTCGAAGCGGATCGCGGGATGCGCGACCTCGTGGAGGAACATCGCCTGGCGCGCGATGTCGAGCAGCGACTCGCGGCGGAACATCGGCTTGGGCATGCGCGCGAAGGACGAGAATTCGTCGACCATCCGCCGGAGATCGCCGACCTGGCGCACGATCGTGTCGGTCAGCCGGGCGAATACGCCATCGCCCGGATCGATCTGCTTGCCGTAGCGCCGCTGCAGCCGTTCGGCGGCGAGCTGGATCGGGGTCAGCGGGTTCTTGATCTCGTGCGCGATCCGCCGCGCCACGTCCGACCAGGCGGCGCGGCGCTGGTCGAGCAATTGCTGGGTGATGTCGTCGAAGGTGAGCACCTTGCCGCCCTCGTCGGCGGTGATCTTCACGGCCAGGGTACGCGCCTCGCCATCGGTTACGATCTGCGCGATCGCTTCGCGATCGTCACCGTCGAGCAGGGTATCGAGTTCGGGCGCGACGGCGCTCAACGGACGACCAACCGGGTCCATGTCGTTTCGACGCAGCAATCCGATCGCCGACGCGTTTATCAGCCGGACGGTGCGGTCGGCCGAAACGGAGACGACGCCCGCCGACACGCCGGACATGACCGCCTCGATCAGCGCGCGCCGGCTCTCGAGCTGCGCATTGGCGGCGACAAGCGCGTTGGTCTGGTCCTGTAGCGTGCCCGTCATGCGGTTGAACGCTCCGGCAAGCACGCCGAGCTCGTCCCTCGCCTGCGACTCGTGGACGCGCACTGTGAGGTCGCCGCCGGCCACGCGGCGCGCGGCGCCGACCAGCTCGTTGACCGGTCGAACGAGACGGTCGGCCACCTGCAACGCAACCCACACCGCGATGCCGACGATGAACAGCGACAGCGCCAGCAGCGCGATGTTGAACTTGAGCTGGAGCGAACGCGATTTGGTGATCAGCGAGCGATAATCGGCGAGCACCTGCGCCGCGCGGCTGGTTTGCGCCGACATCTGCCCGAGATCGGAGACGCGCCCGGCATAGAGGTAGAGGTTGGTGGTATCGGGCAGGCGCGCAAGCGAGCGCGTGCGGTCGCCCTCGGCCTCGACCACGCTGACCTTGCCATGATCGAGCTCCGCAAGCGCCTTGCGGTCGATCTCCTTTTCGAGATCCCGCTCATAGGGATTGACCAGTGCGATCGTCTGGATCTGCCCTTCCCGCGATACCGTGAAGATGATCGCCTCGGAAAGGCTTCGAACATAGACCTGGGTGGCGAAGACCTGCCGAAACTGGAGACTTTCCGGAGGTGACCGCTTCAGTTCGTCGGCCACGTCGGTCGCCATCGCGACGGTCTGGCTGTCGACATAGGAGAGCAGCTGCTTGTACGATTCCTGCGCGAGCGCCTGTGCGTTCTCGATCATGCCTCGCGCACGGTCCGAGAACCAGAATTCGACGCCATATTGGAACAGGAGCGACGCGATCACCGCCACGAACAGCGTGGGCACGCTCGCCAGCACCGAGAAGATCGCGACGAGCCTGACGTGCAACCGCCCCTCGCCGCCCGCGGCCGATCGCGCCGCCCGCCGGCGCGCGATGCGCCGGCCGATCAGCACCAGCAGTGCGATACCGGGCAGCAAATTGGCGACGAGAAGGAGCGCCACCAGAACGGGTGTCAGCAGCCGTTCCGGGGATTTCTCGCCGCTGATGATGAAATAGCTGGCGGTGCCGACAGCGATCGCCAGCGCGAGTACGCCGAGCTCCATTGCCGGCGTGACGCCAAACCGGCGCCGCGCGGGCGTCAGTTGGGCAATCGGCTCGGTGACGGCATCCATCGTTGCTGGAATACAACGCAATTGTTGCCCAGAAAACACATAATTTGCGTCAACTTGTCGCTATTCGGCATCGTCCTGGCGACTGCCGAGGTCGATCCCGAGCGTATCGAGCCGCTTGCGCAGTGTGTTTCGGTTGATTCCCAGCGCCCGCGCCGCGCGAAGCTGGTTGTGCTGGTGGCGCGCGAGCATCGCCTCGATCAGCGGGCGCTCCACTTCGCCGATGATCCGGTCGTAGAGCGTGCCGTCGTCAAGCGCGCCGGGCTCCTCGATCGCGATCCGTTCGAGTCGCGCGCGCACCGCGGCCTCGATCCCGGCGTCGCCGACCGCCGGCATGGCGGCATTGGCCTCGCCCAGCGAGCGCCGGATCGTCGCCGCGTCGATCCATTCGTCGCGCGAGAGCGCTGCGATCCGCCGCATGAGATTCTCGAGCTGGCGGACATTGCCGGGCCAGTCGAACGCCTCGAGTACCGCCACCGCGTCTCGGTCCAGCTGCTTGCGCGGCAGCCCGTCCTCGGCGGCGCGATCGAGGAAGTGTCGCGCCAGCAGCGGCACGTCCTGCCGGCGCTCGCGCAGCGCCGGCAGCGCGATCGGCACGACGTTGAGCCGGTAGAACAGATCCTCGCGGAACTGCCCGACCTGGACGAGCTGGCTCAGATCCTTGTTGGTCGCCGCGACGATGCGGACATCGGCGCGGATCGTCCGTGCGCCGCCGACGGTGGTGAATTCGCCCGACTGGAGCACGCGCAGCAGCCGCGTCTGCGCATCCATCGGCATGTCGCCGATCTCGTCGAGGAACAGCGTGCCGCCCGCCGCCTGCTCGAATTTGCCCGCGACGCGCGCCGCCGCGCCGGTAAAGGCGCCGCGCTCATGCCCGAACAGCTCGGCCTCGATCAGCTCGCGCGGGATCGCGGCCATGTTGAGCGCCACGAAGGGTGCGCGGCGGCGCGGCCCCAGGTCGTGGATCGCGCTGGCAACCAGTTCCTTGCCCGTGCCCGACTCCCCCGAGATCAGCACGGTCAGGTCGTTCGAGACGACCCGCGCGATCACCCGATATACTTCCTGCATCGCCGGCGAGCGGCCGATCAGCGCGGTGCCTGCGCCGACATCGGCCTCGGGTGCGTCCGCCGGCTGGCGGCGCCCGCGTGCCATCGCCCCGCGTACCGCCTGCGCCAGCACGTCGAGGTCGAACGGCTTGGGGAGGTAATCGAACGCGCCCACTTCGGTCGCACGCACCGCGGTCGCCAGCGTATTCTGCGCGGAGAAGATGATCACCGGCAGCGCGGGATGCTCGGCCATCAGCGAGGCGACGAGATCCAGCCCGTTGCCGTCGGGCAGCACGACATCGGTCACCAGCACGTCGGGCAGGCCGCCCACCAGCGCGCGCCGCAGCTCGGCGATGCTCGCGGCGGTCGTCACCCGATGCCCCTCGCGCTTGAGCGCGGCGGCGACCACGGTGCGGATCGCGCTGTCGTCGTCGACGACCAGGACGGAGCCGGGCAGCGCCGAACCGGGCGCGTTCATGCGCTGGCCCTGGGGAGCAGAATGCGGAACACCGTGACCTCCGGTTCGCGCTCGCGCGCATATTGAACGATGCCGCCCATGTCGCGAACCAGCTTCTCCACGAGGGGCAGGCCCAGCCCCTTCCCCTCGGGCTTGCCCGAGACGAACGGCTCGAATAGATGCTCGGCGATGTCCGGCGGCGCGCCCGGGCCGTTGTCCATGACGAGAATCTCGATCGGCAGCGGCTGGCGCGGCCGGCCGGGGCCGGTGCTGATCGACATGCCGTGGCGATACGCGGTGGAAAGGATGATGCGCGGCTGCGCCAGTCCCACCAGCGCCTCGGCGGCGTTCTTGAGCAGGTTGAGCAGCACCTGAAGGAATGCGTCCGGATCGATCTGCACCGCGGGGAGCGAGGGATCGAACCGTTCCTCGATCACCATCCCGCGCGCGAATCCCGCCAGCGCAACCCGCCGCGCATGATCGAGCAGGGGATAGACGTTGGTCGGCGCCAGCTTGAGCGGCCGCGTATCGGTGAAGTCCTGCATCCGGTCGATCAGCGCGACGATGCGGTCGACCTCGGTGGTGATGAGCTCGGTCAGCTCGGTCTGCCCCTCTCCCGCCCCGCTGCCCAGCAGCTGCGCGGCGCCACGGATACCCGAAAGCGGGTTCTTGATCTCATGTGCCAGCATTGCCGCGGCGCCCACCGCGGCGCGCGCGCCCGCGGTGCGCTCGGCACCCTGCGCGACACGGCGCGACTGCGGAGCGTGGTGCAGCGTCACGATCCGCCAGCCGGGATGATCGGCGACCGGCGTCTCGACGAAATCGACGCGGATGCGCGCGCCGCGGATTGCCTCGATCTCGGTATCGAACGCGGCGAAGCCATGTCCGTCGCGCCGCGCGGCGTAGTCGGCGGGGGGCAGCAGCACCGCGTCATAGGGCTGTCCGACCATCGTCGTCTCGCTATGGTTGAGCAGCAGCTCGCAAGCGGCATTGGCGCGAGCGATGCGCCCGTCCGGGTCGATCACCAGCACCGCGACCGGCAGCGCACCGAACAGATCGGCAAAGCCCGGGCCGGTGATCGCCTCGGCCTTGGCGCGCCGCAGGGCGGCGGTCAGGCCGCCGCGCGGGAAAGCCATGGCGCATAGAATTCGGCGAGCATGTCGAGCACGACCCTTGGGTCGGCCTGCTGGTTGACCTTGTTGCGGAACTCGGCCGAGCCATGGATGCCCTTGGTGTACCAGCCGATATGCTTGCGCATCATATTGACGCCCACCTCGTTGCCATAATGGCTGAGGGTGTCGATATAATGCTCGGTAATCACGCGATATTGCTCGTCGAGCGACGGATCGGGGCGATCGCCCTTCCCGGTCAGCGCGTCCATCACCTGCTTGAGTATCCAGGGCCGGCCATAGGCGCCGCGACCGATCATCACGCCGTCGGCGCCCGATTGGCGCAGCGCCTCGTTGGCGTCATCGATCGTGCAGATGTCGCCATTGGCGATCACCGGGATCGTCACGGCATCCTTCACACGGCGGATGAAGCTCCAGTCGGCAGAGCCCTTGTACATCTGGTTGCGGGTGCGGCCATGGACGGTGACCATCCTGCAGCCGAGATCCTGCGCGATCCGCGCCAGCTCGGGCGCGTTGAGGCTGTCATGGTCCCAGCCCATCCGCATCTTCACCGTGACAGGCACCTGCACCGCCTTGACGCAGGCTTCGATGATCCCGGCGGCGTTCTTCAGGTCGCGCATCAGCGCCGAGCCGGCATCGCCGCTGGTCACCTTGCGCACCGGGCAGCCCATGTTGATGTCGACGATGGCCGCGCCGCGCTCTTCGCTCAGCTTCGCCGCCTCCGCCATCTCATGGGGCGTGCAGCCGACGAGCTGCATCGAGACCGGGTCCTCGATCGGATCCCAGGCGAATTTCTGCATCGACTGGCGCGTCTCGCGGATCGCCGCCTGGCTGGCGACCATCTCGGTGACGTTGAGGCCCGAACCGTAGCGCCGTACGACGCGACGGAACGGCAGGTCGGTCACGCCGGTCATCGGCGCGAGCAGCACCGGCTCGTCGATCCGCACCGGACCGATCTGGATGGGGGCGAGTTGGGTCATGATCTGCCTGAAAAATAGGCAATCGCGCCTAGCTTCACAAGCGGCGATTGGCAAGGCAGGCGTCTCCCGCTAGGCCGCACGCCCATGAAGACAGCCGCGCTGATCGTCGCCGCCGGGCAGGGCACGCGTGCCGGCGGGGATATTCCCAAGCAATTTGCCCCGCTCGCCGGTCGGCCGATGCTCGCGCACAGCGTCGCCGCCATGACAGCGCATCCGGCGATCGATGCGGTGCTGGTGGTGATCGGCGAAGGCCAGGAAACGGCGCTGCGAGCGGCTCTGGGCGATGTCCCCTTCGCCATCGGCGGCGCGAGCCGGCGCGAGAGCGTGGCCAATGGGCTGGCGGCACTGGGCGACGCGGATCGGGTGCTGATCCACGATGCCGCGCGTCCCTTCCTTCCGGCAGCGGTGATCGATGCGCTCTGTGCGGCGCTTGACGATCATGCGGGCGCCCTGCCCGCCCTGCCCGTTGCCGACACGCTGGCGCGGGGATCCGACGCCATGCTGGGCGAAATCGTCCCCCGCGATGGTCTGGTCCGCGTCCAGACCCCCCAGGCATTCCGCTTTGCGACGATCGTGGAGGCGCATAAGGCTTGGCCAGTGGACCGGGAGGCCACTGACGACGCCCAGATGATCCGCGCGCTCGGCCATGCGGTTGCGATCGTCCCCGGAGACCCGATGCTCGAGAAGATCACCCACCCCGCCGATTTCGCCGCAGCCGAGGCGCGCCATGCCGCGACGCTGCGCGTGCGCACCGCCCAGGGCTTCGACGTCCACCGCTTCGCCGAGGGCGGGGAACTTTGGTTGGGCGGCATCCGCATTCCCCATTCGAAGGGCCTGTCGGGCCATAGCGACGCCGATGTCGCGCTCCATGCGATCACCGATGCGCTGCTCGGCACGATCAGCGCCGGCGATATCGGCATGCATTTCCCGCCCAGCGATCCGCAATGGCGCGGCGCCGCCTCGGCACGCTTCCTGGAGCATGCCGCGGGACTGGTCGCAGCGCAGGGCGGGATCATCGATTTCATCGACCTCACGATCGTGTGCGAGGCGCCCAAGATCGGCCCGCACCGCGAAGCGATCCGCGCGAGCATCGCGACGATCCTCGGCCTTCCGGCCGGTCGGATCAGCGTCAAGGCGACGACCACCGAGCGCCTGGGTTTCACGGGACGCGGGGAAGGCATGGCCGCCCAGGCCATCGCCACGATCAGGATAGCGGAGACAGCGGAATGAAACGGGATTTGGTGCGGTTGCGGCCGCCTGGCTCGCCTTGTGCGCGAGTGGCGCACAGGCCGCCGGCATCGTGGCGCAGGACAAGCCGTGCGTAACCCCGGCGGAAGCCGATGCGATATTCACCGCGCTGGCGCCGGCGATGCTGCGTGCGGTGCGCGACTCGTGCGTCGAGGCTCTGCCCGCCGAGGCCTATCTGGTCGCGCGCGGCGATCAGTTGATCGCGCGTTACGCGGCACCGGCCGAGCCGGCCAAGCCGGTGGCGGTCGCCGCGGTCGCCAAGATCCTCGGCCCCAAGGCCGAAGGACAGGTCTCGCCCGAGCTTTTCGACTCGATGGCGGCACCGATGATCGCCAGCATGCTCAGCGCGAGCATCAAGCCGGACAAGTGCCCGACGATCAACCGAGTGGCCGAGCTGCTCGATCCGCTGCCGCCCGCCAATCTGAGCGGCCTCGTCGTGCTCGTGATCCAACTCGCCTCGAAGGACGATTCCAAGCTGCCGATCTGCAAAGCGGGCGATTGAAGCGCCCGAGCCATCGCCACGGTGCGAATACCGGAAATGAACTGACTCGCTTCGTTAACATGACG
>JBEVLV010000118.1:0-6461 GCA_040508955.1 Sphingomonas sp. | reverse complement strand
CCTTCCGCACCGTCCCGCGGGCTGTTCGACCTGCCTGCGAGACGTCCTCATCATTGCAGCGCGCGTGCCAATCGCTTGATGCATGCTCGGAGATTTATGCAGTCCGCTGACTTGACAGGATAAATTCTTCGTTCGCGCGGATTTCGATATATCGGACGCGACGTGACGATCGCCCCGATCGTATCGACACAGGTACGAATTTATCCTACAGGATAGACATGAAGCCGCTCGTCGCCATCGGATTCCTCGGCTCGACGCTCGATGCGAGCAAGTTCGGCCCCGCGCGGTGGAACAAGTGGCGCCCTTCGGTGGGCTTATGCATGCACGAGGATCTGCGGGTCGATCGCTTCGTGCTGCTGCACGGTGCGCCGCATGGCCGGCTCGCCGAGTTCATCGCCGGCGACATCGCCGCGGTCTCGCCCGAAACCACGGTGGACCTGCAGCGCATCGACTTTGCCGATCCGTGGGATTTCGAGGAGGTCTATGGGAAGCTGCTCGACTTCGCGCGGGCCTATCCATTCGATCCGGAGGCCGAGGACTACCTGATCCACATCACCACCGGCACGCACGTCGCGCAGATCTGCCTGTTCCTGCTGTCCGAGGCGCGATACCTGCCCGGGCGGCTGTTGCAGACCCAGCCGCATCGCGGCTCGCCGTCGAGCGCGCCGGGCACCTGGACGGCGATCGACCTGGACCTCTCGCGCTACGACAGCATCGCCACGCGCTTTGCCGCGGTCAGCGCGGAGAGCACGTCGTTCCTGAAATCCGGGATCGAGACGCGCAACGCCGCTTTCAACCGGATGATCGACGAGATCGAGCAGGTCGCGGTGCGCTCCAAGGCGCCGGTGCTGCTCATGGGGCCCACGGGCGCGGGCAAGAGCCAGCTGGCGCGCCGCATCTATGCGCTCAAGCGGCTGAAGCACCAGGTGAGCGGGCCGCTCGTCGAGGTGAATTGCGCGACGCTGAAGGGCGACGGCGCGATGTCGGCGCTGTTCGGGCACAAGCGCGGCGCCTTTACCGGCGCGACCAACGATCGCCCCGGGCTGCTGCGCACCGCCGATACCGGCATGCTCTTCCTCGACGAGATCGGCGAACTGGGGCTCGACGAACAGGCGATGATCCTGCGCGCGATCGAGGACAAGAGTTTCCTGCCGGTCGGTGCCGACCGGGAGGCGACGAGCGACTTCCAGTTGATCGCCGGCACCAATCGCGACCTGGCGAAATGCGTGCAGGAAGGGACGTTCCGCGACGATCTCTATGCTCGGCTGAACCTGTGGACCTTCACCCTGCCGGGGCTGCGCGACCGGCGCGAGGATATCGCGCCGAACCTCGACTATGAGCTCGACCGCTTCGCCGAGCGCGAGGGCTCGCGCGTCACCTTCAACAAGGAGGCGCGCGACCGGTTCCTGGCGTTCGCGACGGGCCCCGACGCCGGATGGCAGGGCAATTTCCGCGATCTCGCCGCCAGCGTCACGCGGATGGCGACGTTCAGCCCCAAGGGACGGATCGACCTGGACGGGGTCGAGGCGGAGATCGGCCGGCTGAAGCGGGCCTGGGCGCCCGGCGGCGAGGCGACCGACGATCTCGAGACGGTGCTGTCACCCGGGCAGCTGGAGGCGCTCGATCCGTTCGACCGGGTCCAGCTGGCGCATGTCGTGGCGACCTGTCGGCGGAGCCGATCGCTGTCCGAGGCGGGGCGGACCCTGTTCGCCGCGTCGCGCGCGCGCCGGGCCTCGGCCAATGATGCGGATCGGCTGCGCAAGTATCTCGGCCGGTTCGACCTGTCGTGGCAGCAGCTGCACGACGGCGGTTGAGCCGTATCCGCCCCGGCCGGTGACGACCGGGGCGGGACGGGATCAGGCCGCCTCGGGCATCGAGGCCATGTCGATCACGAAGCGATAGCGGACGTCCGCACGCTCCATGCGCTCGAAGGCGGCGTGGATGTCCTGGATCGTGATCATCTCGCATTCGGGCAGGATGTTCATCCGTGCGCAGAAATCGAGCATCTCCTGCGTCTCGGCGATGCCGCCGATCGGCGAACCCGACAGGCGGCGGCGGCCGGTGAGCAGGGGCAGCGTGCTGGTCTGGTCGATCAGGCCGAGTTGGCCGACGATCACCAGCGTGGCGTCGACGTCGAGCAGCGGCATGTACGGCGTCACGTCGTGGCGGACCGGGATCGTGTCGATGATCAGGTCGAAGCTGTTCGCCGCCGCGGCCATCGCATCGGCATCGGCCGAGACCAGCAGCGCCTGCGCGCCCAGCGCGAGCGCGTCGGCCTGCTTGGCGTCGTTGCGGCTGATCACGGTGACCTCGGCGCCCATCGCGTAGGCCAGTTTGACCGCCATATGGCCGAGGCCGCCCAGGCCGATCACGCCGACGCGGCTGCCGGGGCCGACGCCCCAGGTGCGCAGCGGCGACCAGGTGGTGATGCCGGCGCAGAGCAAAGGCGCGGCCTTGGCGAGATCGAGTGCGTCGGGCACCGAGAGGACGAACTCCTCGCGGACGACGATGTGGCGCGAATAGCCGCCGAAGGTCGGTTCGCCGGTGATGCGGTCCTGGCCGTTATAGGTCTGGGTAGCGTGGTGGCGGCAGAGCTGCTCCTCGCCGGCATGGCACTGGTCGCAATGCTGGCAGCTGTCGACGATGCAGCCGACCGCGACCTTGTCGCCTTGCTTGTAGAGCGTGACGTCGGCGCCGGTGCCGATCACGCGGCCGACGATCTCGTGGCCGGGGACGAGCGGATAGGTGCTGAAGCCCCAGTCGTTGCGCGCCTGGTGGAGGTCCGAATGGCAGACGCCGCAATATTGGATCTCGATCGCGACGTCGTTGCCGCGCAGCTCGCGCCGCTCGAAGGCGAAGGGCGCGAGCGGGGTTTCTGCGGTCTGGGCCGCATAGCCGATGGTTTTCATGAGGGGAGGCTCCGGTCTTGAGGGAACGACGTGGCTCTACAGGCGAGACTGCGCGGCGCGTTAGCTCGATCCTGCCTGATTATTGCCTGATCCTCTGGCCCGCCGCGAAAGGGGTCGCGTTAGCTGCGGGAGCGCCTAGATAGGCCGCATGCTGACCACCCCCGACGAATCGGACGCCAATCGCCGCGCCGAGACCGCGCCGCTGCGCGCGATGCTGGCGCAGCGGATCGAGCGGCACCTGGGGCCAGCGCGCAGTATCGATACGGCGGTGAACGGGTTGAGCCTCTATCGCTGCACGGGCGACGGCGCTTCGTTCGCGACGATCTACGCGCCGAGCCTGGCGGTGATCGTGCGGGGCCGCAAGCGGATCGTGGTGGGCAGCGAGACCTATGCCTATGACGAATCGCGCTTCCTGCTGACCGCGGTCGACATGCCGACGATCGGGGATATTCTCGATTCCTCTCCCGCCGAGCCCTATCTCTCGATCCTGCTCAAGCTCGATTTCGAGCTGGCGAACAGCCTGATCGCCGAGATCGACCTTGCCGCGATCGAGACGGGCGGCGGCGGCGCGATGGCGACCGGTCCGGCGACGGTCGACCTGATCGACGCGGTCAATCGCCTGGTCGGATTGCTCGATTCGCCGAAGGACGTTCCCATTCTGGGCAAGCTGATCGAGCGCGAGATCCTCTATCGCGTACTCACCGGGCCGGCCGGCACGCGGCTGCGCCAGACCGTGTCGCTGGGAACCCAGGCCAATCGCGCGGCGCGGGTGATCGCCTGGATGCGAGACAATTACTTCTCGCCGGTGCGCGTCGAGATGCTGGCGGAGTTGGCGGCAATGGGCGTGTCGACGCTGCATCATCATTTCCGCGCGCTCACCGGGATGAGCCCGCTCCAATATCAGAAGCATCTGCGCCTGCACGAGGCGCGGCGGCTGATGCTGAGCGAGGCGATCGATGCCGGCAGCGCGGCGCTGCGCGTCGGCTATGAGAGTCCGACCCAGTTCAGTCGCGAATATCGCCGGCTGTTCGGCGCGCCGCCGAAGCGTGACGTCATGGCGCTGCGGGCCGAGGCGCAGGAGCTGGTTCCCGCGGGCGCGTGACAATTCGTTACGCAAGGGAAGCGACCAAAATCCGGCTCGCGCGTTGGCGGGGCCATGGAAACACTCTGGTTCATCACCAATCCCGATTCCGGCACCACCTCGCGCGCCAAGTGCGACGCGCTGGAGGCGGTGTTCGAGGAGAATGGTCTCAAGCTCGCCGGACGCACCGAATTCCCCGAGCAGAAGCTGCCGAAAGAGGCCGAGCTGGACGCGGCCGGCGCCGACACGGTGGTGCTGTTCGCGGGGGACGGAACGATCAACGCGGCGCTCTGCGCGCTGACGGACTGGGAGGGCAGGTTCCTGATCCTGCCCGGCGGCACGATGAACCTGCTCGCCAAGGCGCTCCACAGCGAGCTCGATCCGCACAAGATCGTCCATGCCGCGCACCACAGCAGGAATCTGGTCGCGCTGCCCTATGTCGAGGCGGGCAGCCATCGTGCGTTCGTCGGCCTGATCCTGGGGCCGGCAGCGACCTGGGTGCGGGCGCGCGAGGCGGCGCGCAAGGGTAAGTTCGGGCGGGTCCTTGGCGCCGCGCGCGCGGCGTGGCGCAGGACCTTCGGCGAGCAGGGCATCCGGGTGGCCGGGGCGCCGGGTCTCAGCGATCGCTACCAGGCGGTGTTCGTGCGGCCCGATCCGGACGGGCTCGATATCGCCGCGGTGGACGCGCGCGACTGGAAGTCGATCGCGCAGCTCGGATGGGAATGGGTGAACGGCGACTGGGTCGCCGCGCGATCGGTGACCGAGACGCTGGCGAAAGAATTGCGCGTGCGGGGCCGTGGACGCGTGCTCGCGCTGTTCGACGGCGAGCCGGTGATGCTCGATGCCCGCGAAACCATCTCGGGCGGCAAGAGTCGCAGGGCATTCATCGCGACCCGCGAGGAGCCTGCATGACCCGGCTGTTCCATGTCAGCGACGTCCATTTCGGCCGCGAGGATCGCGCGGCGGTCGACTGGTTCGGCGCGAGGGTGCGCGAGGAGCGGCCCGACGCGGTGATCATGACCGGCGACCTGACGATGCGGGCGCGCAGGCGCGAGTTCGAAGCGGCGGCGAAGTGGCTCGAAGGCCTTGGCGTGCCCGTGACGGTGGAAGTCGGCAATCACGACCTGCCCTATTTCAACCCGTGGGCGCGATTCGTGACGCCATACAAGCGCTACCAGGCGCTCGAACGGGTGATCGAGCGGCCGCTCGACGTGCGGGGCGTGAGCGTCGTGCCGCTCAAGACCACCGCGCGCGCGCAGTGGCGGCTCAACTGGTCGAAGGGCTATGTGAGCACGCACGCGTTGCAGCAATCGCTGGCGCTGGTCGAGGCGGTGCCCAAGGGCGACCTGGTGTTCGTCGCCTGCCACCATCCGCTGGTGGAGGGCGGCACCGCCGCCACCTCGAAGACGCGACGCGGCGAGGAAGCGCTGGAGGCGTTGGCGCGCGCAGGGGCGCATGCGGTGCTGACCGGGCATGTCCATGATCCGTTCGACATCGCGCAGGAGGTGGGCGGGCGCTCGGTGCGCCTGATCGGCGCGGGGACGCTCTCGGAACGGGTGCGCGCGCAGCCGCCCTCGTTCAACGAGATCACGATCGAGGGCGCCGGCTTCAGCACGCGGGCAAGGTTCAAAGGGGAGGGGAGCGTGGCGCTCTGAAGGCGAAGGGCGGGAAGCGGCGGATGGCGGCCATTGACGCGGTGGGCGCGGCGACGGACAAGTTGCACATGAAGCGCATTCCTCCGCTACTTATAATCGCCGCCTGCGCGGCACTCCTTGTCGGTGGCCTGCTCTGGAAGATCGGCAATGTAAATGAGTGTACGGAGTATGGCGGCATCGTCGTCGCGCCCATGACGCGTAACCAGCACTGCGCGAGCACGCGCTAATCTGATATCCGCTAGTGCGCAGAAACGGACGTCTCGCTTTCTCCAACGTCGGTAGCTCGGGGCTTGCTATATAGGATTTGGTCCTGCTTGCCTTCACAGACTCTTTCTCATCGCGAACATAACGCGTCCGCGAGCGCGCGTGAACCTGCGACCTTTGTGACTTTAGGGTAACCGGCTACCGCTCGCCCTAGCCCTCGCGCTTCATCCGTTCCTGGCGCGCCTGTTCGCGTGCGCTCGGTTCGCCGAGCTGGAAGGTGCCGATCGGGACTTCGCCCGCAGGCTCGTAGGTGGCGATGGTCACACCGGTGGTGCTGGGGCCTTGATGCTCGACGAGCTTCATCGCGAACGGCGGCGTGCCCGGGCCGAACAGGCGCTTGCCGCCGCCGAGCACGACCGGAAAGGTCATTACGAACAATCGGTCGACCAGCCCTGCCGCGAACAGCGCCGGATAGAGGGTGCTGCTGCCCTGGATCAGCAGGTCGGGACCCTCCGACGCCTTGATCCCGGCAATTGCCTCGATGTCCGGCACGCGGTGGCTGTTCTGCCATTCGAGCGGCTCGTTGCCGTGCGTGACGACATATTTGTTCAC
>JBEVLV010000117.1:0-15280 GCA_040508955.1 Sphingomonas sp. | reverse complement strand
GCGATTCGGTGCGCGCGGTCGAGAGATCGGCGACGAGCTGCCCCTGGAACATCGCATAGACGGTGGGGATCGACTTGACCTGGAACTGCGCGGCGATGAACGGATTGGCGTCGACGTCGATCTTGGCGAGCTTGACGCCCTTGGCGGCATAATCGCCGGCGACCTTGTCGAGCATCGGGCTCAGCGCCTTGCATGGCCCGCACCATTCGGCCCAGAAATCGACCATGACCAGGCTGGTCATCGACGGTTCGACGACGTCGCGGCGGAACGCCTCCACGGCTTCCTTTTCGGCAGGCGTCATTCCAAGCGTGGCCATCAGGCGCTCCGGATAAGAGGGATCGCGGCCTATTTGGGGGCTGTGCCGGCCTGCGCCAAGCCTTTTCGCCGAGTAACGCAAGGGGGTTGCACCGACTCGCACCCGCTGCTAGTGGCCGCGCCTCACCCGCCCCTTGCGAGCTTTCGCATCGGGCAGAACGCCGAGCGGGCGTAGCTCAGGGGTAGAGCACGACCTTGCCAAGGTCGGGGTCGAGGGTTCGAATCCCTTCGCCCGCTCCAGCTTCTCGCCGTGATTTAGCGGCGCTAAATCACGAAATCGCGAGAAGCCCGGCCTGCTCGGCATATGCTGCGGCGCCATACCCTCAGAATCAGGGCATCAGCCGCTTGCGGCCCTGCGACAGGTGCCAGCGCATCGCCAGCGCAGCGCCGTCGGAATCCTGGGCGCGAATCGCTTCCACCACCATTTCATGTTCGCTCATCATCGCCGCGATCGCTTCGGGCGGGCGCGAGCGCGAGATGTCGACGCCGGCCTTCAGGATGCCGAGTACTTCCTCATGGAGATGCTCGAACGCCGAGATGAAGGCGGTGTTGGCCGTCGCCTGGACGATCGCGCGGTGGAGGTCCCAATCCTCGTCATGCGCAGGGGCGTCCGACAGCAGTGCGCCGCGCAGGCCGGCCAGCGCATCCTCGATCGCATCGAGTTGCTCCGCCGATCGCCGCATCGCCGCCAGTCGCGCGGCCTCCGCCTCCAGTACGAATCGCACTTCGTAGGTGCCGAGCGCCGCCGAAAGTTCCGATAGCGGCATATGTGCGCCGAGCCGTTCGGAGGGGCGGCGCATCACATAGGAGCCGGCGCCGCGCCGTGCCTCGGTGATGCCGTCGGCGGCCAGGCGCACCAAAGCCTCGCGGATGATCGTGCGCGACATGCCGAACATTTCGGCAAGGCGCGATTCGGACGGGAGCCGGTCCCCGACCTGCAGATCGTCATCGTTGATAATCTCGACGATCCGCGAATAGGCGCGATCCGCCAGCCGCCCTTCGTTCATCGGCGACGGTCTTTCCGGATCGGGGTGCGGCGTGGGGCCATGGGCGAAACGATAGTTCGCGAAAAGGGCGATTGCCAGACCAGTAAAAGGCGAGCGTGTCATTTTGGTCAGACAAGTTTGCCAGCTAGCCGTTTATATCGCGGATAACGCGGACAATATGAGCAATATGTCCAAAACCTGTCTGACCGATACTGCGCGACTTCGCGTCGGCGGGCATCGCAGCTAGACAGCTGGAAAAGCGTCTGGAGAGGGCATGATGAACGACACGCGAAATTCCGAGGCGGCGCGCGGGCCGATTCATATTGGCATCGGCGGCTGGACCTTCGAGCCGTGGCGCGGAACCTTCTATCCGCCCGGGCTCGCGCAGAAGAAGGAGCTCGAATTCGCGGCGCGCGCGCTGACTGCGATCGAGATCAACGGGACCTATTATTCCACCTTCAAGCCGGCGAGTTTCGCCGGATGGGCGGCGGCGGCGCCCGAGGGGTTCGTCTATACGGTCAAGGGCTCGCGCTTCTGCACCAATCGCAAGGTGCTGGCCGAAGCCGGCGAATCGGTGCAGCGCTTCGTCGGGCAGGGCGTGGTGGAGCTCGGCGACAAGCTCGGGCCGCTCTTCTGGCAGTTCATGGCGACCAAGAAGTTCGACGCGGCCGATTTCCAGGCGTTCCTCGACCTGCTGCCGCGCAGCCACGAGGGCGTGGCACTGCGCCATGCGGTGCAGGTGCGCCACGACAGCTTCCACGTCCCCGAGTTCGTCGCGATGTGCCGCGAGGCGGGCGTGGCGATCGTCTATGCCGATTCGCCGCAATATCCGGCGATCGCCGATATCAGCGGCGACTTCGTCTATGCGCGGCTCGAGGCGGGGGAGGACGAGAACCCGCTCTGTTATCCCGAAGCCGATTTTCCGCGCTGGACCGAGGCGGTGAAGTCTTGGGCAGCGGGCGGGCAGCCCGCGGGCCTGCCCTATTTCGGCGAGGCCGCGCCAATGGTCCCGCGCGAGACCTTCGTGTTCTTCATCCATGGCGGAAAGGTGCGCGCGCCGGCTGCGGCGCAGGAGCTGATCAGGCGGATCGGCTAGGCGCGGCGGATCTCGTAGATGACGTGCGGCTTCATCTCCCCGGCCATCAGGCGCAGCTCGGTGTCGGGGCGGAGCGCGCCGCCGATCTTCTCCATCGCCCTGCGCGAGCGGATATTGTCGACGCCGACGGTGAAATAGACGGTGCCGACGAACCGGTGGATATGATCGAGCATCAGTCGCTTGATCTCGCGATTATAGGCGCCACCCCAATAGGCCC
Organism: Sphingomonas sp.; assembly: GCA_040508955.1. Lineage (GTDB taxonomy): Bacteria > Pseudomonadota > Alphaproteobacteria > Sphingomonadales > Sphingomonadaceae > Sphingomonas. The sequence goes on along the minus strand of JBEVLV010000117.1, from coordinate 12,666 downwards.
GGTCGAGATAGGTCCAGCCGATCTCGATCTCGTCGGCGGCCTCATCCCAATTGTCGTATCGCGAGGAGCCGATCACCGCGCCGGTTGCCCGGTCGAGGATGGTAAGTGCGCCCCCGCTGGCGATGCCGGCGTCGAAATAGGCGCGGAAGACGGGCTCCTGCCAGCGATCATTCGCGGGATGGACCTCCCAGACGAGCGGGTCCGAGGCGATCGCGAAGAGCGCATCCCAGTCCCCGGGCGTGCTGGGACGCAGCGTCACCCGTTCGCCCGCGAGCGTCGGCTGCCGCTCGGGCGCCATCAGAAGGCGGCGATTCCGGTGATCGCCCGGCCCAGGATCAGCCCGTGCACGTCGTGCGTGCCCTCATAGGTATTGACCGTCTCGAGGTTGATCGCGTGGCGCAGTACGTGGAATTCGGCCGAGATGCCGTTGCCGCCATGCATGTCGCGCGCGATGCGGGCGATATCGAGTGCCTTGCCGCAATTGTTGCGCTTGATGATCGAGATCGCCTCGGGCGCGAGCGTGCCCTCGTCGAACATGCGCCCGGCGCGGAGCGCAGCCTGCAGGCCGAGCGCGATCTCGGTCTCCATGTTCGCGAGCTTGAGCTGGACGAGCTGGGTCGCGGCCAGCGGTCGGCCGAACTGGGCGCGATCGAGCGTGTACTGGCGGGCAGCGTGCATGCAGGCCTCGGCGGCGCCCATCGTGCCCCAGGCGATGCCGTAGCGGGCGCGGTTAAGGCAGCCGAACGGACCCTTGAGGCCCTGGACCTCGGGCAGCAGCGCGTCCTCGCCCACCTCGACGCCGTCCATCACGATCTCGCCGGTGATCGAGGCGCGCAAGCTCAGCTTGCCCTCGATCTTGGGGGTGGAGAGTCCCTTCATGCCGCGTTCCAGCGCGAAGCCCTTGATGCCGCCGCCATGCGCGTCGGACTTGGCCCATACCACCATGACGTCAGCGATCGGCGAATTGGTGATCCACATCTTGGTGCCGGTCAGGCGATAGCCGTCCGCGGTCTTCTCGGCGCGGGTGCGCATGCCGCCCGGATCCGAGCCGGCATCGGGCTCGGTCAGGCCGAAGCAGCCGATCCATTCGCCGCTCGCCAGCTTGGGAAGGTACTTCCGCCGCTGTTCCTCGGTGCCATAGGCATAGATCGGGTGCATCACGAGTGAGCTCTGCACGCTCATCGCCGAGCGATAGCCCGAATCGACCCGCTCGACCTCGCGCGCGACGAGGCCATACGCGACATAGCCGAGTCCGGCGCCGCCATAGGTTTCGGGAATCGTCGGCCCGAGCAGGCCGAGCGCGCCCATTTCCGACATGATCTCGCGGTCGAAACGCTCGTCGAGGAACGCCGAGGTCACGCGCGGGAGCAGCTCGCCCTGCGCATAGTCGCGCGCAGCGTCGCGGACCATACGCTCCTCGTCGGTGAGCTGCGCATCGAGCCCGAACGGATCCTGCCAGTCGAACCGGCCCATCTCTGCCATATCTCAGTTCCTCAGATCGCCGGCGGCGCCGGTTGTGCGGGCGCGGTCTCAACGGCCGCGCGCTCGATTTCGTTCAGTCCGTTGCGGGCCGCGAGATAGCGTCGCGCGGCGCCGGTCCAGCTCTCGGCATTGGTGGCACCGGGAAGGTGCGCGACCTCGGCGAGCGACGCCTCGACATCGCCCTGGTCGAGCGCGCGCCGGGCGCGACGCAGGCGATCGGAGGTGCGCGGGCTCGGCACCGCCGCCTGGCGCACCACCACCATGTCGCCGATGAAGCCGCGGAAGCGCGCCCACAGGCTGTCATTGGGGTCGCTGACCAGCCGCGGCGCGATCGTGTCGAGCGCGAGGCGCAGATCCTCCAGCGTCACCGGCTGGGCAGCGGCTGCAACGATTGCCGCCACCGCTTCGCCATGCAGCTCGCCGAAGCGGGCACGCAGCTGGTTCTCCAGGCTGCCGAGCGGCTGGCCGCGCTCGATCGCGCGGCGCACCGAGAATGCGATCATCAGCCGCTCGGCCTGGGTTGCATAGGAAGCGGCGTTGCGCGCGCTGCCGTTGCTGTCGGCGATGCGCTGCTCGAGTTGGTCGAGCTTGCCGGCGAGTTCGGTCTCGCGCGCGTTCAAGGTCGCCATGTCGGTGCCGGGGGGCAATGCGGGCACGGCCGCGGCGGGCTGCTCCGGGCCGGGCTTGGGGGTGTTCGTCGCCGGCTGGGGTCCGAAGGGAGGCACGCCGGTCAGCTGGATCAGGCCGGCGGTCAGCGCCACGCCGCCCAGGAAGCCTAGGCCGCCGATCAGTATCCGATTGCGCAGCGGAGACTGCGGGGCGAGGGGCTCGTCGCTCATGCGGCCCTTTTCGCCGCGCAGCCGCGTCCGGTCAATCGGCGAGCGCGATCGCGGCGTCGATCAGCGCGATTCCATGGCATTCGGAAGGGACGACGATCCGCTCCCAGCCCTTTTCGGCCGCCCTGGCGGCGGAGGCACTCGTCGCGACCAGCGCGATGGTCGCGCGATCGACCGGCGCAACGATCTCGGCAAGCCGCGCGCCTGCGCGGCTTGATTGGACCAGCGCGATCGACCCCGCAAGCGCCACCGCTGCGTCTGCCGATACGGGAAGCGCGTCGCTGGCATAGACGGTGATCAGGTCGGCGACGATGCCGCCGACGTTCAACGTGCGCTCGCGGCCTGCGAGGTGCAGCGCCCGCCGCACGTCCATCGCCTCGGCCTTCGCGACCAGCGCCTCCGCACCGGCGTCGCCGATCGCTGCGATGGCGAACCCGGCGCGGCGCGCGGCTTCCGCGGTGACCTCTCCCACCGCGAGGACCGGGAGCGCGTGCAACCGGGCCAGACCGGCGCCGGCATGGCGCACCGCATGGGCGCTGGTCAGCAGCAGCGCGTCGAACCGCGCCGGATTCGGCACGTCCCATGCCGTCGGACGCGTCTCGAACAGCGGCAGGCGGATCGCCCGGTGTCCGCGCGCCTCGATCGCCGCCGCGGTCACGCGATTGCCGGGCTCGGGCCGCAGCACCGCGATCGGGCGGCTCATCCCTCGAACAGCCGGCGGACGCTCTCCGGCGCGCGATCGAGCAGGTCGCGGGCGAGTGCGGCGGGCAGGTCATGGTCGAGCGGCGCGCCCTCGATCTGGCCATGGACGTGCGCGCTGCCGTCCTCGGACAGCAATTCCGCCTCGATCGTCAGGATCGCGCCCTCCAGCGTCGCCAGCGCTGCCACCGGTGAATGGCAATCGGCCTTGAGCGCGGCGAGCAGCGCACGCTCGGCGAGGATGCAGGCGTGGGTGCGCGGATCGTCGATCGCGGCAAGCAGCGCACGAGCCCGCGTGTCGTCCGCGCGCACCTCGATCCCCACCGCGCCCTGGGCCGGGGCCGGCAGCATCACATTGGTGGGCACCGCAAATCCGACGTCATGGCGTCCCAGCCGCTCCAGCCCGGCCGCGGCGAGCAGCGTGGCGTCGGCCTCGCCCGCTGCCAGCTTGGCGAGGCGCGTGTCGACATTGCCGCGAAACAGCACGGTCTCGATATCGGGGCGCAGCCGCTTGAGTTGCGCCGCTCGCCGCGGCGAGGCGGTGCCTACCACCGCACCCTGCCGCAGCGCCTCCACCGATTCGGCGCCGACCAACCGGTCGCGGACATCGGCGCGTGGCAGGATCGCGGCCAGGGCGATCATGTCCGGCCGGAACGTCTCGACATCCTTCATCGAATGCACCGCGCAATCGATCTCGCCGCCCAGCAGCGCGCGATCCAGCTCCTTGGTCCACAGCGCCTTGCCGCCGATCTCGGCGAGCGCGCGATCCTGCACCTTGTCGCCGGTAGTGCGGATCACGACGATCTCGGTTTCGATCCCATGGGCGGCGGTCAGCGCGGCCTGGACCATATGGGCTTGGACGAGGGCGAGCGGAGACCCGCGGGTACCGAGGCGGAACGGAGGCATGGCTTGTGCTAGCGGCTGGGTGGCCTAGATGGAAGCGATGGCATTGATCCTGGGGCTTGAATCGAGCTGCGACGAGACCGCGGCGGCGCTGGTGGAGAGCGACGGCACGATCCGCGCGCACAGGCTGGCGCGCCAGGAAGAGGCGCACCGTCCCTATGGCGGGGTCGTCCCCGAGATCGCCGCGCGCGCGCATGTCGAGGTGCTGGCGCCGCTGGTCGAGGCGGCGCTGGAGGAAGCGGGCGTCACGCTGGCACAGGTCGATGCGATCGCCGCGACCGCCGGGCCGGGGCTGATCGGCGGCGTCATGGTCGGGCTCGTCACCGGCAAGGCGCTGGCGCTGGCGAGCGGCAAGCCTCTGGTCGCGGTCAATCATCTCGAAGGCCATGCGCTCTCGCCGCGGCTGAGCGATCCCAGCCTCGCATTCCCCTATCTGCTGCTGCTCGTCTCGGGCGGGCATTGCCAGCTGCTGCTGGTCGAGGGCGTCGGCCGCTATCGCCGGCTCGCGACGACGATCGACGATGCCGCGGGCGAGGCGTTCGACAAGACGGCCAAGCTGCTCGGCCTGGGCTTTCCGGGCGGGCCGGCGGTCGAGGCAGCGGCGCTGCGGGGCAATCCCAAGGCGGTGCCGTTGCCGCGCCCGTTGGTGGGCTCGGCCGAGCCGCATTTCTCCTTCGCGGGGCTGAAAAGCGCCGTCGCGCGCGCGGCGAACGACTACACCGCCGAGGATCTCGCGGCGTCGTTCCAGCAGGCGGTGGTCGATTGCCTGATCGACCGCACCCGCCGCGCGCTGGCGGGCGTCCGCCCGACGGCATTGGTCGTCGCCGGGGGCGTGGCCGCGAACACGGCGGTACGCGCGGCGCTTGAGGGTCTGGCAGCCGAGCACGGCCTGCGCTTCGTCGCGCCGCCGCTCTGGCTGTGCACCGACAATGCCGCGATGATCGCCTGGGCGGGCGCCGAGCGCTTCGCCGCAGGCTTCACCGATCCGCTCGACTTTCCGGCGCGGCCGCGCTGGCCGCTCGATCCGGATGCGGAAAAGGTGCGCGGTGCGGGGGTGAAGGCGTGATCGCGCAACTGCTCGCGCTCGCGGCGCTCGTGCCGCAGCCGGCGGGCGACTGTATTTCGGTGGCGCAGCTCCTGTCTTCCGCAGGGTTCCGGCACTATCCCGCAAAGGCTTCGCGCGGACCCTGGCGCGCGCCCGATGTCCGCCGCGGCACGGCGCGCCTGTTCCGCACCCGCCTGCGCGAGGATTCGCGCGGCGCTCCCGATTTTGCCGGGCACTACAAGATCGTCCAGATCGGCTGCGGCGCCGGCACGGTCTGTCCCGCGATCGTCGACAAGGCGACCGGCCATGTGGATTTCGTGCCCGCCTTTCGCAGCGTGGGCTGGGTTCTTTCCGACTTTGCCGGCGCTGGGGATATCGAGCGCCTGACCTATCGGCGGAACAGCAGGCTGCTCGTCCTGTTCGGGATGCGGAACGAGGACGAACGCACAAGCGGGGTGACGCTGTATGACTGGCGCGCCGGAAAGCCGCATCTCGTGCGATTCGTGCCCGCGGAGCGGCTTTGCCAGGAGGACGCAGCATGAAGATCGGCGTTATCGGCGGCGGGGCCTGGGGCACCGCGCTGGCTGCGGTGGCGGCGCGGGGCGAGCAGCCGGTGCTGCTCTGGGCGCGCGAGCCCGAGGTGGTCGAGAGCATCAACGGCACCCATGAGAATGCGCAGTTCCTGGCGGGGGTACCGCTTTCGCCTTCGATCCGTGCGACCGGGGACCTAAGCGCGCTTGCCGGGCTAGACGCGCTGCTCGTCGTCGCACCCGCCCAGCATGTTCGCGCGGTATTGGAAGCGACGCCGGTCGGCGCGACGCCGCTGGTGCTCTGCGCCAAGGGGATCGAGGCGGGGACGCGGCTGCTGGTCGGCGAGGTTGCGCGCCAGGCCGCGCCCGATGCCCCGATCGCGGTGCTTTCGGGACCGACCTTCGCCGCCGAGGTCGCCGCGGGCAAGCCGACCGCGGTCACGCTGGCCTGCGAGGACGAAGTGCTCGGGGCGGAACTGGCGGCGCGGCTCGCGGGGCCGGCCTTCCGCACCTATGCCTCCAGCGACGTGATCGGCGCGGAGATCGGCGGGGCGGTGAAGAACGTGCTCGCGATCGCCTGCGGCGTGGTCGAGGGTGCGGGGCTGGGGCTCAATGCACGGGCAGCGGTGATCGCGCGCGGCTTTGCCGAGATGACCCGGTTCGGGCTGGCACGTGGCGCGCAGGCGGAGACACTGACCGGGCTTTCGGGACTGGGCGATCTCGTCCTCACCTGTTCCTCGACCAATTCGCGCAACTTCTCGCTGGGCGTGGGCCTCGGCCAGGGGCGCAGCGCAGTAGAGCTTATGGCCGATCGCAGAACGGTGGCGGAGGGCGCCTTCACCGCGCCAGTGCTGCGCGAGGCGGCTGCGGAAGCAGGGATCGACATGCCGGTCACCGAGGCAGTCAATGCGCTGCTCGAGGGCGCCGATGTCCGCGCGGTGGTCGAGGCGCTGCTCAGCCGGCCGCTGCGCGCGGAGGCGGTATGAAGCGCTGGGCCGGGCTGCTGAAGGGCGTCAATGTCGGCGGGCGCAAGCTGCCGATGGCCGAGCTGAAGGCGCTGGTCGAGGGGCTGGGCTTCGGCGAGGTCCGCACCCTGCTCGCTTCGGGCAATGTCGTCTTCGCGGCCGAAGGCGAGGCGGCGGCGATCGAGCGGAAGCTGGAGGCCGCGCTCGCGGCGCACGGGCTCAAGACCGACGTGCTGGTGCGCGACCTTGGCGAGCTGGCCGCGATCCTTGCCGCCAACCCCTATCCGGATGCGGCCGCCGCGCACCCCAACCATCTGCTCGTCCATTTCCACCGCGAGCCGGTGCCCGACGCACCGTTCGCGGCGCTACCGGGTCTGTACTCGGGTCCGGAGCGGCTGCACGCGATCGGGCGCGAGCTCTATATCGACTATCCCGAGGATGTCGGCCATTCGAAGCTCCCGCAGGCGATGGCCAAGGCGAAATTCCCGAAGCTGGCGACCGCGCGCAACTGGAACACGGTCAACAAGCTCGCGGCGATGCTGGCCTAGGGTCGCTACTCGACTAGGTGGCGGGGCAACAATTTGATATCGGCCGATTAAACCCTCTCCCTTGATGGGAGGCGGTGGGACGGTGAGGGTGACCTCTCCACGAGTGACGGCGCTGGTGGAAAGGTGGCCCCGCCCAGGCCTCAGCGCTTGGCGTCGCCGGTCTTGTCGAGCGCGCGCTTCATCTGGCTGCTGATCGCGCCGCGCTGCGCCGGTGCGAGCAGGTTCGGCGACGCGGCGTAGAGCGCGCGGATGAAGTTCAGGTCCCATTCGGTGATCGAAAGCGGCATCGCTTCGCCCATCGGCGTTTCCAGCACCGTCAGGATCGTCGGCACGCCGGTCTTGCGGGCGCGGGCGGGATCGGCATCGGTGAAGGCGCGCATCGCGGCATAATCGGCGACCTGGGTGGTCGTCAGCCCCTGAAGCGCGCCACGCTCGATCACCACGATCGACATCAGGAATACCGGCCGTACCATCGCCGAGATCCGCGATCCGGATCCGAAGGCGCGCACCACATAGGGATCGCCGCTGCCGCCCGACTGGAGCGGCCTGCCGTCGCGATCGACCAGCCCGGTCAGATGCCATGCCGCCGCCGGCCCCTCCTCCTTGGGGATCGTCACCGAATCGCCCGCAGCATCCTGGAACAGCGCCGGATAGCCCTTGCGCATCAGCTTGATCATCGCGTCCTTGTCGTTCGCGAAGATCACCAGCGCATTGGGCTGGCAATCGTCGCGCGCCAGCCGGATCTTCGACGCCGCCGCGACCCGGCGCATCCGCTCGGTGATCGCCTTCTCGTAATTCGGCGCAAGGCCGATCGCCCGGGGGCAGAGTTCCTCGCGATCGAACCGGGCGAGGGGCTTGGTGCTCAGCGACCTGGTCATGCCGGTGACGAAGGCGCGGACCTGATCCTCGGGCACGTCGCGACCGACGACGACGATCTCGTTCGAGCCCGCGGGCGGCGCGGGATGATCCTGCGCCCCGGCAGGCAGGGCGAGGAGCAGCGCCGCGGCATAGAGGCAAGAACGCATGACGGGCTCCAGAACGGGCGGACGCGCAAAGCCTAATCCCCGGCCCGCGGCGCGACAAGGCGGTGCTCGACCGCCGGGCCCAGGCGACGGCGCTGCCAGAGCATGCCCGCTAGCGGCGTCTCGGTTGATGAAATTGGCGTCCCGAAGGGTTTTTGGCGGGAAACGACGGCGAGGCGACAGCAAGGCGACGGCGACGCGACACCTGGGCGGCACCGGCGCGACAGGCGCGCGACACCTGCGCTCCAGTGGGGCGACGGCGCGCGACACAAGGGCGACAGCGGCGCCACACCGAGGCATCAGCCACGCGCCGGCGACGCGACGGGTGCGCGACGCGCGGGTGCAGCGGGCACGCTATCCGGCGCGAGGGGATCGGCCAGGCGCCGGGCATGTTCGACGAGCACCTGATCCCAGGCGCGATCGAACGGCGTGCCGGCCATGCGTTCGCGCAGGCCATAGGCGCTCGATCGCGACATGCCCGCCGCGCGCGCCGCGCGGGCGACGCTGCCGGTCTCGAGCAGGGCGGCGAGGAAGATGCGCTGCCGCGCCGGCGTCCAGTGCGCGCGGATCGGCGGCGCGCAAGGCGGGTGGGGAAGACCGGCGGCGCCAGGGGCGACCGGCGGCGGGTTGCGCGGCGATTGCTGTTCCATCGGACAGGATGGAGCAGATGAAATCCTACATTGGAAGAGGTTCAGCCGCGGGGCGGCGGCAGCGCCTTGTGCGCATGCTTCGCGCGGACGATCGGCGGCACCGAGAGCAGGATCACCGCGACCAGCCCGCCGATCGCGAGCAGCCCGAGCGGCGTGGCGCGCGCCTCGGCCTCCATCGCGAAGCGCTCGCCGAAGCGGATCGAGGCGCGCGCGGTCTGCGGGGCGAGGAGGGGGTGGGGCGGTTCTTCCATGGTGGCGGGGACTCCCGGGGGATGGACAGGATCAGGCGTATTGTATCAGATCCCAGCGATTGCCGTAGAGGTCCTCGAACACCGCGACCTTACCATAGGGCATGACGGCCGGCGGGCGGACGAAGTGGACGTCGACCGCCGTATAGGCGGCGAAGTCGCGGTCGAAATCGTCGGTGGCGAGGAACAGGAAGACGCGGCCGGCGGCCTGGTTGCCGCTGGCGGCCTGCTGTTCGGGCGTGGCGGCGCGGGCGAGGAGGATCGTGGTGGCATGTTCCGGGGCGCCGGGCGGGCGGATCGTGACCCAGCGCTTGTCTTGCTCGGGCTGGTAGGTGTCTTCGACCAGGGTGAAGCCGAGCTTGCCGGTGTAGAAGGCCAGGGCTTCGTCATAGTCTCGGACGATCAGGGTGATGTGGGCTAGGTGGGGCATTGATTCTACCGAGTGTGCGTATAACGGAGCGGCCATCGCCCATGTTCGATATGGGTGGTCTTACCGACAACGCTTTCGACCAGCAGGATCGATTCGACTGTCCAGCCGATGGGCGCGATCTTCTGGCTACCGAGCCGGTCGCCACGATAGTTGATCGTGACGTGCGGCTCGGGTGTGGTGCCGAGCATCATCGGGGCACGGCATTCGAGCAGATGGCGGACCAGCGCCGCCTGGAAGGCGCGGGCCTCCGCCAGCGGCGCACGGGTGCGCAGCGTCACGGCCTTGCGGTTCTCGATCCGGTCGAAGGCGAGCGGGAAGACCGGGGCGTCGAAGATGTCCAGCGCGGCGGTCACCTGCGCGAGCCATCCGGACGGGGCGTAGTGGAGGTCGAACAGCGACAGCAGGGTAACATGGAGCAGGTCCGCGCTGCGGCCCATGTCGTTACGGGGAAGTGCCGTGATCTGCGCCTGCGCTTCGGGTGGCGGCTTGGCGAAAATGTAGAGCGGGTTGCGGGCGCGCATGGGAGATGCGTAGCAGATCGAGCGGGGGAGTGGTGCTGCTGTCTCCGGGACGATTTGGTAGTTTTAGTAAACTGTCACCGTCGGTCACTTTGAACCAACAGACTCATTTGAGTCACATTCCTTATACAGGGACCTCGCGTTGTCGTTTTAAGAAGCGCATTGGCGTGAGGGGGAAACATGCTGGCGACTATCGGGTACGAACGATCCACGCTTGCCGACTTTGTGGCTACACTTCAGTTAGCCAAAATCGATACCCTAGTAGATGTGCGAGAGAGAGCGCAGTCTCGACGCCCGGGGTTCTCCAAAAAGTCTCTGGGCGCGGCCCTGCAACATGCCGGGATCGATTACCTGCACCTGCCTGAATTGGGTGATCCGAAGGCCGGGAGAGAGGCCGCTCGTGCTGGGAATGTGAGCCTGTTCCTCGAAATATACAACGCCGTAATCAACGGGCCAAAAGCGCAAGAAGCGCTTGGCCAACTGGAGCTACTCGCTTCGAAGAAGAAGGTTTGCCTCATGTGCTTTGAGCGCGACCAGAAGGATTGTCACAGGAAGATTGTTGCCGAAGATCTCGAAAAGCGCCTAGGTATCAAAGCTACACATTGGGGCGTGGTGACAGGGGCGGCTTGTGGGAGCAGAGAGCGACGAATGCTTCATACTGATCAAGGCGCAGCCGCATCGATCCAGTAAATACTTCGAAACTGTGTGCTGTGCGGGTGTGGGCAGGGATCAAACTTGGCGCAGGCAATACCCGGTACCGTTCAGAATCCTGTCAGAGTCTCAGCAGTTCAATCGCTGGAACTGGATCCGCTACAAGTTCACTAAATCAAAGGATGACCCTCGCCCTGAGAGCCAGAAGGTTGTGCCGGAAACCCTTGAGGTCGTCGGTACGCTAAAGAAAGGTGAGCGCGCCTCATTTCTAGATCCATTGATCCGCGCCTCCTTCGCCGATGCAGATAGCAGGCGAGAGTCGTTGACGCTAATACGACCTCGCGCCTTCGCGCTTGAGGCTATTGCAAAATCTCAAGAAGAAATCGCGCATGAAACGATCAAGCATGGCGAGTTGGCAAACCAGCTTTCTATGTTTGACTCTACCGCCAAACCTCTAACGCCCTGTCCTATGAGATTTGTCGCCAAGTGGCGGGATCAAGATGGCAAAGAACGAATTCACGAATGCGATGACTGGGAAACTTCGGCGGCGTTCAGTCGCTTCGAACGGGCGTATGGCAGAACCGAAGCGTTGAAAGCGCTGAGGGGAAAGTACGAAGACGAGTACATGCGTGCTGGCCTCGCTCTGGGCTTCAGCACGCATAAGCGGCGTAACGCCGAATTCGGCGCTCAAAACCAGTGGCTTCTCGTCGCAATGATCCGCCTGGACGAAGTTACGCAGCCATCACTGGCGCTCTGATCGCTTAGGCAGCTGGTTCCCGCCACCTTGTAGTGGAGCTCAATCGTGCTCGCGCCCACCCGCCGCCATATAGAGCTCGCTGCCCGTCTCCTTGAATACCTTGCTCATCTCTTCCATGCCCTTGAGCGCGGCGGCCTTGCCGGCGGCATCCTAAGCCCGCACAAAATCCATCGTCCAGTTCGTCTCCCAGCTCTCCCCGCCATCCGCGGACAGCGCCTGTTCCCAGCGCGGCGTGTCGGTATCCGTGCGCAGCCAGAGGAAGCGGAGCTTGACCGGGGTGCCGTCCAGCATGTCGTCGGCCAGGAAGGTGCCGACGCCGTTCTCGAAGCGGCCGATCACCGGCACGTCGAGGCTGTGCGGCGCGCGGGAATCGAGCCACCAGATCGCCCAGCTGCCCAGCGCGGGATCGTAGGAGCGGATCGCCAGCGCGCGATAGGTGCCGCTGGCGATGTGGAGGACATTGTCCTCGATATTGCCGTTGCCGCCCAGGACGGGGCGCATCTCGCACGTCCCTTCGAAGCTCTCCCACTCCCGGCAATCGGCAAGCCGCGCCTTCAGCCGACGGTGCGCGACGCGCCAGCGGCCGATCTGGAAATCGAAATCGGCGCTCACCTCAGGCATCGATCATGCCCTTCGCGCCTGAGGGGAAGCGCGTCGCTTGCCTGGCCATCCAGTTCCTCTTTCATTTCCCCGGGGCATGGCCGGCTTGCCGGCGGCGGGTTTGCGTCAGGCGATGATAGTGCCCGGCCCGTCGGGATCAGGCAACGGGTCGAGCGGCGGGCACAGGCCGCAATCCCATATCTCGATCACCCGCTCGAAGCTCTCGCCGCCGCGGCTGTGGCTCACCTTTATCCGGAGCCGCGTGGGGACGATGCTGAGGCCGTTATAGTCGGGCTCGATCTCGATATGGTCGACCAGGTCGCGCTGGGCATAAACTGCCAGCATCTCGACGAACTGCGCATGCGCGCGGGCGGCTTCCGGCGTGACATAGCCGATATTGACCTTCGCCTTGGGTCCGCCGAGCTCGGCGGGGACGAGGTGGATCTTCACGAGCAGATGCTTACGGACCAGCCTGCCCGCGGCCGCCCTGGTGGTGACGGCGGAGAAATCGAGCGCGGCGGCGGGGGTGGGCACTTGCTGCCGGGCGGTGGCGGGCGCGACGGGCGGGGCCGCGAGGATCAGCGCCAGCGCCGCCCCGATCGCCCGGCGATGGTGGGCGCGTTCCGTCCTGCCCCGAACCAGTCCGCCCTTCGCCATGCTCGCTCCCCGAACCTTATGGCCACCAGGCTATCGGAACGGGGATCGGATATGGAGCGAATCCGCTCCGTTCCGGAGGCGTCTCCGGCAGGCGCGGTGGACCCCGGCACAAGGCCGGGGTGACG
>JBEVLV010000116.1:0-5888 GCA_040508955.1 Sphingomonas sp. | reverse complement strand
CGTCGATCAGGATTTGCTGGGGGTCGGTCATGCCTTACTCCGTCATCCCCGCGAAAGCGGGGGCCCATCTCCCGGACGTGCCGCAACTACGCTCAATGTGATAGTGGAAAGCGCACGAGATGGGTCCCCGCTTTCGCGGGATGACGGCAGAGGGGGCGGGACGCCAGCTATTGCCCCGCCCGGCTCTTGTCGCGGATCGCGCGGAATTCGGCGGTCGGGTACCAGTTCGGCCAAGCCGAGCCCTCGGCGAGCTGGCGTCCGAGGCCATAATAGATGGTCAGGTCCTGGACGCCGCCCGACCAGTCCCAGTTGGCGTCGTATTCGTCCTGCGGCTTGTGGTAGCGATTGGTGGTGTAATCCTCCGACGCGGCATGGCCCGCGGCCTTGCCGCCCTTGACCAGATCCTCGCCGCTCTCGCCGTAGAGCATCGGCACGCCCAGCTTGGCGAAGCTGAAATGGTCCGAGCGGTAATAGCCGCCCTTCTCGGGCGAGGGTTCGGGGACGATCACGCGGTTCTGCGCCGCCACGAACGGCTTGACCAGATCCTCGAGCTCGGACTTGCCGACACCGACCAGCACGAAATCCCTGGCCGGGCCGATGATGTTGATCCCGTCCATGTTGACGCCGCCCACCGTCTTGGCGAGCGGATAGACCGGGTTTTCGGCATAGAATTTGGAGCCGAGCAGGCCGGATTCCTCGGCGGTGACCGACAGGAAGACGAGGCTGCGCTTGGCCGGCCCGGCCTTCACATGCGCCTCGGCCAGCGCGACCAGGGCGGCACTGCCCGAAGCATTGTCGAGCGCGCCGTTGCAGATATCGTCGCCCTTCACCGGCGCGCAGTGGCCGAGATGGTCCCAATGCGCGGAATAGAGCACGATCTCGTCGGGCTTGGCGCTGCCGGGCAGGATGCCGATGACGTTCTTCGAGGCCTGGCGACGGATGCCGTTGTCCCAACTCGCTGAGGCCTTCACGCCCAGCGGCACGGCCTTGAAGCCCTTGTGCTTCGCCGCCTCGATCAGTGCGGCATAGTCCTTGCCGGCGGAGGCGAACAGGGCCTTGGCGCTGGCCTGCTGGATCCAGCCGATCGCCTTGGACTGGTCCATATGGTCGCCCGGCGTGTCCTGTTCGAGCTGCGGGCCGGTCCAGGAGGATTCGACCACGCCCCAGGGATAGGCGGCGGGCTCGGTATCGTGGATGATGATCGCCGCGGCGGCGCCCTGCCGCGCGGCCTCCTCGAACTTGTAGGTCCAGCGGCCGTAATAGGTCATCGCGCGGCCGCCGAACGGACCGTCGAGCGTCATCGTCTGCCAGTCGGGATCGTTGATCAGGATGATGACGGTCTTCCCCTTCACGTCGACGCCGGCATAGTCGTTCCAGCCGCGCTCGGGCGCGTTGATGCCGTATCCGACGAAGACGACGTCGCTGTTCTTCAGCTCGACATGCGGCACCACCTGATAGGTGCCGAGTACCGTGTCCTTACGGAACTGGAGCGACACGGGCGTCTTGCCGCCGGTGAAGGTGAGCGGGGAGACGTTGCTCGCGGTGATCTGGACCAGCGGCACGTCCTGCACCCAGCTGCCGTGATTGCCCGGCTGGAGCCCGGCCGCCTTGAAGCGCTCGATCATGTAGGCGACGGTCTTGTCCTCGGCCGGGGTCGCGGGGGCGCGGCCCTCGAACGCGTCGGAGGAGAGTGTCTTGGTCACCTCCTTCAGCGTGTCGACCGAGATTTGCGGGGCGGTCTGCGCCGAAGCGGCGGTGCTGGCGAGCAGGAGGGCGGCGGCAAGGGCTAGGCGCATCAAGGGCTCCTGGATGAGGTGATGGCGCGACTTTGGCAGCGCGCCGGGCACGCCGCAAGGCTTGCGCCCGCGCGGCGGCTGGGGCAGCCTTTGATAGCGATACCATAAGCGGGAGAGTGCGATGCGGGCGAGGCTGTTGCTGGCGACATTGCTGATCCTGTCGGGCGTGCCGGCGGTGGCGCAGCAGGACAATCGCGCCGCCGATGCGGATCGCCGCGCGATGCTCGACCGGCTCGGCATCGCCGATACGCGGCCCGGTGCGGACGGCTTCAATCCGAACGCGTCCAATGCGGTCAACTATGACGAGGCGAAGGCCGGCAGCTACACCCTGCCCGAGTTGATGCGGCTGGCGGACGGGACGGCGGTGACCACGCCTGCGCTGTGGCGGAAGCGGCGCGCCGAGATCGTCGCGCTGTTCGATCGCGAGGTCTATGGCCGCGTCCCCGCCACCGCGCCGGCGATCCGCTGGCGCACCGTGAAGGAGGAACGCGCCACCGAGGCCGGCATGCCGGTGGTGAAGCGCTGGCTGGAGGGCGTGGCGGACAACAGCGCCTGGCCAAAGGCTTCGGCGACCATCGCGCTGCGCACTACGGTGCCGGCGGGCGCGAAGGCCAGGGTGCCGGTGATGCTGTCGTTCGGCTTTCCCGAGGGGTTCAGGTTCCCCGGACCGCCGCGCGCTCCCGATCCGGGGCCGCCCTATACCGATCAGTTGCTCAAGGCGGGCTGGGGCTATGCCGTGGTGGTCGCCAACTCGATCCAGGCGGACAATGGCGGCGGGCTGGCGGATGGGGTGATCGGTATCTCGCTCAGGGGGAAGTCGCGCGCGGCCGACGACTGGGGCGTGCTGCGCGCCTGGGCCTGGGGTGCTGGCCGGGCGTTCGACGCGCTGGCGAAGGACCCGGCGATCGATGCCGGCCGCATCGGGATCGAGGGCCTGTCGCGCTACGGCAAGGCCGCCCTGGTGACGATGGCCTATGACCAGCGCTTCGCGATCGGCTTCATCGGATCGTCGGGGGCGGGCGGCGCGGCGCTCTATCGGCGCAATTTCGGCGAGCGGATGGGCAATCTCGCGGCCGGGGGCGAGTATCACTGGTTCGCCGGCAATTTCCTGAAATATGCCGGGCCGAAGACCGAGTTCGACCTGCCGATCGATGCGCATATGCTGATCGCGCTCGCGGCGCCGCGGCCGATCTTCATCGGCGCGGGCACGGTCGAGACCGGCGACGGCTGGGTCGATCCCAAAGGCAGCTTCCTCGCCGCCGTCGCCGCGGCGCCCGCATGGCAGGCGCTGACCGGCGCACCGGGGATCGAGCGCACCGATTTCCCACCGGTGCTGACGCCGGTGCTCGGCGGCCCGATCGGCTTTCGCCAGCACCAGGGCGGCCACAACAATCGCGACAACTGGCCGACCTTCATCGCCTTCGCTCAAGCCAGGCTGGCGTCGCAACGGTGAGGGGAATCTTCGAGCTGACGGGTGCATGCCCTTGCTAGCAGACAACTAATCGATAGTCTGCCGCGACGATTTGGGGGGAATATCATGCGATCGATCCGTTGGGCGCTTGCGGCGTCCGCGATGCTTGTGACGGCGCCGGCATGGGGACAGACCGGCGACGAGATCGCCGCGAAATTCGCCGCGCGCGAGGCAGTGCGCGGGATCAGCCTGTCGCCCGACGGTACCAAGGTGGCGATCATCAGCTCTTCCGCCGATCATGGCGAGGTGCTGATGATCGGCGACACGGTGGCGGGGGGCCAGCCCAAGACGATATTGGGCGCCACCGGCAATCCCGATCGCCTGCGCTATTGCCGATGGGCCAGCGACGTCCGGCTCGTCTGCGGCGTGTACATGATCGCGCAGGATAGCGCCGATCTTTCCTTTACGCGCCTGCTCGCCGTCAACAGCGACGGCAGCAAGCTGCAGATGCTGACCGGGCGGGTCGGCGACAAGGCGCTGGGACCCATGCAACAGGGCGGCGACATCATCGATTTCGGTCCGGACGGTTCGGTCGGTTCGGTCCTGATGTCGCGCCAGTTCGTGCCCGAGCAGACGACCGGCACACACCTCGCGGAGACGCGCGAAGGCATGGGAGTCGAATTGGTCGATGCGACGACGCTGAAGCGGAGCATCGTCGAGCAGCCGAAGCGGGGCGCGGTCGAATTCATCAGCGACGGGCATGGTGCCGTTCGCGTCCACGGCATGCAGGGCGAGGATTCCTCGGGATATCGCAAGACGCGTATGCTCTATTATTACCGCCAGCTAGGCGATCGCGACTGGAAGCCGCTCAGCACGCTGGATTTCAGCGGCGGGCTCAATTCGGGCTTCGATCCCTACGCCGTCGATTCGATCAAGAACGTCGTCTACGGCTTTGACGACAAGGACGGACGCCAGGCGCTCTACAGCCTGTCGCTCGACGGCAAGCTGACGCGCACGCTGGTGCTGGCGCATCCGCAGGTCGACGTCGATTCGCTGATCCGGGTGGGCCGCCAGCGCCGCGTGGTCGGCGTGAGCTATGCCACCGATCGGCGCGAGGCCGAGTTCTTCGATCCCGAGCTGCGCAAGCTGCGTATCGCGCTGGGCAAGGCGCTGCCCGATGCGCCTCTGGTCGAATTCGTCGATGCCAGCGCGGACGAGAGCAGGCTGCTCCTCAGGGGAGAGGGCGACGTCAATCCCGGCACCTTCTATCTTTTCGACAAGGGCAAGAGGTCGCTGGAGGAAATCATGCCGATCCGCCCGCAGCTGGCGGGGATGAAGCTCGCCACCGTCAAGCCGATCGAATTTCCGGCGGCCGACGGTACGCGCATTCCGGGCTATCTGACGCTGCCGCCGGGCAGCGACGGCAAGAATCTTCCGGCGATCGTCATGCCCCATGGCGGCCCCGGCGCGCGCGACGAATGGGGGTTCGATTGGCTCGCGCAATTCTACGCGGCGCGCGGCTATGCGGTGCTGCAGCCCAATTATCGCGGGTCGACCGGCTATGGCGAAGGCTGGTTCCAGAAGAACGGCTTCCAGTCGTGGCAGATCGCGATCGGCGACATCAATGATGGCGGCAGGTGGCTGCAGCGCGAGGGGATCGTAGCACCGGGCAAGCTGGCGATCGTCGGCTGGTCCTATGGCGGCTATGCGGCGTTGCAGTCCGCGGTGCTCGATCCGGACCTGTTCAAGGCGATCGTGGCGGTCGCGCCGGTGACCGACCTGGAGTCTCTGCGCAACGAATCCCGCAATTTCACCAATTTCCCGTTGGTCGATCGTTTCATCGGAAACGGCCCGCACGTCCGCGCCGGCTCACCTGCGCGCAACGCCGAAAAGATCAAGGCGCCGGTGCTGCTGTTCCACGGCACGCTCGATGAGAATGTCGGCGTCAACGAGTCGCGGATGATGGAGCGCAGCATCCGCGATGCGAAGGGCAAGGTCGAATATGTCGAGTTCAAGGGGCTCGACCACCAGCTCGACAGCGTCGAAGCGCGCAAGACGCTGCTGAGCAAGTCCGACGCATTCCTGCGCGCCACGCTGGGCATCCAGCCCTGAACGAAAAAGGGCGGCCCCGAAGGACCGCCCTTGTTTCGTTTCCCGAAGGAAGCCGGATCAGCGCGAGTAGAACTCGACGACCAGATTCGGTTCCATCTTCACCGGATACGGAACCTCGTCGAGGGTCGGCACGCGCGTGAAGGTGATCTTCGAGGCGCCGTCCGGCACCACATAATCGGGGATGTCACGCTCGGACAGGCTCTGCGCTTCCATCACCAGCGCCATTTCCTGCGCCTTCGACGACAGCGACACTTCCTCGCCCGGCTTGATGCGGCGCGAGCCGATGTTGCACTTCTCGCCGTTGACGCGGACATGGCCGTGGTTGACCAGCTGGCGCGCGGCGAAGATCGTCGGCGCGAACTTGGCGCGATAGACGATCATGTCCAGGCGCATCTCGAGCAGGCCGATCAGGTTCTGGCCGGTATCGCCCTTCATGCGCGACGCATCTTCGTACGAGCGCTTGAACTGCTTCTCGGTGATGTCGCCGTAATAGCCCTTGAGCTTCTGCTTGGCGCGCAGCTGGATGCCGAAGTCCGACATCTTGCCCTTGCGGCGCTGGCCGTGCTGGC
>JBEVLV010000115.1:0-24084 GCA_040508955.1 Sphingomonas sp. | reverse complement strand
TGTCAGGGAGGGGGGAGATTTGTTGAATGCGCTACCTTCCCCTTACCCAGACCGACCGCGGCGAGATGCTCGGCGTGATCGGCGCTTCCTCGATCGACGATCTGTTCGTCGACGTGCCTGTCGCGGCGCGGCTCGAAGGCCCGATCCCGGGCCTGCCGCTGCATGCGAGCGAAATGGCGGTCGAACGCCACATGACGGCGCTGGCGAAGAAGAACCTGGCGGCGGGGGATGCGCCCTTCTTCCTGGGATGCGGGGCGTACAAGCATCATGTGCCGGCGTCGGTCGATCACCTGATCCAGCGCGGCGAGTTCCTGACCGCGTACACGCCGTACCAGCCCGAGATCGCGCAGGGCACGCTGCAGATGATGTTCGAGTTCCAGTCGCAGGTCGCGCGGCTCCTCGGCTGCGACGTGGCGAACGCGTCGATGTACGACGGCTCGACCGCGTGCTGGGAGGCGATCGTGATGGCGCGCCGCGTGACCAAGCGCGGCAAGGCGATCCTCTCGGGCGGCCTGCATCCGCATTATGTCTCGGTCGCCAACACCATGGCGAAGTTCACTGGCGACGTGCTCGACACGCGCCTGCCGACGCTTTCGGCCAATCCCGACACCGATGATCTGATCGGCCTGATCGACAGCGACACCTCGTGCGTCGTCGTGCAGTATCCCGACATTCTCGGCCGGATCGGCGATCTCTCCAAGCTGGCCGACGCCTGCCACGCCGCCAAGGCACTGCTCGTCGCCGTCGTCACCGAGCCGGTCGCGCTGGGGGCGATCAAGTCGCCGGGCGAGATGGGCGCGGACATCGTCGTCGGCGAGGGCCAGTCGATCGGCGTCGGCCTGCAGTTCGGCGGGCCCTATGTCGGCCTGTTCGCCTGTTCGGAGAAGCTGGTGCGGCAGATGCCGGGCCGCCTGTGCGGCGAGACGGTGGATGCCGAGGGCAAGCGCGGCTTCGTGCTGACGCTCTCCACCCGCGAGCAGCATATCCGCCGCGAGAAGGCGACGTCGAACATCTGCACCAGCTCGGTGCTGTGCGCGCTGGCCTGGTCGATCCACATGACCTTGCTGGGCGAGAAGGGCCTGCGCGCGCTGGCGCACGTCAATCACATGGGCGCGAGCGCGGCGGCCGAGCGGCTGGCCAAGGTGCCCGGAGTCGAGCTGGTGACGCCGGCCTTCTTCAACGAATTCACGCTGAAGCTGTCGAAGGAAGCGCGTCCCGTGGTCCGCACCCTGGCCGAAAAGGGCATCCTCGCCGGCGTGTCGCTGGGCCGCCTCTATCCGGATGCCGCGGAGCTGGCGAACGGGCTGGTCGTCGCCGTCACCGAAACCACTACGCAGGAGGACGTCGAGACGCTTGCCTCCGCACTTCAGGAGGTGCTGGCATGAGCACGATCAACCAGAGCGGCTGGCGCCCCACCACCCCGGAAGCGGGCGAGAGCAGCGCCGCGACCTTCACCGGCAATCGCGCGCTGATGCTCGAAGAGCCGCTGATCTTCGAGATCGGTTCGGCCGACACGACCGGCGTCGATTTCGCCGAAGCCCCCGCGGCGGCCTCGCGGCTGGCCGGGCTGGAGCGCGGCAAGGCGATCGGCATGCCCGGCCTGTCCGAGCCCGAGACGGTGCGCCACTATACGCGCCTCAGCCGCCAGAACTACGCGATCGACCTGGGCCTGTTCCCGCTCGGCTCGTGCACGATGAAGCATAATCCGCGCCTCAACGAGCGGATGGCGCGGCTTCCGGGCTTTGCCGACCTGCATCCGCTGGCGCCGGTCGACACGGTGCAGGGCGCGCTGGAGGTCATCGACCAGCTCTCGCACTGGCTGATCACGCTCACCGGCATGCACGCCGTGGCGATGAGCCCCAAGGCGGGCGCGCATGGCGAGCTGTGTGGTGTGCTGGCGATCCGCGCGGCGCTGGAAGCGCGCGGCGAGGGGCACCGCAAGATCCTGCTCGTGCCGATCAGCGCGCACGGCACCAACCCGGCGACCGCCGCCTTCGCCAATTTCACGGTGGAGGACATCCCCGCGACCGAGGACGGCCGTGTCGACCTGGAAGCGCTCAAGGCGCGGCTGGGGCCGGACATCGCCGGCGTGATGATCACCAACCCCAACACCTGCGGCCTGTTCGAGCGCGACATGAAGGCGATCTCGGACGCGGTCCATGCGGCGGGCGGCTATGTCTATTGCGACGGCGCGAACTTCAACGCGATCGTCGGCCGGGTGCGCCCGGGCGATCTCGGCATCGATGCGATGCACATCAACCTGCACAAGACCTTCTCCACCCCGCATGGCGGCGGCGGCCCGGGCTCGGGTCCGGTGGTGCTGTCCGAGGCGCTGGCGCCCTATGCGCCCTTGCCGTTCGTCGAGAAGACCGCGGACGGCTATCGCCTGGTCGAGGAAGAGACCGCGGGCGAGCACCATGCCGGCAGCTTCGGCCGCATGGTCGCGTTCCAGGGTCAGATGGGCATGTTCACCCGCGCGCTGACCTATATCCTCAGCCACGGCGCCGACGGTCTGCGCCAGGTCGCCGAGGATTCGGTGCTCAACGCAAATTATATCCTGCGTTCGATGGAAGATGTGCTAGAGGCGCCCTTCGCCAAGTCGGGTCCATGCATGCACGAGGCGATCTTCAGCGATGAAGGATTGCCCGAGGGTTTCTCGACGATCGACATCGCCAAGGGGCTGATCGACGAGGGATATCATCCGATGACGATGTATTTCCCGCTGGTCGTCCATGGCGCGATGCTGGTCGAGCCGACCGAGACCGAGAGCAAGGCGGCGCTGGATCAGTTCATCGGCGCGTTCCGCTCGGTTGCGGCGCGTGCGAAGAACGGCGATCCGGCGATCAAGACCGCGCCGCACTTCGCGCCGCGTCGCCGGCTCGACGAGACGCTGGCCGCGCGCAAGCCGGTGCTCGCATGGAAAGATGTTTTGCCCGCCGAGGCAGCGGAATAGTCCGCCAGGAGTTTGAACTACACGATGACCTATAACGATACCTTCCGTGACCGTGCCGACCGCGCAGCCCAGGCGAAGAAGGATGCGATAGCCAAGCTGCGCGCCAAGCCGCAGGTCGACCCCGCCGAGCTCGCCGCGCGCAAGGAAGCGCGTCTCGCGCGCGAAGCTGCGGAAGCCGAAGCACGTGCTGCCAAGAAGGCCGCGATCGAAGCGGCAAAGGCCGCTGCCGAGCAGGAAAAGGCCGACAAGATCGCCGCCGAGAAGGCCGCGGCGGAAGCTGCGAAGGCGAAAATGGCCGCGGCGTTCAGCATCCCGACGGAAGCCGAGCGCAAGGCTGCGCGTGACGCCAAATATGCGGCGCGCAAGGCTCGGAAATAATCTGACGCGCGGGCGCTGGTTCGTTCAGAGCCAGCGCCGCACGCTGTCCTTATAGCCGCGGTAGCGGTCGCCGAAGCGTGCCTGCATATCGGCTTCCTCGGGCTCGATCACCTCGTTCTGCAGGACGAAGACGAGCGGGACGAGCAGCAGCAGGGTGATCATGCTGTCGGCGAAGATCGCCGCGCCCAGATAGATCACCGCCATGCCGAGCAGCATCGGATTGCGGCTGCGGCGATAGACCCCGTCGACGATCAGCCCAGGCGCGCCGCGCCACGGATCGACGCCGGCATCGCGGAACAGGCGCACCGCCGAAAACAGGATCGCGGCGCCAACCAGCAGGCCGAGCATGCCGAGCGCCCGCTCGGTGCTGCCGCTGAGCGGCAGATCGGGATGGCCGAGGATGCCGCTGAGGATCATCCCGACGACGAAGGTGCCGACAAAGGCCACCGGCGGATTGATTTCCCGGCGCGTTGCTTCCTGATTTGCGTCCATTGGGTCCCTCCGGCGCATGTGATGGACCGGAACGGGACCGGCCGCAACGCTTCGGGCTTGTGATTTGCGCGGGCCTCGCGAAAACAGGCGCCATGAACACTCCGAATCCGCATGCGGGCTGGATCAGCTTCGCGATCAGCGCCGTCGTCATCCTGGTAGTGCTGGCGCTCCGCATGCGGCGCATGTCGCAGGAACGTCCGCTCAGGATCGAGCAGATGTGGATCATCCCCGCGATCTATCTGGGCGTGGCGGGTTTCATGTTCTGGCGCTTCCCGCCGGTCGGGCTGATGTGGATCGCGGTGCTGGCCGCGCTCGGCGCGGGCGCGGCGCTCGGTTGGCAGCGCGGCCGGATGATGCATATCACGGTGAACCCGCAGACCCATGAGATCTCGCAAAGGGCATCGCCCGCCGCGATGCTGTTCATTCTGGGGTTGATCGTGGTCCGCACCGGCGTGCGCGAGGCGGCGACGATGGGCGGATCGAGCTTCCATGTCGACCTGGCGTCGATCACCGACGTACTGATCGCCTTCGCGCTCGGGCTGCTTGCCACCCAGCGGATCGAGATGTTCCTGCGTGCCCGGCGGCTGCTCGATCAAGCGCGCGGCGCGTGAGCGCACAACGCCACGCGCCGGCGACGGCGCGTAATCGCGAGCCGATCGCAGCCGTCCTTGCGGAGGTGCTTCCCGCGCCCGGCATGGTGCTCGAAGTGGCGAGCGGCACGGGCGAGCATTGCGCGTTCTTCGCCGAGCGCTTCCCGGCGCTGACCTGGCAGCCGAGCGATCCCGACCTGGAGGCGCTGACCTCGATCGCGGCATGGACCGCCGACCTGGCCAATGTGCTGCCGCCGGTCGGGCTCGACGCCTCTGCGGCGGATTGGCCCGTCGCACGCGCCGACGCGATCCTGTGCGTCAACATGGTGCATATCAGCCCGTGGGCGGCGACGCTGGGGCTGATGGCCGCGGCGGGGAAGCTGCTGGCGTCCGGCGCGCCGTTGATCCTCTATGGTCCCTATCGCCAGCATGGCGTGCCGACGGCGCAGTCGAACGAGCAGTTCGAGCTGTGGCTGAAGGCGAAGAGCCCGGCGTTCGGGCTGCGCTACCTGGAGGACGTCGCGGCAGCGGCCGAGGCGCAGGGGCTGGTGCTCGAGCGGGTGGCGGAGATGCCCGCCAACAATCTCATGCCGGTGTTTCGGCGGCGCTGACCGGGCTCAGCGCGTGGCGCAGGCGATGCTCGCGATAGACGATATAGAGGCCGCTCGCGATGATGATCGGCGCGCCCACCCAGGTGTAGGGCGTCGGCAGCACGCCGAACAGCAGCCAGCCGTAGAGCGTCGCCCAGACCAGCCCCGAATAGTCCATCGGCACCACCGCCGAGACCGGCGCGAAGCGCACCGCGCCGGTGAGGGCGAGCTGGCCCACGCCGCCGATCAGCCCGATCCCGGCGAGGATCGCCCAGGTCAGCGGGTCGTGCGCCTTCAGCTGGAAGGCATAGAGCAGCCCCAGCGGCGGCACCGACAGCGCCGAGAACCAGAAGACCGTCGTCCCGGCGCTCTCGGTGCGGCCGATCTGGCGCAGCAGGATCGCGACGATCGCTACGAACAGCGCGGCGAGCAAGCCTACGATCGCGCCGTGCAGCGGGATATGGCTGCCGCCGGGCTGGGCGACGATCAGCACGCCGACAAAGCCGATGATGACGGCGCCCCAGCGATGCCAGCCGGTCGGCTCCTTGAGCAGCACCGCCCCCAGGACGGTCGCGAAGATCGGCACGGTGAACTGCAGGGTCGTCGCCTCGGCGAGGGGCAACAGCAGCACCGATCCGAAGGTGAAGAACATGCCCGTCACGCCCACCACGGTGCGCGAGATATGTGCGCCGAAGCGCTGCGTCCGGATCGAACCGAGCCCGGAGCGCGATGCGACCCAGATCGTCACCAGCGGCACCGCCCAGAACTGGCGGTAGAACATCGTCTCGATCAGCCCCGCGCCGCGCGTCTCGGCCAGCTTGATCAGCGCCGACATGGTCGAGAGGCATGCGATCGCGAACAGCCGCAGTGCAAGGCCCTTGAGGACGCGATCGGTTGAGGGTTCGGCCACCGGCTCCGCCTAGGTGGCGAAGGAGCGGGGGGCAAGATCGGGAAACGGTTTCCTGCGGTGCGGACGTTATGCCGCGTGCTGATCGGGGCGATGGCGCGCGCGGGCGGCGCGGCGCAGGATCCGGGATACCTGGTCGATCGAATAGGGTTTGTGGATCAGCTCGAAGCCTTCGGCGCCGCCGGACGCGAGGACATGGCTGTAGCCGCTGGCAAGGACCACGGGCAGGCCGCGATGGAGGCGGTGGATTTCGCGGCCCATCTCGATTCCGGTCATGCCGGGCATGACCACGTCGGAGAAGACGACGTCGAACCGGTCGGCATGGGCGGCGATGCGCGCCAGTCCTTCATGGCCGTTGGTCGCCAGTTCGGTGATGAAGCCGAGCTGGTCGAGCGCGTCGACCGTGCTGGCGGCGACCTCGGCATTGTCCTCGACGACGAGGACGTGCGGCACGGCTTTCTGGGCGTCTTCTTCCAGTTCGACCTCGATGGCTTCGCTTCGCCGAGGCGCATCGACGCGGGGGAGGTAGAGGGTGAAGCGGCTTCCGACGCCGACTTCGCTTTCCACCTGGATGTCGCCGCCCGACTGGCGGGCGAAGCCGAACACCTGCGACAGGCCTAGGCCGGTGCCGGCGCCAACCGGCTTGGTCGTGTAGAAGGGCTCGAAGATGCGTTCCCGCGCTTCCTCCGGAATGCCCGTGCCGGTATCGACGATCGTCACGGCGATGAAGGCGCCCCGGATCGCCTCGCGCTCGCGCAGCGCCGGTATCGTGTCGACAGCGCGCACGCCGATCGTGAGCGTGCCCTCGCCGGCCATCGCATCGCGGGCGTTGACCGCCAGGTTGACCAGCGCCGTGTCGAACTGATTGGTGTCGACGTTCACGCAAAGGTCTTCGTCGGGCAGGTCGCGGACAATCCTGACGCGCGCGCCGACCAGCGTCTGCGTCATCTCCCCCATCGACCGGATGTTCTTCGCCGTATCGAACGTCTCGGGCCGCAGCGCCTGGCGGCGGGCAAAGGCGAGCAGCTGCTGGGTCAGCTTGGAGGCACGCCCGACCGCATCGTCGATCGCACCGATATAGCGCTCCCGCCGTTCTTCCTTCTGGTTGGGCAGCTTGAGCATCTCGACCGCCGATTTGACGATGGTCAGCAGATTGTTGAAATCGTGGGCTACGCCGCCCGTGAGCTGGCCGACCGCCTCCATCTTCTGCGATTGGCGCAGCGTATCCTCCGCCGCGCGCAATGCAGCTTCCGCATGCAGGCGCGCGCTGATGTCCTTGGCGTGGTGGAAGGCGCCGATGATGGTACCCGATGTGTCGCGCAGCGGGGCGTAATAGATGTCCCAATAGGGCTTGGAGAGATCGGGATCGCCGAATTCCTCGGTGACATTGAACACTTCGCCGGCAAGCGCCCGCGCCATGAATCCGCGGATTACCGGGGCCTGTTCCGGAAGGAAGAGATTTGGAAAGTCGTCGCCGATCTGGACGCGATAGCCGAAGATGCGGAAAAACTCGTCGCTATGTGCCCGGTTGAAGGCGATCAGGCGGAAGTCGTGATCGAAAGCGCAGATTGGGGAGGCATCCGATTGACCGATAATCTCCCAGAGACCCGAATAACTACCCGACACTATCGTCTCCAACACATACGCTCATAGTGACGTACTTCAGGAGGTATAGATGGTGCAATACTGGCGGAATCGCTCCGGGATTATACGGAATTGGAGTATTGGTTCCGATACGGAAGCTATTCGCGCCTGAGATCGGAGCGGCTGGAGCCTATCCTTGGCCCGCCTGCAACAGCCGGCCCACCACCAGCGCCAGCGAATCCTCCCAACGCGGCGCGCGGTAGCCGAAGGTCTCTGCAAACCGGGTGCAATCGAGACGCGAATTGGCGGGCCGTCGCGCGGGCGTCGGATATTCGGAGGAGGGAATGCCGGTGACTGCGGCGGTCGGCCGGCCATGCTTCGCGCTCTCGGCGAAGATCGCGCGGGCGAAGCCGGCCCAGTCGGTCTCACCAGTGCCGGCGAAGTGATAGACGCCGCTGCTCGCGCCGCTCTGCCAGACGTTGGCGACCGTCAGGATCGCGGTCGCGATGTCGAGCGCCGAGCTGGGGCAGCCGCGCTGATCGTCGACGACGTTGAGCGCGTCGCGCGTCTCGGCGAGACGAAGCATCGTCTTGACGAAATTGGCGCCGAACGGGCTGTAGACCCAGGCTAGGCGCAGGATCGCATGGGTCGCGCCCGATGCCTGCACTGCCTGCTCGCCAGCGAGCTTGGTGGCACCATAGGTATTGATCGGTCCTACCGGATCGTCTTCGCGCCAGGGACGATCGAGGCTGCCGTCGAAGACATAGTCGGTGGAGAGATGGATGATCGGCGCGCCGATCCGGGCGCCGGCACAGGCGAGGACACCGGGCGCCTCGCCGTTGATCTGCAGCGCGAGATCGAATTCGCTCTCGGCCTTGTCGACCGCGGTATAGGCTGCCGCCGAGACGATCAGATCGGGATGGACCCGCGCGACGGTCGCTTCGATCGTGTCGGGGCGGGACAGGTCCAGCTCCGGCCGGGCGGCGAAGACCAGCTCATGACCGCCGGCTTGCTCGGCGAGGCTGCGGGCAACCTGGCCCTCGCTGCCGGTGACGAGGATGCGCATCAGGCCGCGCCCAGCCGCTCGCCAGCATATTTGCCGGAGCGGATCGGCTCCCACCACCAGCCATTGTCGAGATACCAGTCGATCGTCCGGGCGATGCCGCTCTCGAAATCTTCCTCGGCCTTCCAGCCGAGCTCGGTCTCGAGCTTGGTCGCGTCGATCGCGTAGCGGCGGTCATGGCCGGGGCGATCGGTGACGAAGCTGATCAACTCGCGACGCTTGCGGCCGTCGGCAAGCGGGATACGGGCATCAAGCAGGTCGCAGATCGTCTCGACCACCTGCAGGTTGGTCCGTTCGTTGCGGCCACCGACATTGTAGCTCTGGCCGACCTTGCCGGTGGTGGCGATCGTCGCCAGCGCGCGGGCGTGATCGTCGACATAGAGCCAGTCGCGGACGTTCTCGCCCTTGCCGTACACCGGCAGCTGCTTGCCCTCGAGCGCGTTGAGGATCGTCAGCGGGATCAGCTTTTCGGGGAAGTGGAACGGCCCGTAATTGTTCGAGCAGTTCGAGAGGACCACCGGCAGGCCATAGGTGTGGTTCCACGCGCGGACGAGATGGTCGCTCGCCGCCTTCGACGCCGAATAGGGCGAGGAGGGATCGTAGGGCGTCTCTTCGGTGAAGATGCCGCTGTCGAACGGCAGGTCCCCGAACACCTCGTCGGTGGAGATGTGGTGGAAGCGGAAGCCGTCGCGCTTTTCGCCTTCGAGCCCGCGCCAATGCTCCAACGCGGCCTGGAGCAGCTTGAAGGTGCCGACGACGTTGGTCTCGATGAACTCGCCGGGGCCGTCGATCGAGCGATCGACATGGCTTTCGGCGGCAAGGTGCATCACCACGTCGACCTGCTCCTCGCGCAGCAGCGGCAGGATCAGGCCGGTATCGGCGATGTCGCCCTGGACGAAGCGATAGTTCGGCGCGTTCTCGATCGAGGTGAGCGAGGCCGGATTGCCGGCATAGGTAAGCTTGTCGAGATTGATCACGCGCGCACCCGAGCGGACGAGATGGCGCACCACTGCCGATCCGATGAAGCCGGCACCGCCGGTGACGAGGAAAGTCTGCTGGGTCATATGCTCGCTCAACATGAAGGGGCTATATCGCGATGCCGCGAACCGGCCGCGAGTTCAACGCAAGTTTGACGGATCAGAAGGCGTTGGAGTGGACGACAACCTTGAGCGTCTTCAGCAGGATGCTGAGGTCGCGCCAGATATCCCAGCCGTCGATATATTCCATATCGGCCTGGAGCCGGTTGGTCAGGTCGATGCGGCGATCGGTAGCGCCGCGGAAGCCGCGGATCTGCGCCAGGCCGGTCATGCCCGGCTTGAGCGAATGGCGGTGCCAGTAGCGCTCGTCGATTTCCCAGAAATGCTGCTCGGCCGCGCGCGAGCCCAGCGCGTGGGGGCGGGGCCCGACCAGGCTCATATCGCCGCGCAGCACGTTGATGAGCTGGGGCAGCTCGTCGATGCTCGTCTTGCGGATGAACTTGCCGACCATCGTGATGCGATCGTCGTCCCGGCTTGCGGAGCGCGTGCCGTTGGCGTCGGTCGCTGCCTGGCGCATCGAGCGGAACTTGAGGATCTTGAACAGCCGGTTGCCGCGGCCGACGCGATCCTGCGCGAACAGCACGGGCCCGCGCGATTCGAGTTTGATGGCAAGCGCGACGACCAGCATCAGCGGTGCCAGCGTGATCAGCGCGGGCACGGTCATCGCCAGGTCCAGCGCGCGCTTCTTCGCGCGGTTGGGCATGCTGAGCGGACCCTGCGACACGACCAGCGTGTCCTTGCCCTGATAGGTGCCGACGCCGATCGCGCCGAGATCGTTGAACTGCGGGACGAGGATCTCGCCCTTGATGTTCATGCCCTTGAGCAGCAGCGCCCACACCGCGCGCCGCTCGGGCGCACAGGCCACGACGACGCGATCGAAGCCGACCACCGAGCTGCCCAGGCGCTGGAGCATCGTCGGATCCTGCGGATTGGGCGTGAGGTTCACCACCCGCGCATCCACCGCGACGACGCCTTCGGACGCGTCCAGCGTCGCGCCATCCACGATGATGAGCTCATCGAGCCACTTGCCCCCCGTCATGCGCCTCGCATGGGGGCGGAAAAGCAGACGTCCCACGGCGAGCAGGACCAACGCGCACAGCGCGCCGACGCCGAGCTGGAGACGCGACAACATCAGATCGGTCGAAAGTATGAAGGTGCCCAGCAGCACGATCAGGACCGAAAAGGTGAAGGCGGAGACGATACCGCGCACCCCGGCGAGCGGATAGCGCAGCGAGTTTATCGAATAGGTAGAGGTCGCGATCGCGCTGCCCAATGTGATCGGCAGCAAAAAGAAGCCGACATTGATGCCCGCGAGCGACAGCCAATATCCCTCGCGCATGCTGGACGCGAGATAGAATCCCGCGATGATCGCAGCGGAATCGAGCACCAGGAGCTGCGCATACAGCAACAGGCGGATCGATGATTTTGACCAGGTGGAACGACGCGGCAGAACAGCTGGGCTTGATAAGGTCTGCACGCGTAGCTGCTCCTCAAACGCGCGCTGTGCTTCTAAAGCATTCATCGCCTCGTCCGGCCCCCATTATTGGAACACGCTGGCCATGGCCGAGTCGGCCTTGTGCGGTGCAATATACATTCTACCCCGATAGCTGCCTACCCGCGCGAGCGACCAACTGGTCTCGGATCGAGACGGGCGCAACCAATCGAGACGTTTATGCGAAATAGATCAATGCCCCCACACCGATCAAGGCGCCGGCCATGCAGACATAGCCTGCCGCGCGCGATACCGTCGACACGATCTCCTCGATGATCTGTCGAGGTCCCTCGACGGCAAAGGGATCCGCTGCGGTCGGCCAGTCCGCGATTCTCGTCACGAGCATCTGCTGCAGGGCGGCCACCGGACCGTCGCCCAGTTCGCCCAACGCTTCGTCCGGGCGCGGTTCGGTGCGCCCGGTGGGCTGCGGCTGGTGCAACGGTGAGAAGGCAGGCTGGGCCATCGATTTTCCCTTCAACTTGCGAGGGGAAATAGCCGGACGGCGTTAACATGCGGCTAATGCAGGATTTGCAGGTGCGGATCCGGCGATGGGGCAATGAAAAAGGGGCGCCCGAAAGCGCCCCTTTCCCTCATTTCAAGCTTGGCCGGTTCAGGCGAGCGCGGCTGCGCCCAGCTTGCGGCGACGACGAAGCGCCATGCCGCCCAGGCCGAAGCCGCCGATCATCATGCCCCAGACGGCCGGCTCGGGAACCGCGGCAACGTCGATCGTGCCGCTGAACGACGCGACGGAGTTGGTCGGGTTCGTGGCGTTGACAACCAGGTCATAGGTGCCCGGGGTCAGGATGTTGAACATGTATTCGACGCCCGCGACCGGCGTGAACGTCAGACCGTTGAAGGTCGCGCTGAGGAAGGTCAGCTTCGCGGTGGTGAAGGTCAGAACGGCTTCGCCAGCCGTCGAGAACAGGATCGAGAAGGTGTTCGAGGCGGTCGCCTTCGCACCCAGCTTGACGTTGCCATAGCCGCCGGTGGTGCCGTCGAACGAGCACTGGCCGGGGGCGGGGGTGCAGAGGAAGGTGGTGGCATTCGCGGTGCCGGCAAAGCCGATCACCGTTGCAGTGGCCGCTGCGGCCGTCAGGATACGCTTAAAACGGGTCATACAATCCTCCGTAAATCCTACTCAGGACACGCCGGAAGAGCCTATCCCCCCTCTACCGTACGTGCCGTTCCTTTACGTTAATGGGGCGTAAACGGCAATGCGGCGTGCGAATTTTTTTCGCATTGCAGCATTGGTGGGCAACGTTTCGACGGCGTTACGGAAACATTTCAGAAATAATCACGAGAAGCGATTTTGTTCCTCAGTAAAAACCCTCAAATTCCCGCAATTTAGGAAATTTTTTACCACTTTTCTTCATCACGTCTTCCGTGCCAGCCATTGGAAGGCGAATTCCCACGATGAAACGCGAAGATATGCAGTCGCGGCTCCAGAGCGCCTTCGCTGCAGGTGCTTCCGCTGAGCGTGAACAGCAGATGCGCGAATCGGGCTTGCATGCCCTTGCTGGATTGCTCGGGGTCCACCGGATTGCGAGCACGCCTGAACAGCTGCGCCACGAGCTCGGGCACGATCGGCCGGTATCCTCGGAAGATGTCATTCGCCTCGCCAAACGGCATGCCGGCGTGCGGGCAAAAACCGTGCAGGTCCAGCGCGGGGGACTCTCGCGGCAGCCGCTGCCGGCAATGGGCAATGGCCCCCAGGGCTGGTTCCTGATCGGCGGCCTGACCGACAATGGCGTCATCATCCAGCGCCCGGGACACCCGCCCGAGCAGGTCGACCGGGAAGGGCTGGACGCAATCTGGTCCGGAGAGATGATCCTGTTGACCACCCGCGCGGTGGCAGCGCCCGATCTGCGCTTCGGTCTCGCCTGGTTCGGCAAGCAGATGCGGCGCTACCGCAAACTGCTGGTCGAAGTGCTCGTCATCACCTTTGCGCTCAACCTGCTGGGCCTGGCCGCACCGCTGTTGTTCCAGGGCGTGATCGACAAGGTCCTGATCCACAACAGCCTGAGCACGCTCAACGTGCTGGGCCTTGCCTTCCTGGTCGTGTCGGTGTGGGAAGTCGCTCTGGGCTGGATCCGCACCCGCGTGTTCACCGAGACGACGCAGAAGATCGACGTCGAGCTCGGCGCGCGCCTGTTCCGTCACCTGCTTTCGCTGCCGCTCAGCTATTTCGAGCAGCGCCGGGTGGGCGACACCATCACGCGCGTCCGCCAGCTCGAGACGATCCGCGAGTTCCTGACCAACGCCTCGCTGACGGTGCTGGTCGATCCGATCTTCACGATCGTCTTCCTGGTGGCGATGCTGATCTATTCGCCGCCGCTGTTCGGCATCGTCGCGGTCTCGCTGGTCGCCTATGTCGTCGTCTCGCTGACCGTGGCAGGCCCGCTGCGCGAGCGCGTCAACGACAAGTTCGAGAAGAGCTCCGCGAGCAACGCGCTGCTGGTCGAGAGCGCGTCGGGCATCCACACGATCAAGGCGAGCGCGGTCGAGCCGCACTGGCAGAACCGCTGGGAACAGCAGCTCGCCGCCTATACCGCGGCGTCGCAGCGACTGATCAACGTCGCCAATACCGGCACGCAGGGCATCGAGCTGATCTCCAAGCTCACCTTCGCGGCGATCCTGTTCTTCGGCGCCAAGTTCGTGATCGCGGGATCGATGACGGTGGGCGCGCTGGTGGCGTTCAACATGTTCGCGCAGCGCGTGACCGGCCCGGTGATCCGGATGGCCCATCTGTGGCAGGACTTCCAGCAGGTCCGCACCGCGATCGAGCGGCTGGGCGACATCCTCAATCATCCGTCCGAGCCGCGCTCGGCTTCGTCGGCGACGCTGCCGGCGGTACGCGGGGCCGTGCGTTTCGAATTCGTCAGCTTCCGCTACGCCCCCGATACCGCGCCGGTGCTCAGCGACATCACGATCGACATCCCCGCAGGGACCTCGCTCGGCATCGTCGGCTCGTCGGGTTCGGGCAAGTCGACGCTCGCCAAGCTGCTCCAGCGGCTCAACATGCCGGAAGCCGGGCGCGTGCTGGTCGACGATGTCGACGTGAACCAGCTCGATCCCGCCTGGCTGCGCCGCCAGATCGGCGTGGTGCTGCAGGAGAACCTGCTCTTCAACCGCACGATCCGCGAGAATATCGCGCTCGCCAATCCCGCCATGCCGTTCGACCGGGTCGTCCAGGCCGCCCGGCTGGCCGGCGCGCACGACTTCATCATGCGCCAGCCGCGCGGATACGATACCGAGATCGTCGAGCGTGGCGTCAACCTGTCCGGCGGGCAGCGCCAGCGCATCGCGATCGCCCGGGCGCTGGTCAACAACCCGCGCATGCTGGTGTTCGACGAGGCGACCTCGGCGCTCGATGCCGAGAGCGAGGAACTGATCCAGAACAACCTCAATGCGATCTCGGCGGGCCGCACGCTGATCGTCATCGCGCATCGCCTGTCGGCCGTCCGTGCCTGCGACCGGATCATCACCCTGGAGAGCGGGCGGATCGTCGAGAGCGGAAACCATGACCAGCTGATCCGCGCCGGCGGACGCTATGCCGATCTGTATCGCCGCCAGAGCGGCATCGGGGAGCTCGCCGCATGAACGTCGTCGTTCCGATCGAGCCCCGGGGCGTGCTGCGTCCGCTCCGCAATGGCGGTCGCTGGGGCCGCGACGAATATGACACGGCATTCCTGCCCGCGGCGCTCGAGATCGTCGAACGGCCGGTATCGCCCACCGCCCGGCTCACCGCCAAGGTGATGCTGGCGGGCGTCGCCGCGACCGTGCTGTGGCTGGCGATCGGCAAGGTCGATGTCGTCGCCCCCGCGGAAGGGCAAATCGCCCCGATCGGCGAGACCAAGGTCGTCCAGGCCGCGGAAGCCGGCATCGTCCGCAAGATCCTGGTCGCCGAGGGCCAGAAGGTCCGCCAGGGCCAGGCATTGATCATGCTCGACCCCACGGTATCGTCGGCCGAGGCAGCGCAGGTGCGCGCCGCGCTGCTCAGTGCCGAGTTCGATGTCGCGCGCAACCGCGCGGTGTTGAGTGCGCTCGACGGCAAGGGTTTCCAGTTCGTCGCGCCCGAATCGGCGCCGGCATCGGAGATCGAGACGCAGCGCAGCCTGGCGCGCGCACGGCTCGGCGAAATCCAGGCGATGGCCGCGACGGGACGCTCCGAAAGCGGCGCCGCGGCGTCTGCTTCGGCGGAGGCGCAGGCGCAGGTGCGGAAGCTCCAGCAGTCGCTGCCGCTGCTCGATCAGCAGGTCCGCGCCAACGAGGCGCTGGCCGCGAAGGGCTATGTCTCCAAGCTGCGCGTCGTCGAGATGAAGCGGCAGCAGATCGCCGAGACCCAGGATCTCGCTGCGGCCCGCGCGACGGTCGCCAAGCTGGCGCAGCAGTCGCAGAGCACGTCGAGTGCGACGGCCCGGTCGCGCGAGGGCGCGCGGGGCCAGATCCTCCAGGACCTGGTCAAGGCCGAGGACGACGCCCGCGCACGCCGCGAGGAGCTTGCCAAGGTGACGCTGCGCAGCTCGTTCCGCGAGCTCCGTGCGCCGGTCTCGGGCACGATCTCGCAGCTGTCGGTGCATACCGAGGGCGGGGTGATCGAAGGCGCGAAGCCGCTGGTGACGATCGTTCCCGACAATGCCCGTCTCGAGCTCGAGGTCTCGATCCAGAACAGCGATATCGGCTTCGTGAAGACCGGCATGCCGGTCAATGTGAAGCTCCAGGCCTTTCCCTATACGCGCTACGGCACGATCCCCGGCACGGTGGTGGCGATCAGCCCGGAAGCCGTGGTGGTGAAGGAGGGCACGCCACCGGTATTCAAGGCGCGGGTCTCGCTCAGCCGCAGCTATATCGCCGTCGACGGCGCTCGCGTACCGCTGCGCCCAGGCATGAACGCCGGCGCGGACCTGGTCACCGGCCGGCGCTCGCTGCTCAGCTATCTGATCAGCCCGATCGTCGAGACCGGCCGCGACGCGCTGCACGAGCGCTGAGGCGAACAACCGGGCAAGCCCGGAAGCCCGTGACAACGCGCTTCGCCGTTTGAGCTTCAGGCTGGCTTGGGCCGATTGGCCGCGATCACTTCGCCGAACTTGGTGCCGAGCATCGGCGCCAGCAGCCGGTCGGGCAGGGCGGCGACGAACTGGCGCGCGAAATCGAGGTTGATCGCCAGGCCGTCATCGGCTTCGCCCGTCACGTTCGATATCCGCACGAGCACGCCATCGACGATGAAGCCTTCAAGCTGGCTCTTGAGGCGCGCCAGCAACTGTTCATTGCCGGACTGCGGCAGATACTCGCCGACACGGGCCCAATAGAGAATCTGCTCGGTGCGGTTGTAGCTCGTCGCCGTCAGCGCACGCCCGGGCACCGCCACCTGCGGGATGATCGGGATCGTCTCCGTATGGCTGTCGGTCACCGTGAAGCCGAAGAACGGATAGCAGACTTCGGGGCGGTGGAGCTGGAGGAGATCGGTCTGCGCCCTGCCATAGGCGATCAGCACCATCACCACGGCGCCGTCCTGGCGCGAGAAGACGCGGCTGACGACCGAGTTGTACAGCTTGTCCTCCAGGCTGTCCTCGCGCGGGGGAGCGATCAGCGCGCCGACGTC
Source organism: Sphingomonas sp. (assembly GCA_040508955.1). GTDB lineage: Bacteria > Pseudomonadota > Alphaproteobacteria > Sphingomonadales > Sphingomonadaceae > Sphingomonas. The sequence goes on along the minus strand of JBEVLV010000115.1, from coordinate 7,396 downwards.
CTCGGCTTTCCAGGCGCCGAAGGCGTGCGGCATCAACTCGTCGAGCTTGGCCCCGCGCAACAGGTCCATGGTGTTGCGCGGCTTCATCGCAACGGCGGTGCCCGCTGCGGCGAAGCACGAGGCACCGATCAGAAGATCACGCCGGCTGAACATGACGCCTCCCGCGCAATCCGATCAGATATTCAAAAAGCCAGTCGACACCGAAGATGCCGAGCAGCGCGACCACGAACATGACGATGCCCGCCGTGCTGTGCAGGAAGCTCTGCGCGGCGGCGTCGCCCCAATAATAGGTGATGAGCACCAGGATCACGATGCGGATGATGTTGGCCACCACCGCGACCGGGATGATCCAGAGCACCACCAGCAATGAATAGCGCCACGACGGCTTGTTCTTGATGTAGATGTAGAGGAGCGTCACGACGACCAGGCTCGATAGCGAGCGCAGCCCCGAGCACGCGTCCTCGACGAGAAGCTGATAGGGGCCGATGAACAGCGTCACGCCCTGGCGCAGGATCGGATAGTCGAACAGCAGCAGGAACTTGGTCGCTCCGAAGGAGACGAATTCCTTGAGCGGGGCGGTCAGGCGATCGACCACCCAGCCTGGCGGCGGAATCAGGAAGAACAGCCAAAGCACCGGAAACCAGATTGCCCGCAGCGCGCGGCCGCCAAAATAGAGATAGGCCGCCGCAAAGGCGGTGCACACCAGCCCCGCGGTCTCGATGCTGATGAAATCGAATACCCGACCCGCGGTATAAATCAGCAGCGCCAGCACCAGCATCGGTAGCCCGAGCACCATATTGCCCGGCCGGGCCAGGCTCGCCACCGCTCCGCTCTGGCGCCACAGCATCCAGATTCCCGTGGCGAGCACGATCGGGCCGTGCACTCCGCCTTCGGAGCTCCAGACCTGGCGAGCGAGCGTGATGAACGTGGGGATCGCCAGCGCCAGCAAGCCGAGCACGGCAAACCAGTATCCGGCGATCGCTCCGCGGCGCGGTGGTTCGGCCGCGATTTCGGCTGTGTCGGACACTAGTATCCGTTCAGTACGCAGCCGACGACATTCGAGCGATCGGCGCGGAGCATCTTGCTGAGCGTCGCCACGTCACGAATGTAGCTCGAATCCTTGTGCGCAACGATCAGGCTGTAGCCGACGACGTTGGCGACGCGCTGTGCGTCGGCGCAGGTGTTCGAGGCGGTCGTGTCGAAAATCGTGATCTCGAACTCGCGCAGCAACTGGCTCACCAGATCGCGGAAACGCTCCGAAGAGAGCAGTTCCTGCGGGCTGTAGGAAACCTCGCCGGCCGGGATGATCGACAGATTATCGAGACGCGTCTGATGGATGATCCCATCGATCGGCGCATCCGGCGAGGCGAGATAGTCCGCCAAGCCCAGTTTCGGCGGCAGGATGTTGAACGCCTTGCCGATCGACGGATCGCGCAGATTGGCATCGACCAACGCGGTCTTGATGCCGATCTGGGCAAGTGCCGTCGCCAGGTTCACCGCAATGAAGGTGCAGCCTGCGCCCGCCGTGGGGGCGCAGATCGCCAGGGCACGGCGTCCCTCGCGAAGATGCTGGGCGACGATGCGGGTGCGCAGGCCGCGAATCGCCTCGGCCTCGATACCGGAAGGATCGGCCAGCACGAGCTGGTATTCGAGCACGTCCACCGTTTCGGGAAATGCCGAGCCGTAGCTCGGCTCTTCGCCGCTCGGGTCCTGCTCGGGAGTAGTCAAACCGTCCATTAGTTTACCACCACTCCCTGCGTATCGATCGATTCCACACGCGCCCGGTAGCCGCGACGAAGCCGGTTGGGCAGCGAAAAGCCCGTCTGAATAACACCGAAGATCGGTGCGTCTGCCGCGCGGGCGAGATCCTCGGTGCTGCGCACGCGCCGGCCGAGAAGTTCGACGAGCAGCGCGACCAGTACGCCGAGACCCAGGCCAAAGCCCGCCGCGCCGCCGACGATCAGAGGAACATTCGGGAAATAGGGCTTTTCGGGCGCGGTGGCCTCGCCCAGCGTCGTCATGCCGGCATCGTCGCTATTGGCCTCGAGGCGCAGATCGCCGACGCGCGACGAGGCCTTGAGGAACTGATCCTTCTTCAGCTCGACGTCGCGCTGGAGCCGCATCAGCTGGTCAAGCTTCTCGCTCTTGGCGATGACCTGCGATTTCTGCGCATTCGCGGCACTCTGGATCGCGCCGGCATTCACGCCCGACGATGCCGCGACGGCATTCCGCTCGCGCGCGGCCGCAGCCGCGGCGACGACGCGCTGGCGCTGCAGCGCCTGAAACGCCGGATGGTTCGGTCCGAACGTAGTCGCTGCCTGCTCGATCTGCTGGTCGATCGCGGCGAGCTGGATCGCTGCCGGGCCCATGCCGCCGCCGCCCGCGGTGACGGTGGGCGCGCCCTGCGCCGCGGCGCTCTGGCCCTCGAGCTGCTCCAGCTTCTGCGTGTCGACATCGGTGTTCGCCGAGGTGAGCACGATGCCGTTCGCGCGGGCATAGGCCGTGCGGGTATTCTCGGCGTCGGTCAGCGCCTTGCGGGCAGCGTCTGCCTGCTGGGCATACCATGCGGCGGACTTGGTCGCGGCGTCGCGCTTATAGGCGAGGCTCTCTTCCAGGAACGCCTTGCGCACGAGATTCGCGACCTGCTCGGCGCGCTCGGCCGTCGCGTCCACATAGGTGATCTCGAGGATGTTGCTCCCCTCGATCACGCCAGCCTTGGTATTGGTGATGATCTGCTGCGCGAGCCAGCGGCGGATATCGCCCGAAGCCGCCGCCGAGGAGGCGTTGAACGCCGCGATATTGCCCGGATCATTGGTCCAGCCCAGCGCGTCGACGACGCGGCCGGCGGTGCGATAGTCCTCGATCAGCTCGATCTGCGTCTGCGTATAGGCGCGCATGAACTGCGACGACATCACCTGGCCGGTAACCGGATCGGGCTTGAACGTGTCGAGCACGACGCGCGTGCTGGCGCGATAGCGTTGCGGCAGGAACTGCGACACGATGGCCGCGGTCGCCACACACACCAGAAACGCCGGAATGATGATCCAGCGGCGTGCCCAGAGGATGCGGAAAAACTGAACTATACTCACCGGCTCGCCTCACAATTTCGCTTAGAAGGCCCGTTCGCCGACGACGATCACATCGCCCGGAGCCAATAGCTCATCAAGCTTCATCTTGCGCTCTTCGCCATTACGATAGATCTTCACCTTCTTGGCCGATCCCGACGCCGTCAAGCCGCCGCCGCGGCCGAGCGCCCGCCGCAATGTCATGTCCGACCGAATCGGATATACGCCCGGCTGGTTAACTTGGCCATAAATGTAGAACTGCTCCGCCGCCGCCACGAAGATCTTGTCGCCGGCGCGGACCACGGGATCGTCGGACGGGCCGCCCGACGCCAGCTTTTCGTAGGAGAGTTTGACGGTCTGGCCGTCGGCATGGGTCAGCGTGACGTCCTCCGCCGCGGTCGCCTTGATCCCGCCGGCACGGGCGATGATCTCGCTGAGGCGATATTCGCGATCGACCGGCTGCAGGCCGGCGGAGCCGACCTCGCCGAGCACGACGACATAGTTGCTGACGAAGCTGAGGACCTCGACGCTGACGATCGGCTTGGCGTAATAGCCGCCCGCGCGAAGCTGTGCGCCGAGCTTGTCGGCCAGCGAGATCGACGTTTCGCCCGCCACCGGAACGGCGCCCAGATAGGGCAGGGTGATCGTGCCGTCGCTGCGCACGCGGGCACGCGTCTTGAAATCGGCCTGGCCCAGCACGTCCACTTCGACGACGTCGTCGGCGCCGATGCGATAGCCGGCGGGCGCCACGGTCGGAGCGGTCGGCTCGGTTACCGCGGTCGGCGTGGTCTGCGGAGTGGCGACGGGCGCGGCCTGTGGCGGCATCTGGGCGGGTGCCGGCGCGGGGCTCGGCAGGCGGCGGGTGGGAATCTGCGCACTGGCCGGAGTCGCGATCGATGCCGCGGCTGCGAGGAGGAGAAAGCGGTTGAGCTTGGTCATAGCGGGTGCCCGGGCCTAGAGAGACAGGGAGGTCGTGAGCGAGACGCGCTTCTGGTCATAGTTGAACAGCTGCGTATCGGAGGTTCGTTTCGAATAGCTTCCATCGAGCGAGAATCGGAGCCTGCGCCCGGCCTGATAGCTGAGGCCGGCGTTGAGGACGTAGAGATCCTCGCTTCCGCGGATGGGCGCGTCGGCAAAGAGCGGGGACGGCGCGAAAGCGCGACGCCGGTAGGAGAAGCCGCCGTTCCAGCGGATCCGCGGCGTCAGCTCTACCATCGCCGTCAGGCCCAGGCTCGTCTGGATGTCGTAGCTCACGAAAAGCAGCGTCGAGGGCTCCGCCGCGCGGCTGCCGGTCAGCCCGATCTGGAAGAAATCGCCGCGATACTGCGCCGAAAGGTCGAAGCCGACACCGCTGAAGTCCGCCACCGAGGCGAGATAGGGCTTCACGCGGGTATAGTTCACCGAGCCGGTGAAGTTGAACCGTGTCCCCAGGTCGCGCTCGATCTGCACGCCGGCGGAATAGGTCTTCACACCATCCTCGTCGCCGTTGGGCGTGGGGCGATTGACATATTTGCTGTCGCTGTACCGGCCGAACACCGAGACCGTGCCGAGCGCGGGCGCCGAATAGCCGAGCTGGCCGGTCACGCTGTTGGTGTCGGCGTCGGAGAATTTGCGCAGCGCCGAATCGTTCCGTACTTCCGACCGGCTGACGGCCACCGAGGGTCGGAACCCGATCCCGCTGCCGCATCCGATATCGGCGGAGACCATCCGCGTCTCCTGGGTGTTCTTCAGCGCGCTGGTGATCGGCACCGTGGTGACGATGTCTCCCAGGTCGCTCAGCTGCCGCGCATATTTGGCGGTGCCATGCGCGACGCAGTCCCCCAGCACCCGCTGGTCGACGCCGCCCTCGAGATTGACGAACTCGCGGTTGAGGCTCTTGAACTTGCGGTAGAAAGTATAGCCGAGGCCGCCGCGCAGATAGAGGCTGCCCGTCGCGCGCGGCAGATAGATGTTGAGATCGAGGCTGGGCGCCGTGCTCACATCGTCGGCGCCGCCGCCGCCGCTGAGGCGACGGTCGCTCAGGGCCGCGTTGCTGTCATATTGCAGGCGGTTGGAGACGGAGACGTCGATCTGCCGGGCGCCCTGCTGCTGCGCCTGTGCGAGGGCGGGTGCGATGTGCGCGGTGACGCAGGTTGCGACGATCAGCGCGGCCGCGCGCGCCTGCGCCGGCCGTCTCCGCGAAAATGGGGAGGCGGAAGCAGCGCCCCGGATTCGATAAGGCTGTACTCGCACTTCTGACCCCCAGGCTTGTCCGCTCATATCAATAGCCTGTAGGTCAGGCAACCAATCTAAGCCAGCCTGCTGTCTCATTTGTCGCGCCTGTGCCTTTTCGGGAGATCGGTCGAACGCTCGTCGCGCCACGGTGGAATGCGCTGGCGACAAAATTACGTTTACGGCACATTGTACAAATGGCGGTAGTCTAGCTACCGGCCGCCGCCGCTGCTACGGCCGTATCGAGAAGCGATTGGCGGCTGGTAGCTGCCAGCCGCGGGAAGGAACTTTTTTCATGCAGACGCCATATGATTGGGTGACTGTTGCGATATTCGCCGGACTGATCGTGATTTTTCTGCAGCGGTCCCAGGAAGATTCGGTCGTCCGCGACACGATGATCAGCTATTTGCCGCCTGCGGTGGGCTGCGCCGTTGCCAACTATCTTGGCAACGAGGAGTATCATGTTTTCGCAATCATTACGGTGATACTCGTGCTTGCCTATATCGCGTTGGTGATAAAGCCCTACGAGTTCATCAAACGCCGGTAATCGTCGCCGCGAGAAGGCGTTCAGTAAAAGAGGTGTGTGCGTGTCGCGAGGTTCTGCATTGAAATTCCTCTGGCCGTTCGGGCGCAAGAATGACGAGGACGAGCAGGATCTCCCGCTCGTCGCCGGCTATGCGAGCGCGGCGCGCGAGACGAGCTCCGCGGGGCGTATGCGGCCCGAATTTCCCGGCTTCCGCGCATCGGCCCTCGATCGGCCGGTGGAGCGCAAGCGCGGCGAACGGCGTGAGATCACCCGTGCCCGTTTCGCGATGATGAACATGTTCACGCCGACGCAGCCGGTGACCAACCGTGCGAGCTTCGCGGGCCGCCTGGGCATGCTGAGCCGGCTGATCTCGGCGATCGAGACGCAGCGCAGCCATGTCGTGCTCTATGGCGAGCGCGGCATCGGCAAGACCTCGCTGCTTCACGTGCTGACCGATGTCGCCCGGGAATCGAGCTATATCGTCAGCTATGCCACCTGCGGCGCCTCGTCCGACTTCTCGGAGATGTTCCGCGCGGTGCTCGAGGACGTGCCCGTGCTGTTCCATCGCGGCGTCGCGCCGACGACGGGCGAGGCGGAAAGCGGCAGCAGCCTGGCGGACCGCCTGCCCGCGGGCCGGTTCGGCTCGCGCGAGCTTGCCGACCTCTGTTCCGAGATCGTCGGCACGCGCGTGCTGATCATCCTCGACGAATATGACCGGGTGGACGATCCGCGCTTCCGCCAGTCGGTCGCGGAGCTCATCAAGAACCTGTCGGACCGCGCCGCGCGCGTCCAGATCATCATCGCGGGCGTCGCGCCCAACCTCCAGGAACTGATGGGCTATGCGCCCTCGATCCGCCGCAACGTCATCGGCCTGCCGATGCCGCGCCTGCAGGAGAGCGAGATCCAGGAGATGATCGCGATGGGCGAGGCGGCCGCGGGTGTCCGCTTCGATGCGAAGTTCGGCCATCTCGTCAGCCTGCTGGCCCTGGGTTCGCCGTATCTGGCGCGCCTGCTGTGCCACCATGCCGGGCTCGAGGCGCTGGACCAGGGACGACTTACGGTCGATATCGGCCATCTGCGCGCCGCGCTGGATCTCGTGATCGCGGAAACGGAAGGGCGCATGGCGCCGCGCACCGTCGGCGAGATGCAGAAGTTCCTGGACGGCAGCTATCCGCAGCTCGTGGCCGCCATCGGCGAGGCTTCGCGCACCGCGGACGGTTGGTTCGCGGCGCGGAACATCGTTGGCCTGCTACCTGCGTCGTCGGGCGGAGAGGACAAGATCCAGGCCGAGCTCCAGTCACTGAAGCTCACGCTGGGCCTGGAGACCGAGACCGAGAATGACGAGCTGCGCTACCGTTTCTCCGACGACAGCCTGCCGATCTATCTGTGGTTGCTGATCGCCCGCGACCGGCTCAATTCGGGCAAGCTCGATCCCGCCGCCCCGCAACCGGCGTCCGGCAAGGTTGCCGCCGACGCCGGCCTGTCAGAGGCCAAGTCCTAGGCACTGGCGCAGCCCCGCAGCGCTGCGCCACAGCCTGATCCGTACCAGCGTCGCCAGTGCTGCGGCGGGCGCGCCGGCGCGCGGGGGGGCGCG
>JBEVLV010000114.1:0-18372 GCA_040508955.1 Sphingomonas sp. | reverse complement strand
GCCTCGTCGCCCGCACTCGGCTGGCATCAGGACTGGTGGTGCTGGGACCATCCGATCAGCGCCCGCACCGCACCCGCGCAGATCGCCTTGCTCTGCTATCTCGATCTGACCTCGACCCACAATGGCGCGCTGCGCCTGCTGCCCGGATCGCACCGGTCGCGGCTGCCGCTGCATACCCTCCTGCCCGACCTGTCGGAAACGCCGCTGAGCGAGGACCATGCCGCAATGTGCGACCAGCCCGGTCAGCGAAGCTTCATTGCAGCGTCCGGCGACGCGATCGCAATCGACTACCGCCTCCTCCACGGCACGCACGCCAACCGCACCGCCGCGCCACGCGATGCGCTCCTTCTGTCGTTCGTGCCCGACTGGGCAGGGCTGCCGAAGGAGATACGCGGCCATCTTATATCGCACCATGCACTGCCGTCCCGGCATGAGGGCGAGGACAGCCGGGCCTGCGGCTATGCGGGCCTGCTACCGACCTATTCGGGGCCCCGCAAAGACCTCCCGCTGCGGCGTCGCCCACCCCAAAGCTGACGATTTCCAAGCCGGAAGTCCGTCGGCTCCGCGGCGCCGGATGCGAGAGTCCGCGATCAACCAAAAGTGGCGCAATCCGGAAGGCTTCGGCCACCGCTTCACGCCCATAGATCGCGCAAGGTCCTATCGCCTCCGGGCAAGTCCTCGAACGTCTCGAGGCCGTCGAAATGATCGATCGGAAGCGCGGCGACGGCCTCCAATTCAGCCATACGGCATTGACTGCCATGCGCCGTCGGCCATCCTCTTCGAGCCGCAGGCCGCGCCATGCCAATACGCCAGCGCAGGTCGGGCAAAACAATATCTCAAGCGCAGGTTCTTCCTTGCCGGCCCGCCGGAAGCTCGACAGGAGATCCGAGAGGGCGATCCGCCCGTTCTCGAAATCATACGCCCAGAGCGCACTATATCGTCGGCACAACGGGATGGCTCTACAGCGACGACCGGCCGCCGGGCATCCCGCGCGATGTCGTGTATTGGATCGGCTACCGGATCGTGAAATCCTATTGTCGGAGCGCCTCCGACAAGCGCGCAGCGGTCCGCGAGATCATCGAAATGACCGAAGCGGCGGCCTTCCTGTCCCGCAGCCCATGGCAGCCCGGCATCGATCTTGTGTCCTGCCGGCAGCGGTAAGGGACCGGGCGCGTCCGGACAGGAAGACTTTCGCCGGGAGATGCGTGAATGATCGAGGCGGTGTCGATCGACACGCGCCCGCAGGGCGCAGCGCCAGCCTCACAGGATCACCGTCCCCGCCCTGACTCGTCGTCGCCACGCCGCCGGCGGCAGTCCGGTAAGGGTACGGACCGCGCGGGTCATATGCGGCTGGTCGGCAAAGCCCAGATCCGCGGCGATATCGGCCAGCCGGTCGCTTCCGGTCGCGCTGCGCAGCCAAGCCTCCCGCGCGCGCAGCTCGCCGGCAAAGCCCTGCGGCGAGACGCCCCAGCACCGCGCGAACCCGCGCGCGACCGTCTCGCGGCTGAGCCCATGGTCGCGCGCCCACGACGCGATGCCCACGGGGCCGGACCGGAGCGCCGCGGCGAGCAGATCCGGCCAGTCGTGCATCGAGACCGCGACCATCTCTGTTCCGGCGAGCATATGCGCGAGCAATGCGCTCGCCTCCGCAGGATCGCGTTCGGCGATGCGGATCACCTGGTCGATGTCGCGCGGACGGTAGACGCCGCCGAGGCCGGTGTCCGGCTCCCAGGCGAGACGCAATATATGGGGTGCCTCATACGGCCTCGGCCAGCTTTCATGGCGGTCGAGGACCGGCTGGACGAGGACGTCGCCGGGCTCGAGTCGGACCCGTCCGAAATAGCCCGATTGCGCATAGCCTCCGTCGAGCATCACCGAGACATAGGCGGAGAAATGGGCGTGGCGCGGCTTGCCGATGCCAGCCTCGATGCGCTCGAAGCCGGGCTGGATCCTTCGGAAGAGATGGCCTGGAAGGTTGATCGCCGCGTCCCTTTCGCCCGCAAATCTAGCGCGGATCGAAGGGGCGAGGAAAGCCGTCACATAGGTTCAAGAGACGCAGGTGCCGCGCAGCGTTTCGGATGAATGACGCGAGAATCGGTACTTGCCGCTCGGCGGCTATGCCAGCGCGAAGTCCAGCGCCGCCTGCACGTGCAGCGTCGCGGTGTCGAAGGCCGGAAGGCTGAAATCGGCGCCCGCCGTCAGCAAGGGGAGCTCGGTGCATCCGACCACCACGCCCTGCGCGTCCTGGCCGGCGAGCCGGTCGATCAGGTCGCCGAGGAACGCGCGCGATTCGGCGCGGACATCGCCGAGCGTCAGCTCGCCCACGATGATCTCGTGAAGCCGGTCGCGGTCGCCCGCCTCGGGTATGCGCACGTCGAGCCCATGGCCGCGCAGTCGGCCGGCAAGGAAGTCCATCTCCATGGTGAAGCGCGTGCCGAGCAGGCCGATCCGCGCGATGCCGGCGTTTTTTGCGGCCTTTGCCACGGGGTCGGCGATATGCAGCAGCGGGATGCCGATCGCGGCCTGCACCCGATCCGCCACCGCATGCGCGCTGTTGGCCGCCAGCAGGACGATGGCCGCGCCAGCGCGCTCGAGGCGGCGGGCGGCCTCGGCGAGCGTGTCGGCCACCGCGTCCCAATCGCCCGCCGTGCCCCATCGCAGCATATCGTCATAATCGACCGAGTAGAGGATGCTGCGCGCATTGTGATGGCCGCCGAGGCGCCGCGCGGCTTCCTCGTTCAGGAGCCGGTAGTAGAGCGCGCTCGACTCCCAGCTCATCCCGCCGACAAGGCCGATCGGCTTCTGGACATCGGTCATTGAGGGCCAGTGCCGCCGGGCCACCGCGCGGTCTTGATCGGATGTGACGCGACGCGCCGCTTTCCTTTTGCCGGTGCGCTAGAAATTCGTTTGACCTCAACCAAGGTCGAGGTCCTATGGATCTGCTCCTCGCCATTCGGAGGAGCTTTGCATGACCGCCAGTCCCGACCGTTCGCTGTTCAACGTCAACCTGTTCACGCCCCGGGCCGGGCAGGCCGACGCCTTCCGCCAAGTGCAGCTCGACCGGCTTCCGCGCTTTGCCGCCATGCCGGGCCTGCTGACCAGCCGGCTGTTCGCCGAGGAAGGCGGCGACAGGTTCCTGCTGCTCTCGGGGCTCGAAAGCATCGAGGCGCACCGCGCCTTCATGGCGACGCCCGAGTTCGGGGCGCATCGCGAGCGCCTGCTGCCGCTGATCGAGCAGTCCGACAGCCGTTACTGGCGATTGATCTACGCGCGCGGCACCTCTGATTGAACGCGTGGGGCGCGGCGGAGTCGTGCAGCCTGCTGCGCGTCTCCGCACGACGATCATCACATCGCGTCAAGACCGGGCTGGCGCCGTTGGTGCAGCCGGGAAGAAGGAGATGACCGTTGCGCAAGATTCGTGAAATGACGACCAGGGCGCGGCCGGGGACGGGATCGATCGCGTGCGCGTCCTGCTGACCGGATCGTCGGGGTGGCTCGGCCGCTTCCTCGCGCCGCGGCTGCGTGCGGCTGGCCACGCCGTGATTGGCCTCGACGTGGCGCCGGGCGCCGATACCGACCTGCTCGGGTCGGTGGCGGATCCCGCCACGGTCGAGCGCGCCTTTGCGCTGGGGGTGGACGCGGTCATCCATGCCGGCGCGCTCCACAAGCCGGATATCGCCCGCTATCCCGACCAGGCGTTTATCGACGTCAACGTCACTGGTACCCGCAGCCTGCTCCACGCCGCGGCGCGCGCCGGACACGACCGCTTCGTCTTTACCTCCACCACCTCGCTGATGATCACCCAGGCGATCCGCGACGAAGCCGCGGACGCCGCGGCCTGGCTCGACGAGGCGTCCGGTCCGCTCCAGCCGCGCAACATCTACGGCGTCACCAAGCTGGCCGCCGAAGGCCTCTGCCGCCTCTACGCGCACGAGCACGGCCTTGCCTGCGTCGTACTTCGCACCGGCCGGTTCTTCCCCGAGGACGACGACACGCTGGACCACCTGGCCGGCGAGAATCTGAAGGCTAACGAGCTTCTGAACCGCCGCCTGACCGTCGAGGATGCGGCGGATGCGCATATCGCCGCGCTGGACGCTGCGCCGCAGCTCGGCTTCGACACCTTCATCGTGTCGGCGCCGACCCCGTTCTCCCGCGACGAGGCGCACGCGCTGAAGCATGATGCCGCCGCGGTCATCGCGCGCCATTTCCCCGACGCGCCGGCACTCTACGCCCGGCGCGGCTGGCGGCTGCCGGACACGATCGGGCGCGTCTACGATGCGAGCCGCGCCGAGGCGCTGCTCGGCTTTCGCGCCAGAACCGGCTTTGCCGAACTGCTCTCGGCCCTGCGCAGCGGCGGCACGCTGCCGTTCCGGCACGATCCGGACTATCTGCCGCCCAAGGAGGAGGCGTCCTAGGACCGTCACTGCCCATGCCGGCCGGTCACATCCCTTCAAGACCGGCATCCGGGACCGAGGCATCACGTCCACGCCGGCCTGCGGCGCCGCGCGCGTGAGCTGAGGAGTCCGTCATGACGCTTGAGGAAGAGCTTTTCGCGATCGAACGCGGGTTCTGGGAAGAGGGCGAACCGCACTTCCGCGCCTATATGGACGATGTCTGCCTGATCTCCTTTGCCGACATGGCCGGGGTCAAGAAGAATGCCGACATCGCCGCGATGGCGCAGGACGCGCCGACCTGGAGCGACATCGATATCCAGCCGCGCGGCTTCGTCCATCCAACACCCGAGTTCGCGCTCATCAATTACGAGATCGGCGCGACCCGCAACGGCGGCGACCGCCACCGGGCGATCGTGACGTCGGGCTATGTCCGCCGCGACGAGAGCTGGAAGGCGGCGTTCCACGGGCAGGCGCTGCTTCCGGACTGAGCGCGAGCGCCCGCTTTCCTATCCCGCTCGCTTCCACGCGGAGACCTCAATGTTGCCCGATGCGCTGCTTGCGGCCTTGCATCACCTGCTCGCCTTTGCGCTTTTCGGGCTGCTCGTCCGACAATGGACGATGGTGTGCGCGCCGCTCGCGCCGGCCGCAGTGCGCAGGCTCGCACACGGCGATCTTCTCTATGGGCTGACGGCGCTCGCGCTCCTGATGACAGGCGCCGCACGCGTGATCTGGGGCGCCAGGGGGAGCGGATGGTTTCTGCCGAACGGCTGGTTCTGGGCGAAGCTGGCATGCTTCCTTCTGGTGGGCCTCGCCTCGCTGCCGCCGACGATCGCCTATCGGAGTTGGCTTAAGCGCGAGACCGAGGTTCCCGTGAGGCCGGACGAGATCCACGCCGTACGCAGGTGGATCGCCTTGCAGCTCGGCCTCTTCCTGCCCATTCCGGTGCTTGCAGCGTGGATGGCACGCTTCGGTTAGGCAGACGAGGGATGTGGATGTACCGCCTGTATATCGGCAACAAGAACTATTCGTCCTGGTCGCTGCGTCCCTGGCTGCTGATGCGCATGCTCGATATCGCGTTCGACGAGCATCTCGTGCCCTTCGGCGACGGCGCCTTCGATGCGTTCTCGCCGAGCGGCAAGGTGCCCTGCCTCGATGATGGCGGCATGCTGTTGTGGGATTCGCTCGGGATCACCGAATATCTGGCGGAGCGACATCCGGGCGTCTGGCCGGCCGACCCCGTTGCGCGCGCCTGGGCGCGTTGCGCCGCCGCCGAGATGCACGGCGGATTCGGGGCGCTGCGGGAATATTGCACGATGAACTGCGGCATCCGTGTGCGGCTCGACACGCCGCGGCGGGCGCTTGATCGCGATATAGCGCGCATCGCGGCGCTCTGGCGCGACGGTCTCGAGCGCTTCGGCGGACCCTGGCTGGGCGGGCAGGCCTTCTCCGCCGTCGATGCCTTTTTCGCGCCGGTCGCGCTGCGCTTCCAGACCTACGGTATTTTGGTCGACGATCGCACCGCTGCCTATGCCGAGGCCTTGCGGGGGTTGCCGCCGATGCGCGAGTGGTACGATGCGGCGATCGCCGAACCCTGGCGCGACCTGGCGCATGAGGTCGAGGCGCAGGCAAGCGGCACATGGCTGGCGGATCTGCGCGCGCCCGGGTTCCCCCCGGTCGCCGGATAACAAGCCGGCCGCGCGCGTTGCGTAGGGATGGGACATGATTCGCGGAGGCAGGCATGGAACGGGTTGAGGGCGGCTGCCTGTGCGGCGATGTACGGATCGTGGCAACCGGGCGCCCCTGGAGGGTTGGCCTCTGCCACTGCCTCGATTGCCGCAAGCATCACGGCGCGCTGTTCCACGCCTCCGCCATCTTTCCCGAAACATCGGTGACGGTCGAGGGTGAGGTTCGCAGCTATGCCGGCCGCTGCTTCTGTCCGCGCTGCGGGTCATCGGTCTTCGCCCGCACCGCCGATGAGATCGAAGTGAATCTCGGTGCGCTGGATGCGCCGGACCAGTTCGTGCCCAGCTATGAGAACTGGACGATCCGGCGCGAATCCTGGCTGCCCCCGTTTCCCCTAGCGCGGCACTACGACCGTGACCGTGATCCCTCGAGCCGGTTCGAAACCTGACGCTATCGTTGCCGCGGCGGCGCAAGTGGCAGGCGGTGAAGATCAGCGCGAGCAACTCGTCGCCTATATCGTCGTCGAGCCGCTCTTCGATCGTCCTCGCGGAATGGTCGATCGGCTCGCCCTCGTCCGCCAATTCGCCGAGCTTGCGCTCGATCATGCTCGACCGGCGGAACGCGTCGACTGCCCGGCGCTTGCCCGCAGCCATCAGCCAGGCTCCGGGATTGCGCGGAACGCCTTCGTCCGGCCACTGGCGGAGCGCGGCCTCGAGCGCGTCGTGCGCCAGCTCCTCCGCCTGGGAAAGGTCACGCGTCATACGGGCCAGCCCCGCGATCAGCCTGGCGGATTCGATCCGCCAGACAGTCTCGATCGCACGCAACGCCTCCGCCGTCCCCATGCCCGCTTTCTAGGCATGGAAACGGGCGCGGCAACTACTCCTTGGCGCCGCCATAATTGCCGGTCTGCTCGCGCATCGCGTCTTCGCGCTCCCGCAGTTCCGGCGTAAGGGCGTCGCCGAAGTCGGCGGCCTCGAAGACCTGACGGATCTCGATCTCGTGGTGCGCGCCGTCGGTGTTCGGCACGCGGCGGATCCATTCGATCGCCTCGTCCATCGATTTGACCTGCAACAGCCAGAACCCGGCGATCAGCTCCTTGGTTTCGGCGAAGGGGCCGTTGAGCACGCTCGTCTTGTTTCCTTCGAATCGGACGCGGGCACCCTTGGAAGACGGGTGCAGCCCTTCACCGCCGAGCAGGATGCCCGCCTTCACCAGTTCCTCGTTATAGGCCGTCATATCCGTCAGCAGCTGCTCGCTCGGCATGATGCCGGCTTCGGTTTCCGCACTGGCCTTCATGATCACCATCACACGCATCGATAGTCTCCTCGAACGATCCCGGGATGCTCCATCCCGTCCAAGATACGTTCTGCTGTCGCGTCGGGCGAGCGGCGCCCAAATCGACATCCGCCAAAATTATTCTTCAGATTTTTTTTCGGTGAGCCGCGAGCCTGGCGCACAACGCTCAGAGCAGCGGGTGCAGCGAGGCGGCCACCTCCCGCACGAAATACCGCACCCGCGGCGTCGCTCGGTGGTCGGGATGGAAGAGCATCCAGACGGCCGATGCCAGTTCGGCGATGGGTGCGTCCAACGCTACGAGCGGAAAGCGCTTGGCGAGATAGCTCGGCAGGACTGCGCGTCCCAGCCCGGCCGCGCAGGCCTCGGCGGCAGCCCACATGCTGTTCACGCGCAGTGCCGGCGCATCGATCCGCTGCGCGAGCCATTGTTCGGAACGGACATCCGACAGGCTTTGATCGAGGGCGATCCATCGCTCGGGTATCTCCACGGACGATCCGTAGACCGCAAAGGCGACCGGCGACACGCGGCGGCCGACCAGCGCCTCGGGCGGCGAACTAGTCGGGCGGATGGCGATATCGGCATCGTGCCGCGCCATATCCGCCATCGCATTCGAAATCGTAAGATGGAGCCGCACCTCGGGGTGGGCCTCCTGGAACGGTCGCACCGCCTCTGCGACTGCGGGCAGCAGGGAATCGGTCGTCGTGACCGACAGATCGCCGACGAGCCGGCCGCGGTCGGCGGCCAGCCTTCGCTGCAGAGTCCCAAGACGTGCCGCGACGTCCTGCGCGGCCGCAATCAATTCGGCGCCTGCCGGCGTCGGGGCAAAATCCCCATCGCTCCGCTCGAACAATTGCAGGCCGAGCCGATCCTCCAGCCCCTGCAGCCGGCGGTAGACCGTGGCGACATGCGTGCCCAGCGCACGTGCCGCGTGGCGTGCGCCCTTCTGTTCGGCCAGCGCCGCCACGAGCCGAAGATCGTCGAGATCTGGTCGCATGTCGCACAAATGCGAACGTCAATCGCAGAATTGCAAGAAGAATTCGCAACGGCGCGACCTAGATATCGGCGACCAAACGCAATCAGGAGCATTTTCGTGACGCACAGACTGTTGCACATCGAAGCATCGCCGCGTGGCGCGGCGTCGATTTCGACCACATTGGCCGGGCATTTCGTCGATCGGATGCGCGAGACCGACACTGCCCTCGAACTCGATCATCTGCGGCTGTGGGATACGACGCTGCCGGAGTTCGACGGCGCGCTGCTCTCCGCGAAATATGCAGTGCTGGCGAAACGCGCGTTCGAGGGCGGCGAAGCGCAAGCCTGGAAGACGATCGAACGGCTCATCGAGCGCGTGCGAGACGCGGACAGCCTTCTCGTATCGACGCCGATGTGGAATTTCGGAATACCCTATAAGCTCAAGCATTGGATCGACCTCATCACCCAGCCGGGTCTGAGCTTCGCCTTCGACCCGCAAAGCGGTTACCGACCGCTGCTGGACGCAAAACCGCTGACCGTGGTCCTGGCAAGCTCCGGCGACTATTCGGCCGGGCCAAGCTGGGGCCGGCCGGATCTGGCCAGCGGCTATCTTCGCGAAGCGTTCCGCTTCATCGGCCTCGGCGAGCCGGGCATCGTCCTGACCGGACCAACCGCCGGCGACCCTGCGGTGCAGGAACGCGCGCGGGACGCGGCGCGGAAGGCTCTGACCGAACGGGTCGATGCCCATCGGAGCGCGTCATGAGCCCCGCGACAGCCTGGCTCATGCTCGGTGCCTCCGGCATTCTCGATGTCGCCTGGGCCTATGCCACGAAGCGGTCGGAGGGCATGACCCAGCCCGGCTGGGCCGTCCTGTCGCTCGTGCTGCTTGTCGCCTTCATCTTCCTTTTGTCGAGCGCGCTTCGCGTCCTGCCCCTGGGGACCGCCTATGTGGTCTGGACCGGCATCGGCGCGCTCGGTTCCCTGGCGGTGGGGATGGTTCTCCTGGGCGAGCCGATGGTTGGCACGCGCCTGCTCTTCGCCCTGGTGACCCTGCTCGGAATCGTGGGCCTGAAGCTCAGCGGATGAGGTTACGCGGTTGTGTGAAGAAAGTTCGTCGCTGTAAGGCTCGCCGGAAAGGTGAGGCCGGCCCATGACCACGGAAATCGCGTACGAGCGCCGGCAAGGTTCGGCGGCGGAAATTGCCGCCCTCTTGCTTCCGCTCTGCGCGGAAATCTTCCCTGGCTTCGACGGGTCCTATCTGACGCGGCGGTTGCCGACGATCCAGGACGTCGATCTCTGGCTCGCCCGGGAAGGCGAACGCGTCGTCGGCTTCAAGCTTGGATATCGGCGAGGACCGCAACTTCTCTACAGCTGGCTCGGTGGGGTGCATCCTTCGGCGCGCCGAGCGGGCGTCGCTGGTAAGCTGATGGAGCTCCAGCATCGGCATGCCGCCGAAGCGGGCTACGGCTTAATCGAAACCCGAACCCGGGCCTCCAACAATGCGATGATCATCCTGAATTTACGTAGCGGATTCACCGTCACCGGGTTCGAGATCGACTCGGCCGGAATTCCGATCGTGACACAGCGGAAGGACCTTTGTCAGCCGACGTGACGGCAAGGGCGGCGACGTCTGCCTCGCGGTTTTTCATTATGTGCCACGTGCGACCACGGGGTTTCGATCTTGCGGCCTGTCGCCAGAGCGCATGTCACAAAATCAAGGCGGTGCGCCTCAATGCCGCGGGCCGGAACCGCTCGCCGGTGAAAGCGCGAACTTAGAGTAAAGCCTGAGCGTCTCAGCGGCAATCTCGACCCCGGAGTTCGGCGTTTCGATGCGTCATCCGTATCGCCCCCTGGGCACACGCCGATTGCCAACGACCGTTTCGAAAGCCATTCACGATGATGCCGGACACTTCTCCAGATCACTTCCTCCGCATGAAGGAGGTGCGCCAGCGCACCGGGCTTTCGACATCGACGATCTATCGTAAGATACAGGAAGGCACCTTCCCACCTGGCCATAGTCTCGGAGCAAAGGCACGGCGGTGGCTGGGTAGCGAGGTTCAATCCTGGATCGACGTGCAGCTCGCAGCCGAGCCGGAGGTCGAACCCTGGCGGCCGCCATTGCCCCCTGCCCGGCGGATAGCGGAGAAGAAACCTCCGCCCCTGGTGCCGAATGAGAAAGGCGCTGAGGCGGCAGCCAAGGTTGCCGGGGTAGTGGGCCTCGCCATTCCGGAAGGCGAAGTGCCGTGCGACCGTGACATCGCGCTTCGTTTCCCCGACTGGCCGGAAATGATGCGACAGCGGACGGCAGCCGCCTATCTTGACCTGTCCGAGTCTGCTTTCATTCGGGAAGTGTATCGAGGCATTCTGCCGAATCCTGTCGTGCTCGGCGGGCGGCAGAGCTGGAGCCGCCAACAACTGGACAAGGCTCTAGCCCGGTTGCTGGCCCGCTAGCGCGGCCTGCATTGCCCCCGCATCCTTTCAGGCGCGAGCTCTAGAGCAGGAATGTCGCGCTGACGGCAGGCGGTGCGCCGTGAACCTGAAGTACCGTCAGGCCGCCGGCCGAGAGAATGCGGAGTACGTCGGTTGCCGCGACTGCGGATCCAGCCACGCTGCGCATTGGTCGCGCGAAAATTATTTTCGCGCGACGCCCCGTAGTTCGCGCCGCGCCGCGTCAACCCCTCAACGCCGGAACAACTGGCGATGGGAGGGAAGAATGACGATCTCGAAAAAGGCGCTGTGCGCCGCGCTGCTTGCCGCGACCGCGACTCCTGCCGGCATAGTGATCCTGCCGGCCAGTGCACAGGAGGCAGCCGTGACGTTCGCGCTGCCGGCGCAAGACCTTGCTACGACGCTGCGCGCGCTGGCGCGCCAGGGCGGCCGCGAAATCCTGTTCGCCGACGGCGACGTGCGTGGCCGGCGGTCGCCCGCCGTCCGTGGCACCTTCACCGTCGAGCAGGCGGTGCGGCTTGCCATCGGCGGCAGCGGTCTGGACGTCGAGGAGCAGGCCGGCGCGCTTGTCGTCCGGGTGCGTCCTCAAGCGGCCGAAATCGATACCACGGACATAACCGTGACCGGCACGCGCATCCGCGGCGCCAGCGGCCCGTCGCCGGTCATCGTGATGACGCGCCGGGGTCTGGAGCAGCAGGGCCTGCCGGACATGGCGAGCGTCTCGCGGATCATCCCGCAGAATTTCACCGGAGGGCAAAACCCCGGGGTCGCGGGGGGCGGTGACCAGGGCGGATACAATAACATCAATAACGCGACGACGCTCAACCTTCGCGGGTTGGGCTCGGACGCGACGTTGACGCTCATCAATGGTCACCGCCTTCCTTACGACGCCGTCAACCAGGGCGTCGACATCTCGGTCATCCCGCTGGCGGCGCTCGATCGCATCGAGGTGATCACCGACGGCGCATCGGCGCTCTACGGCTCGGACGCCGTGGGCGGCGTCGCCAACCTCATCCTGCGCCGCGACTATGACGGCCTCCAGACCAGCGCCCGCGTCGGCGCCTCGACCGACGGGGGCAATGTCCAGCAGCAATATTCGGGCGTCGGTGGTGCGCGTTGGGCGAGCGGCGGGTTCATGGCCGCGCTCGACTATAGCAAGGCGACGCCGATCTACGCCGATCAGCGCGACTATACGCGCGGCCTCCATCCCACCCAGATGATCGCCACGGGAAGCCGGCAGGTGAGCGGGGTGCTCGCCGGCCATCAGGACCTGGCGAACTGGGTATCGTTCGAGCTGGACGCCCAGCTCGCCGACCGTCGCGCGCGCAAGACCAATGTGTTCTCGGTGACCGCGCCCGTCACCTATTTCGGGCAGGTCAATCTCCCCGTGGTACGCTCCTACGCGGTCACGCCTTCGCTCCACTTGCGGCCCGGCGGCGACTGGGAGGCGACGCTCGAGGCGACCCAGGGAGAGAGCTCCACCGTCAGCACCGCGCTGCGCTACACCAACGGTGCGCTGCTTGTCGGGCGCACGGCCTATGACGACTATCTCACCAATTTCGAAGCAAGCGCGGAGGGTCCGCTCGTCCGCCTGCCCGGTGGCGACGTGCGTCTCGCCTTGGGTGGCGGCTATCGGCGCTTCCGCCTTGCCTTCAATGTCCGCGCGACCAGCGGTGGCGCAACCCAGGTGCTGCGCGACGCGGTCGAACGACGGGAAAGCCTGTTCGGCTATGGCGAGCTGTCGGTGCCTTTGGTCGGCGCCGCTAACCGCATGCCCTTCATCGATGCGCTGCGCCTCAGCGCGGCGGTCCGCTACGAGAGCTACAAGGGCATCGACGCCGTCGCCACGCCGAAGCTCGGGCTCGTCTATGCGCCGCACCCGGACATCACGCTCAAATATAGCTGGGGACGCTCGTTCAAGATCCCGACGCTGCAGCAGGTGAACCAGTCTCGCGAGGCCATCCTGCTCGACGAAAGCCTGTTCGCGCCGCAGCCCGTGCCGCCGCTCCCAGCCGGATCGACCGTCCTGCTCCTGGCCGGCGGCAACCCCGATCTGCGCGCGGAGCGGGCAACGAGCTCGACCTTGTCGATCGAGTTCAAGCCGCGCTTCCTTTCCGGCCTGCGCATCGAAGCGAGCTATTTCGACATCGACTATCGCGGCCGCATCGCAAGCGGGGTCAGCGATTTCACGACAGCGCTGACCAATCCCGTCGCCGCGGACTTCGTCACCTTTGCGCCCAGCGCGAGCCTATTGCAGGAGCTGATCGCGGCGGCGCCCCTCGGACTCGAGAACCAAAGCAGCCAGACCTATGATCCCGCGCGGGTCGCGGCCGTGGTCGACGAGAGCCTGCGCAACACCGCGCGCGAACATGCCCGCGGCGTCGACCTCGCCATCGACTATAGCGCGGCGCTCAAGGGCGGAGGCCAGCTCCAGCTAGCCGCGTCGGCGAGCTATCTCGACGGCAAGCGCCAGCCCGTCGCCAACGCGCCGTACGAAGGACGCGCTGGATTGATCTTCACGCCGCCCCATTTTCGGGCGCACGGGTCGGCCAACTGGCAACGCGGCGGTCTCCAGCTCGCGGCCTCTCTCAACTATGTCGGCAGCACGCTCGACAACCGCTTTCCCCAGACCGAGACGATCGGCGCCTTCACCACGCTGGACCTGAGCGGTGCCATCCGCCCCGACATCGAACACGGCCCGCTCAGCAACATCGAGCTGCGCCTCAACGTGCAGAACCTACTGAACAAGGAGCCCGACCCGATCCGCAATGCGGCAGCGTCCGCGATCCCGTTCGACTCGACCAACCAGTCCCCGATAGGCCGGTTCGTCAGCTTCTCGGTGACCAAGCAATGGTGAGCCTGCGCATGGCGCTCGCCGCCGCCGCCTCGCTCCTGGCGCCAGCGGCGGCGTGGGCCGCCCCGGACTGTGCCGACCTGGTGCCGTCCGGGGCACATTTCCCCGCGCGAGGCCTGGCGCCGGAGGATCTCGTGCGTCTGCGCGACATCGGGCCGGTCGATCCCAACCAGCAGGACGAGGGCCTGTTCTCGGTATCGCCGGACGGGACCCAAGCTGCCTTCCAGCTTCGCCGTGGCGATCCTGCCACCAACGGCTTCTGCCTCGCGATGCTGGTGGTGGACCTTCGTAGCGGCGCCGCGCGCGTGGTCGACCGGGGCGGCGACTTCATCCGCGTGCGCATGGACGCCCGCGGCGCAGCCGGATTCCCGAGCGGGTACGCCGACCCGATCACGCCGCGCTGGTCGCCCGACGGGAAATCGATCGTCTACCGTCGGCGCGACCAAGGTGTCGTCCAGCTGTGGCGGGCCCAGACGGACGGCAGCGGTAGCGCCGCGATCACGAAGAGCGCCGACGACATCGAGGACTTCCGCCTCGCCGCCGACGGTCGGGGCGTGGTGTACGCAACCAGCCCGGCACTGCGGGGCGCGCTCGCCGCGATCGACCGCGAGGGCCTGTCCGGCTTCCACTATGACGATCGCTTCGTGCCGGCGGCGAGCAGCCGCCCGTTCCCTCAGGCGCCGATCGCGCGCACCGCCTCGTACCTCGACCTGGCGAGCGGGGCGGTGCGGTCTGCAACGCCCGAGGAAGCCGGCCTGCTCGACAGGGCATCGATGCAGGAGGGAAGCTGGAGCGAGGCGACTTCCGCGGTCGGCGACCGGGCGTGGCTACAGGTCCCGGCCAAGTCGCTCTATGCCGCGCGCGGTCGGCTGGTCGTCACGACGCGTTCGCGCACCCTGTCCTGCGGCGCGCCGGCCTGCGCCGATGCGAGCGAGCCCTGGTGGGTAGGCGGCAAGGTCCGCTTCCGGCGGCACGAAGGCTGGTCCAACAGCGTCACCGCAATCTACGAATGGTCTCCGGGCGCGCGGACCGTGCGCCGGCTCTACGGTACCGAGGACCTGTTCCTCGGTTGCGTGCCCTCGGGCGAGACGCTCGTCTGCCTGCGCGAGGGCGCGCTGCAGCCCCGCCGTCTCGAGCGGCTCGACCCGGCCAGCGGCCGGCGTGCGCTGCTGTTCGATCCCAACCCCGAATTCGCAAGTCTGAAGCTGGGGCAGGTCGAGCGCCTGCGCTCGCGCAACAGCTTCGGTATCGAATCCTTCGCCGATCTCGTCCTGCCCGTCGGCTACGAGCCCGGGCGTCGCTATCCGCTGGTGGTCGTACAGTATCACTCGCGCGGCTTCCTGCGGGGCGGCACCGGCGACGACTATCCGATCCAGGCATTCGCCAACCGAGGCTTCGCGGTGCTGAGCTTCGACCGTCCGCGCGCGGTCGGCCAAAAGTCCACCATCGACGCCCTTGAGGCCGACAGGATCAACCTCAAGGATTTCGCCGATCGCCGTAGCGTGCTGGAGGCGATCGAGACCGCGGTGCGAACGACGATCGAGCGCGGTATCGTCGACCCTAAACGGATCGGGATCACGGGCCTGAGCGACGGCTCCTCCACGGTCCAGTATGCGCTGCTCCACAGCAAGCTGTTCTCGGCCTTTGCGATGAGCAGTTGCTGCTGGGATACCGACCTTCCCTTGCGGGTCGGACCCCGGGCGGCGCGCCAATTCGCGTTCATGGGATACCCAAGGACGGTCGACGACAGCGAGGGGGCCAAGGCTTTCTGGCGGCAGTTCGGCGTCTCTTCCAATGCCAAGGACATAAGAGCGCCGGTCCTCGCGCAGGTGGCCGACGACGAATTTTGGGTCGCACTGCAGAGCGTCACGGCGTTGCGCGAGCTCAACCGTCCCGTCGACCTCTACGTCTTCCCGCAAGAGCATCACGTCAAATGGCAGCCGGCGCACCGGCTCGCGGTCTATACGCGGGCGATCGACTGGTTCGACTTCTGGCTGAACGGCGTGAAGGCACCTGGGCGCCCGCAGGAAATCGCGCATTGGGAAGCACTGCGACGCGGCCTGTCGGGTTCGACCGAGGTTTCCTCCATGGTCGCGCCGTCGCCGTGAAGTGCGAACGTTGGAGCGGGCGCCGTGGCGCCGTATCAGTCGTCGTACAGGCTCGGGGGAAGCATATGTCCGAACTCCGTCTCCGCGGCGCCGATTATGAGCCCACGGGTGTCAGCGCTGACGCTGCCGAGCTCGACCACTTTCACGTCTTCGGTTCGCATGTTCTTTCTCCTAGTTGCACTCGCAGTCGTTCGTGCCCGAGCCGGCGACAGCTGTGACGAGGCGCCGGGATGACCAGGCGGTCGCCCATGCCTCGACATTGACCAGCTCGAGCAGGCGCGCATTCTCCTCCCCGGCCGTCAGACGACCTGGCCGAAGAGCCTCCTCGACCGCGCCCGGATCGAGAATTCCACGTTTTGCGAGATGCCCGTCCATCAGCCGCTCGCGCAATTCGTCGCGCTTGCGCCGCACGATCTCGCCGCAGAACGGGTCGGGCGAGCCTTTGACCCGCCGCTCGACGATCGCGGCCGGGAGCCGGTCGGCGAACGCCGCCCGCGCCACCGAACGGTCGCGACCGCCCTCGCGCCACTGCCAGCTCGGAATGGCGAGGCAGGCTTCGACGATAGGCTGCGACAGCAAGGGGTTTATCACCGGCGCGAACCGGCTGCGATCGGACTCGAGCGTCGGATGCGCACGCGCGATCCCGGCGATGTGTGCCGCCTTGCCCGGTAATGCCCAGGGCGGAGCCTCGAGCCAGGGGTGCGAAAGCTCGAGACCTTGCAGCGACGCGATGATGTCGGGATGGAGGAACGCCGGGCTTGGCTTCCACGGATAGGCGGGCGGCCGCCTGGCGATGCTTACCGCGGCGCGCGTGACCCTGAGCGGTCCGGCACCGGTCTGCCGGCAGATATCGCGCAACGTAGCGAACGCACCGGCCCCTGGCCCCTCGTGCAACGCTCGATCCGCCAGTGCCGCCGCGGATTGCGAGAAGCCGAAGACATTGTCGCCGCCATTGCCGGTGAAGAAGGCATCCGCGCCGATACTGCCGGCGGTTTCGCGATGCGCCTTCTCATAAGGCTGCGCCTCCGCCCGGCCCAAGGGCCGCGGGAGATGCGCCCCCAGCGCATGGCCGAGGTCGACGGCGTCCAGGTCGTAGCGCCGCTCCACGAGCGGCAGCGCGAGGTGGGCGCACACGGCTTGCGCGAACCCGCGCTCGTCGCCGGCGATGTCGTCGGTGAACATGGTGAGGCAGGTCGCGCTGCTCTTGCTGCGAGCGAGGCTCGCGGTGACGATCGAGGAATCGAGCCCGCCGGAGAGGCTGACCAGCGGGCACCGATAGAGCGATGCCCAGGCGGCGACGCACTGCTCGACCACGCGGCGCAGATGCTCGGCCGTGACGGCCGTCTCTTCCCCGGCGCGAGGCGCGACATAATCCCAGGGCGACCAGCCGGGAATGGCGTGCTCGGACCGGCCGTTGAGCGCGACGCCCGTGCCTGGCAGCAGCGTCGTGATCCCGCCGATCGCGGTCTCGACGATGGGAAGGCCGCAGGAATAGAGGATCCGCGCGAGCGTGTCCCAGGCAACGCCCCCCGGCGCGGCCCCCGCCAGCGTCAGGAGCTCGATGTCGGAGGCGAGCATCGTCATGTCGCTTGTCCGTGCCCGGTAGCAGGGCAGCGCCCCGGAAGGATCGCGCAGGATCTCGAGTCCGTCGCCGCGGGCGCGAACCGCGAGATAGCGACCCCAATAGGATTTCAGCAGCGCCTCGTTTCCTTCGCGCGCGAGGGCACCGCGCTCGGCCTCGCCGAATGCCTGGAGCGCGCGTGCGGGGCCGTGCCGGTGGAACAGCGTGCCGATCACCACGCCCTCGGGATCGATCTCGAGGCAGTCGCACGCGTCGCTCACCAGGACCGCGAAGGGCGGCGCGGCTCGCGCGAGCCGCAAGCCCGTCCGCTCGGCGATGCGCGCGGCGCTTCCGGCGAATTCCGCGCCGGTCGATATGAGGACGAGGTAGCGCGGCCTCACGGCAGCACCAGGATCGGCGTGTACAGCCGCACATGCTCGAGATCGCCGACGATCACTGCGTCGTCGCACTGGACCCAGCTATGCGCGGCGAAAGGGTTGAGGCGCACGCCGAAGACGAGTGCCGCTTCCTGGCCGTGGCGCTGGCACAGCCGGCGCGCCGCGATCGCCCGGGGCAGGCATTGGTCGGCCGCGCGCAGCAGCATTGCGCTGGTCACGAAAGCGCCCGCGACCTGGCGCTGCATTGCGTCGTCGGGTGCGCGACCAGGGGGGGCGACACGCTCTCCCGCCAGCCGCGCCGCGATATCGGCCATCGGCCGCAGCTTGAGCCAGCACTGGGCGCGAAACTGGCCTGTAATCGCCGCGACCACGTCGGCGGTAGAACCGCCGCGCGCACCGTCGAGTGCATAGTCCTGGGTCGCGGCTGGATAGCAGGTCGCAGCCGGACGTGCGTCCTCGCCGGCCTCGATCACCCCGCACCCCATGAGCAGCGCCTGCTCGTCGGGCGCGAGCGTCTCGCCGGCAGCCCAGCGCCGGAAGAGCCCGTCGGGCTCCTCGGGCAGGCAGAAATAGCGGTTGCGCGGCAAGTCCAGGAATACGGCCTGGCCGGCGCACAAGCACCACGACAGACCGGAGCGGAGGGTGAAAGGCATGGCTA
>JBEVLV010000113.1:0-21813 GCA_040508955.1 Sphingomonas sp. | reverse complement strand
TGCCTTTGATCTCGAGCGGCATTCTTTTAGGCTGCGGGCACGTCCGCGTCGCGCAACTGCTCGACGAGCTGGAAGCGACCCCAATGGTCGACAACCGTCTTGCGCTGATTCGAAGTCAGGGCATTGATCGCGGCGTCCCGATAGACCGAATCATTCGAATATGCCGTGGTCGAAATCTCTTCGAAGACGCAACCCGTTTCGGTGCGGAAGCAGTGCCACACACCCGGAGGAACGGTCAGCGTGTCGCCCGGGAGAAGCACACGCTCGCGACCGTCCAGTTCGCTGATCAACTGACCCCAAAGCACCAGGAACGTCTCTTCTTTGAGTTTGTGATAGTGCATGGGATGCCGCTGGCCGGGAAGCTGGACCAGCACCTTCTTGGCATAGACGCGATTGATCACGTTGATCAGCACCGCGCCGACTTCGCGGAAATTGGCGATGCCATAGTGATGCGAATATTCGGTCGTGAACTCATGCGACAGCGGGACGCGGGCATAGGCGAGGAGAGCCTTCACGTCATGGATGGCATGCTTCAGCACCTGCTCGTGCCTGTCGCTCGGGAGAGAAACGCTGGACAGGTTGATCGGCGCATCCGGGGCCACGGCCTGATTTACGACTACGCCTTCCTTCCATTCCCCCGACGACAGCTGGCCCGGGCGATAGGGGAACGCGAAATAGACGTCGTCGGCCGTGATCGTCTGCCCTTCCTCGACGTTACGCTTAGCAAAGACGCCGCGGCGCAGTTCGTCGATCGACTGGCGCTCGATTTCGAGCGCGGGCTGACGCTCCTTCTTCCCGATCAGAGCCTTGGCCTTGAGCGAGGCCGCGATCCAGGCATCCACCTGCTCGGGCGTAGACGAATAGGCGTTCAGCTTAATCGTGTCGGTCGCGATGCCGACATGACGCTCGAACATCTCGCCGCCAAGGGCCATGGCCAGGCCGACCGGCACCGTATCGTCCGGTGCCTCGTGGGTAGACCAGCCGATCGCCTTTCCGGGATAGCGCTCGCGAAAACCTGCGATGTTCGCCAGATTGCATGCGCTGTCCGGCGTGGGATAGATCGAGACGCAATGCATCAGGGAGAAATCGCATCCGCGATGCGAGAAGAAGCTGACGAGATCGTCGACTTCATGCTGCAGCAGCCCCCCCGTCGACGCCACCACCGGCAGGCCCGAGGCTGCGATCTGTTCGAGCAGGGGCCAGTCGCGCGCGGAGCAGCTGGCGACCTTGATGATGTCGAAGCCCATCTTGACGATCTGCTTGACCGAGGCTTCGTCGAACGGCGTGCACATCGCGAGCAGGCCCTGCGCCCACACCTCCTGAAGCAGCTCGCCGAATTGCTCCCAGTTCAGCCGCGTGGAGAGGAACCGGGGAACATGCTTGTTCGTGGGGTTCTTCTGCTCGTCGACATGGACGAAATCCGGAAGGTCGCGGAACTGAAACTTGATGGCCGCACGAACCCCATGCCTATGCACGACCTCCGCGTTGCGCTGGATGATGTTCTTGCCGTGATCAACGCTGCCCTGGTGATTATTCGCAAGATCGAGGACATAGAGTCCGCTGAAGTTAAAGCCGCTCATATTTATCTCCGTTCATCCTTTCAGGCTAGCGCAAGCGCCTCGGGAACGAAACCCTTGGCATAGTCAATTGTTACGGAGCGCCTTTTTTCATTGGAGAGATGTGCCGCGGCTACGACGAGCATCGTTTCCAGCCCGCGCTGGATCGAGAGCGACGAGGATGCCCCGTCGCCGTTTGCCAGCGCTCGTTCGATATGCCGCAATTCCTCGATGAAATCATCGGGACGGGTCTTGCGGAATGCGGTTTCGACCGCTTCCGCATTGCCGGACTTGTGGAGCACGACGTCGAGGCCGGGCTCGCGGCCGCATTGCCATTCTACATGACCGTCGGCGAACTGCATGCGGGCCCATTTGCGGGGCGGCTGCGTGACCACGTCCTGGACGCAACGTCCGACAAGGCCGTTCTCGGTCTTCAGGTTGAGAAGGCACAGGCTGTCATAGTCGACCTTGTCGTCCTTGACCGTCTGCAGCATCGCCTGCACCTCGACAACGCGGCCGGCGCCGAGTTCATGGGCGAAATGCTGCCACAAGTTGATGGCGTGGGAATGCTCGCCCGATGCGCCGCCGCCCAGGCGCGAAAAGCCGAGATAGGTTTCCCACGGCCCTGCGAGCCAGGGATGGGCGGCGAAGATGCCGCCCCAGAATTCGCGAAATTCCACGTCCAGGGTCAGAGGGAGCGCGCCATGCGCGCGCGCGCTGGCAGTCGCATCCTGCGCCGCCTTTCCGACGACATGGTCGTAGCCGACGAAGATGGCGACTCCCTGATCCCTCGCACGCCGGAAGAGCGTGTCGGCATCCTTAAGATCGGGGCCGCAAACCGGCTTTTCGATCAGGATGGCCTTTGGCTGCTCGTTCAGCGCCTCGATCGCGAGCGGAAGATGGACGTGCGGCGGCGTCCCGATACAGATCAGGTCATAGCCACCCTTGGGTGCATCGGCACTCAGATAGGTCCCGATCGCATCGTCCCACTTTCCGTAGCGGCTCGGATAGATTTCGGTCTTCGTGCGCTCCAACGCGGCGGGATCGATATCGCAGATATCGACATGCCAGCCCAACGACCGAGATGCATGGGACAGATGATTGCCGATCGACCCGGCCCCTAACACCTTAACCCTCATGTATATGAACTCCTGATTTCCGGAAATATTTGGCTTGCTATCCGCGCATATCCGATTGGATCTGCTGCGTATTTGTCGCTCAAGCCTGATCGGTCTTGTGCTTCTGGCCATAGCCGTAGCCATAACCGTAGCCATAGCCGTAGCTGCCCACTCGCCGCTGCTTGTATTTCGACAGGACGATGCCGAACAGATGCGCCTGAACCTTTTGCAGGCGGGCAATCGATGTCTGGACGCCTCGAACGGCGACGCCGTCCGACTGAACGACGAAGACGCAGCCCTCCACCGCCGACGAAAGGATCGGCGCGTCCGTGAGGCCCAGAACCGGCGGGGAGTCGACCACGACATGGTCGAAGCGGGACAGCGCGGTTTCGAAGAACCGCTGGAGACGGTCGCCGCTGAGCAACTCGGCGGCGCTCGGCGGCACCGGGCCGGCGGTCAGCAGGGACACGCCCTTGAACGCGCTCGTCTGGATCAGGCTGGTCCAGTCTTCCAAGCCTGCGAGATAGTTGCTCAGGCCTTCGTTGTTGTTTGCCCCGATGATCGAATGCAACGAAGGCGAGCGCATGTCGGCATCGACCAGCAGGACGTTCTTGCCGGTACGACCCAGAATATAGGCGAGCGCGAGCGACGTCGAGCTCTTCCCCTCCGCAGGCCGCGTACTGGTGACCGCCAAGGTTCGCGGGAACCCGTGGTTCGTCGCGAAGGCCAGGTTCGAGCGGATGCTGAAATAGGCGTCGTACAGGCCCGATTTCGTATCCGTGATCTCGGCGAGGAAGTCGCCGTCGAGCGCTGGCGTGCTGCCGAGCAGCGGCAATCCGAGCAGCGGCTCGACCTGCGACGGTTCCCGGACGCCCTCGTCGATCTGCTCGAGCGCGAACGCGGCGATGCCGGCCAGGATAGTGCCGATCAGCAACGCGATGGCGATGTTGAGGATAAGGCGGGGGGACGACGGCTTGACGGGTAGCTGGGCAGGCTCGACGACACTGATATTGCTGGCGCCGATGGTGCCCGCGACCCCGATTTCCTTGTAGCGCTGCAGCAAGGCATCATAGAGCTGGCGATTGGTGTCCGCCTCGCGCTGGTAAATGTTGAGTTGAATACTGGCTTGCTGCTGCGTCCTCATTTGCTCGCGCAGCTGCGACACCTGGTCGCGCAGCTTGTTCTCGCGGTCCAGCGCCTGTTGATATTCCTGGCCGCGGGTACGCGAGATGCGCGCCGTTTCCTGGCCGATCGCGGCATCCAGCGATTTGATCTGCGCGGCGAGCGCCCGGGCCGAGGGATAGTCCGGCTCGAACTGCACCAGCATCTGCTGATACTGGCCGGCAGCTTCCGCGCGCTGCTGGCGAAGCCCGCCGAGCGTGCCGCTGCTGATCGCTTCCTGCGTTTCGGAGCCGGAGGACTGGAGGCGGCTCTGTGCGGCCACGCGATCGGCGATCGCCTTGTTCAGCAAGGTGTTCAGGTCGGAAAGGTTGCTCGAAACCAGCGTGCGATTGACCTGGGTCCGGCCCTCGGCATCGCGTCCCTGCTCCATTGTGTCGATGTCGCGACGCGCGGCATAGGCGACGACCTGGCGATCGGACTGTTCGAGGCGTTCCCGCAACGCCGCAAGGCGCTGCTCGAGGAAGCGGCGAGCGTCCGCGGTGGAGGCGAACTGCCGGGACATGTTGGTGGCGATGAACGCCTGGGTCCATGCGTTCGCGATCTGCTGTGACTGTTGCGGAGACCGGCTGGTATAATTGATGTCCACCAGGCGCGAACTGCGCAGTGGATCGATGGACACGTGCGCGAGCAGCAGGTCCGCCGCAAGCTTCTCGCGTCGTTCGCTCTTGATCCGGTTGGATGCGCTTTGCGCCGACAGCGCCAGATCGCCCAGCTCGACGCCATGGGCGACGAAGAAGTCGTCCGAACGGTCGAGATGCAGCGTCTGGACTACGCGCTCCGCGACGGGACGTGCCCTCAGAAGGGCGTATTGCGTCGCATAAAATTCAAGGTCGCGTCCCGATTGCGCGGATTCGATGCCCTCGACATTGGTGATCTGCTTCTGTTCCCGACTGATCTCAAGCTCGGCGCGCGCGGTGTAGTTCGGCGACATCAGGAGCGTGACGATGAGGCCGAGTACCAGGCAGGCGGCGATGATGCTGACGATGACCCAGCGCCTGCGCAGGATGATATGCCAATATTGCACGAGAGCCGGAGGGAAGAAGGCCGATCTTTGTATGGTCAGATCGTCGGACGGCAAATTTCCGCCCGGCGGATCCTTCTCCAGAAACTTGTCGGTGGCGAAATTCATCCGTTTTTCCAAGAAAAAATGAGTTTTTCAGATCAGTTCTGGAAGGCGAGCAGAAGTGGCGTCGACAGGAGCGGCACCGTCTGAAGAATATCCCGGAAAATCCGCCGTGCGTTGGATTCACCAACCATCACGATGTCGTTTGCGAATATCTCGGGGTCTTCATACTTCCCTTTCCGGATCGCGCGCAGATCATACAGCGCCGCGTATTTCTGACCTTTGACCGTCCGGAACACGACGACATAGTTCAATCGGGCAAATTCGGTGGTTCCCTGCGCCCGGGCAATCGCGCGCAGAAGCGTCATCTGCCCGACGACGGGATAAAGGCCGGGCTGCGCGACTTCGCCCTCGACCGTGATCACCTGGCTCACGGATTCCTTGAGGTTCACGGTGACCTCGGGATTGCGGATATGCCGCGTGCGCAGGCCGGCGGCGATCACATTGGCGACGTCGCTCGGCGTCTTCCCGGCAACCTGGATCGGGCCGATCAGGGGAAAGGACAATTGCCCGCCGGAGTCCACCTGGATCTCCTTGTCGGCCATGGCGGGAATGCCGAACACGTCGATCTTCAGCGTGTCCATGGGCCCGATATAATAGGCGGCCGTGGGCGTGATGAGATCTCCGGGCGTCGGAGCCGGCAGGCTGGCGGCGGAAGTGACCTGCAATCCCTCTGCGCCACCCAATGTCGGCCGGGCACAACCTGCCAACGCGACACAGGCCAGGATTGCGATCGACATTGATTTATACATAGAGATCTTGCTTCTCCGCCGTTTCTCCGCCCGTGGACTTGGGGGAGGGAATGGTGACAACTTTGCGGGCGTCTTTGCGGGCGTCGCGACCCGATGGCAGTATCCAGAACAATGCAACGGCAGCGAAACACTGCATGGAGGGGACGCGGAGCGGGTAGTCTACTGTGCTCGCAAGCGCAATAATCGTTAGAACCAGAAGCCCGCTCCAGCCGAGCAGCGCGCGCTGCGGTTCCGTGCCTCTGCCGAGCTTCAGGGCCGCCGAGCCGATCAGGACGAGCGCCAGGACAGCCAGCGCGAGAGCCGGGATGCCGCCGGTCAACGCGAGCTCCAACCAGTCGTTATGTGCATGGTTGGAATAGGTCGTCCGCAGCTGCTCTGTCGGTTCCCAGATCTGGTATACCTCGACATAGGAGCCCATTCCGGTTCCCAGGGGCATATAGGTCCGGACGAGCGACAGCACCGTATGCCAGATGGGGAAGCGGAGTTCCTCCGACATGTTCGATGCCGCTGCGCGCGTGATCGAGCCGTCCCGCGACAGCAACGCCATGCAGCCGATCACGAGAAGCAGAAACAGGAGCGCAGCCGGAATGGCCCAGTACAAGATTCGGCGATCGCGACTGCGGAGGCGATAGCCAAGGCTTGCCCAATAGAGGAGCGGCAATGCCAATATCGCCAGGATCATCGCGGCGAGGCCTGCGCGCGATCCGGTGATCAGCAGCAGCGCGATCAATAGCGCGGCGGCGCAGCCGGCGAAGATCAGGCGCATCCGAACCTCGGCAGCCGGCCTGCGCCATTGAAATGCGAATGCTCCGAGCAGCACGATGCCGCAGGCAAGAAGGACTGCCTGGTGGTTGCGATTTGCGAAAAGGCCGGCATTCGAGCTACTTCGCGCGTAGAGATTCAAGGGTGCGCCGGTCGCCTGTATCAAGCCGACCAGCGCCGAAGCCAGTATGAGAAGGATCCCGACGAACAGGAGGCGCTCTCGACCGGCGGTATCGAGCTGTGCCAGCCAGAGCGCGGCCGCGAGCGGGAGGAACAGGGAAAGAAGCGCGTTGCGTGTCCCCGACGGGCTCATCGTGAGCGGACGCCACACATCGCTCAGTCTCGCTGCGTCGTCGATCCGCACGAGGATATCCCGGCCGGGCAATCGATGCCACAATTCCGGCGGGAGAGGCACCAGCTGCAGAAGCGGCAGCGCGATGGCTGCGCCGGCCAGGGCAAGTACCCAGCGATGCTGTATCCAGTCCCGACGCTGCATGGTCCACAGCGCATAGCCGGCCGCAGCAACCGAAACGGGCCGCAGAACTATAAGCGAACTGGCGTCCCCCCGCGAGCTTCCGCCAAGCAGGAAGGCTATGATCAGTAACGCGCTAAACCACCAGAATTGGGGAGCCGCCGTGCGGAGAGGTCTAAACTTCATGAAGGCTGCAGCTTACCCGGAACCGTTCGCGCGATACATTGCTGGTTTGCGGGGATATTCTCCCCTCCTTCTCCCTTAGCGGAATGATTGCGGGTTTGGGAAGCCCTCCGCCGGCCCCGGCGGGGATATCGAAAGGCGGCCGGTCGCTGCACTTGCGGTACCTGTCGGCGGCCTTCTCTTGCCCCGGCGGCGCGGCTCATCCAGAAAGCTGCCTCAGCTCGGCGCCGACGGCGAGATCATGGGCCGACTTTGGCTGCAAGGGCGTGCGCTGAACCCCGGAATATTCAAGGGAGCGATATGGATCGGATAGACAAGCTGCGGCGGACCATGCTGGCCCTGGCCGCGGGCGCACCGCTTACCGCCGCCTGTCAGACCGCGGACAAGGCGCGAGGCGCGCGCGATGGGAATGGCCTCGGCCGCGACCAGGCTTCGGTTGCTGATTTCGGGGCGACGGGTGACGGCAAGAGGGACGATACGGCCGCGGTGCAGGCCGCGTTCGATAGCGGTGCCGCACGGATCTATATCCCCGCCGGCAAATATCGCGTAACTGATACGCTGGTCGTGCCCGACGACCTGTTGATCGAGGGAGCTTCTCGCGCAAGGTCGCAAATCGTGCTGGCGGAAACGGCGCCAGAGGGGGTCGACGTCCTCCGTGTCGGCCAGCAGGTGACACTGCGCAACTTCTGGATTCGTGGCAATTGGGACCGGCGTTCAAAGGGGCGGCGGGGAAACGGCATCATTGCTTGGGACCGCAAATCGGGCTTCATCCACGGGCTCACGCTGGAAAGCATGCAGATCGATCGATGCAAGCAGCATGGAATCCATATCGTCGACGGGGCGTACAACAGAATTTGGAATTTGGACTGCAATACGCATGGGTCGGATGCGGTATTCCTGGAAGGAATGTCCACTGCGTCGTCAACGACCACGGAGATCGGCGGCGTGAGTATCCTGTCTTCCTGCAGCGGCTTTGCTATCCGGATAAAGAACTGCGCCAATTGCAAATTCAGTTTTGTATCGGAATACACCATGGGGGTCGGCATAGAAGGCAACAATCGCGCCCTGTCGTTCGACGGGTGTTATTTCGAAACGCCCTTCAGCGCGGATCAGGAATATATATTCGATTTCATGAGCGGAGGATCGATAGGAGTCACGATAAAGGACTGCTATCTGGGAATGTCGGTCAAGAAATATGTCCTGCAGTTCGATAAATACGTAAAATCCATGGTTCTGTTCAACAACGTCAATTTATCCGGTCGGCCTTATTGTCCGGCCGAGATGAACGGTAGCGTCGTCAAACTGGGAAATTCCTGACCCGCCGCGCCGGCGCGGCGCGCCTTCCGGGAGCGGCGGCGATCGGGGGGAGGGACGGGACCGCAACCGCTGCGGCGGCCCGTATTGGCGGAGCGGGAGGGATTCGAACCCTCGATACGCTTTTGACGTATACTCACTTTCCAGGCGAGCGCCTTCGACCACTCGGCCACCGCTCCGCATTCCCCGGAAAGCGCGGCCCTAACGTCTGCGCGGCCCCTAGGCAAGCGTGCGTCGTCGTGCCAGTCTCGCGAATATGCTGAAGCCCCTGTTCGCGCTGCTCGCGCTCGCCGCTCCGATGTCTCTCGTTGCGCAAACCCAGACCGCGCCCACGCCCGGCGATGCGATCCCCGCCGATTGGCACACCATTCCCGACAACGAAATCATGGTGATCACGCTCCAGGGCGGGCATCAGGTCACGATCCGTCTCGCGCCACGCTATGCGCCCGCGCATGTCGCCAATATCCGCAAGCTGGCCGAGGCGCGCTGGTGGGACGGGACCAGCGTCTATCGCGTCCAGGACAACTACGTCACGCAATGGGGCGACGCGACCGAGAAGAAGGCGTTGCCGCCGCTCGTCATCCCCAATCCACCCGCCGAATATGAGTGGAACCGCTACGACGGTGTCACCAATTTCGCCCGGCCGGATTCCTATGCGGTGAAGACCGGCCACAGCGCCGATGGCTGGCCGCTCGCGACCGACGGCAAGACGACGTGGATGACGCATTGTTACGGCATGGTCGGGGTCGCGCGCGATCTGGCGCCGAGCACCGGCAGCGGTGCCGAGCTCTACACGGTGATCGGCCATGCGCCGCGCCCGCTCGACCGCAACATCGCGCTGGTCGGGCGCGTGATCGACGGGATGCAGTGGCTGTCGAGCCTGCCGCGCGGCACCGGCGCGCTCGGCATCTACCAGAGCGAGGCAGAGCGCACCCCGATCCTGTCGGTGCGGCTGGCGAACCAGCTGCCCGAGGACGAGCGCCCGCACTTCCAGTATCGCGCGACCGACAATGCGCGCTTCGCGGCCTGGCTGAAGGGCCGCGAGAATCGCGACGGCGACTTCTTCAAGGTGCCGGCGGGCGGCGTCGACATCTGCAATGCGCAGGCGCCGGTGCGCCGGGCGCCGGCCGAATAGGCTATTTGCCCACCCAGTCGGCGATCTCGGCGGCGACCTTGTTGGCGGCCTGGTTGAGCGCAGGGCCGACGGTCTCCGAATCGATCTTGGCCACCGGCGCGCGCGCCTCGAACCGGCGCTTCTCGAAGACCGGATCGGTACCGCGCATCAGCGACGCGTCGAAGGTGACCACCGCCTCGCTGGTCTCCTCGTCGATGCCGAAGGTGCGCAATTCGCCGGTGAGCTGCGCACCCGGATCCAGCCGCGACTGGCGGTAGCTGAGCACGACGCGACCGGTCTGGGCGGTGATCGTGTCGGACAGCAGGCGCGCGAACAGCCGCGAGGGCGGCTCGACCCATTGGGCGTCCTTCACATAGGCGATCGCGGTGCCGCCGGAATGGACCGGTACGCGATTGCTCGCCAGTTCCTGCGAGACCGCGGGTACGCCGATCGTGATCGTCGCCGCCGCGTTGGACTTCTGCGTCTCGCCGATCGCCAGTCCGCTCGTCGAAGTGAGCGTGAGCAGCGAGGGCGGCGGCTTGGCGCTGAGCGAGATGCAGCCCGAAAGCGGCGCTACCGCCAGTGCGGCCAGGATCAGGGTGCGCATGGTCATCGGGGCCCTCATTTCTTGGCTTTATAGTCGGGCAGCTTCGGCGCGCCGAGCAGGCTGGAGGCGCCGCCCTGGTCGAGCTTCTGCGATACCGAGGTGAGCGCGAGCGCCATCTCGCGCAGGTCCTGGACCAGCTGGCCGACTTCCGGGACGGTCGTCTTGGAGAAGGCCTGGAGGCCCGGCCGGGCGTCGCCGATCGTCGCGTCGAGCGTCTGCATGCTCTTCTTGGCCGCCGAGATCGTATCGTTGAGATTGGCGATGGTCGGCTTGACGTTTTCCGAGAGCACGCCGTTGGTGGTCTGGGCGAGATTGCCGATCTGCTCCGCAGCGGTCGCGGCCTTCTCGATGGCCTGGCGCGTTTCGGCCAGCGTCGCGGCGATCTCGGGCCCGCGATCGGCGAGCGACTTGGTCAGGCGATTGGTATTGGCCAGGATGCCGCTGATCGACGCCTGGTTCTTGTCGCCGAGCAGGTCCGACAGGCGTTCGGTGAGCGTCGAGATCCGCTCGAGCAGTTTCGGCGCCGAACTGAGCAGCGCGCCCAGGCCGCCCTGCTTGGTGGGGATCACCGGCACGCCGAGCGGGCAGGCCGCGCGCGGATGCTCGACGGGGCAGGCGATCGGCGGGGCGCCCTTCACCGCGCCGTCGAGCTGGACGGTGCTGGGGCCGGTGAAGCTGCCCTGGATCGACGCGGTAGTGCCTTCCAGGATCGGCACATCGGGCTTTACGCTGATCCGTACGCGCACCAGGCTGGGATCTGGCTTCCAGAACTGGATGTCCTTCACCTGGCCCGAGGGTACGCCGGAGAAGCTGACCGACGAGCCGGGATTGAGCCCGTCGACCGACTGTTTGAAGAAGATGTCGTATTCGCGTTCGTTGCCGCCGCCCAGCCGCGCGAGCCAGACGATGAACAGCGCCAGCACGGCGAGCAGGATCAGCACTACGGCACCGACCAGCACATGATTCGAACGCGTTTCCATCAGTCCCTCATGTCCTCAGCCCTGACGCTTTCCGCTACGACGCTCTTCGCGTCGTGCCGCTCGGCGCTGGCGGTCGCGGCGCGGCCGCGCGGCCCATTGAAATATTCCTGGATCCACGGGTGATCTAACGCGAGCAGTTCGTCGATGGTGCCCACTGCGATCACCTTCTTGTCGGCAAGCACTGCGACGCGGTCGCAGATCGCATAGAGCGTATCGAGATCGTGGGTGATCAGGAATACGGTCAGCCCCAGCGTCTGCTGGAGCGACGCGGTCAGCGCATCGAACGCGGCCGCGCCGATCGGATCGAGCCCCGCGGTGGGTTCGTCGAGGAACAGCAGCTCGGGATCGAGCGCCAGCGCACGTGCCAGCCCGGCCCGCTTCTTCATGCCGCCCGAGAGCTCGGCGGGAAATTTCGGCGCGGCGTCGGACGGCAGGCCGGTCATCACCACCTTGTAGGCAGCGATCTCCTCCAGCAGCGCCTGATCGAGCGCGGGGTAGAATTCCTTGAGCGGGACCTGGACGTTCTCGGATACCGTCAGCGTCGAGAACAGCGCGCCGCCCTGAAACAATACGCCCCAGCGCTTGCGGATCTCGATGGCCTCGGTCTCCTCGCGGCCGATATTGGGTTCGCCGAACACCCGGACCTCGCCCTCGATCGGGGTCTGCAGGCCGATGATCGAGCGCATGAGCACCGATTTGCCGGTGCCCGATCCGCCGACCACGCCGAGGATCTCGCCGCGCCGGACGTCGAGATCGAGGTCCTCATGCACGATCTGGTCGCCAAAGGCGTTCTTCAGGCCCCTGACGCAGATCACGATCTCGCTATCGTCGCGCGGCGCCATCAGTTCCACCCGATATTGCTGAAGAACACGGCGAAGAACGCGTCGAGCACGATCACCAGGAAGATCGCCTGAACCACCGCGGTGGTGGTACGATGGCCGACCTGTTCAGCATCGCCTTCCACCTGCATGCCCTGGAAGCATCCCGCGACCGCGATGATCGCGCCGAACACCGGCGCCTTGATCAGGCCAACCCATAGATCCGCGAGCGGCACGACCTCGCGGATGCGCTGGACGAAGGTGACCGGCGGTATGCCGAGCGACACCCAGCACAGCAGCATGCCGCCGATGATCGCCATCAGCGAAGCGTAGAAGCCGAGCAGCGGCATCATCAGCACCACCGCGAGCGTGCGCGGTATCACCAGCGCTTCCATCGGGGAGACGCCGATCGTGCGCATCGCGTCGATCTCCTCGGTGAGCTTCATCGTGCCGATCTGCGCCGCAAAGGCCGAACCGGAGCGGCCGGCGACCATGATCGCGGTCATCAGCACGCCGAGCTCGCGCAGCGTGAGCCGACCGACCAGATTGATCGTATAGACCTCCGCACCGAACTGGCGGAGCTGCACCGCACCCTGCTGGGCGATGACGATGCCGATCAGGAAGCTCATCAGCCCGATGATGCCGAGCGCCGAGACACCGACCACCTCGAAGCGCTGGACGGTGGCGTTGAAACGGAAGCGGTGCGGGTGCCGCGCGATGTTCCAGAAGGCGATCAGCGTCGCGCCCATGAAGCCGAGCAGGCCGTAGAGCGTATGCCCGGCGACGAAGACCGCGCTGCCGACTTCGTTCAGCATCCGCGTGAATGGATCGGCGAGGCGCGGCGGCAGCTCGATCGGGTGCTCGGCGGCGGCGACCTGCTCGAGCAGATGCTGTTCGTCCTTGTCCAGCCCCTCGATCGTGGCGCCGCGCTCGCGGGCGAAGCGGTGGATCACCCACGCGCCGACCGTATCCATCCGCTCGACCTGGCTCAGGTCGATCCGCGCGATCTGTCCCTCGACCTCCTCCAGCCGTGCCGGCAGGTCGTCGAGGCAGGCGAGCGACAAATTGCCGCTGAAGCGGAGCACGGCCTCGCCACCGGTATCGCTGCGTTCGAATTCGGTTCGTGCCCTCATCAAGGGCACCTTTCCGCGATTTGGGGTGGAACGGCAAGGAGCCGCGCGCCTAGATGCGACAATGCAGCACCTTGCGATCTACGACATGGACAAGACGATCACCGCGCAACCGACCTGGATGCGCTTCCTGATCCACGCTGCGCGGGCACGCAGCCCCTGGCGCCTCGCGCTGCTCCCCGTCGTGGGCGTCGCCGGGATCGGCTATCTGCTCAAGCGGATCGATCGCGCCGGGCTGAAGCGGATTTCGCAGCGGCTGATGCTCGGCCCCGCGCTGACTCCGGAGGCGATGGCGAGCGTCGCGCAGACCTTCGCCGACATCGAGATGGAAACCGGCGTGCTCCATGGCGCCCGCGCGCGGATCGAGGCCGATCGCGCCGCAGGCTATCGGCTGGTGATGGCCACCGCCTCGCACGCCTATTACGCCGCCGCGATCGCGGCGCGGTTGGGGTTCGATACCGTCATTGCCACCAATGCCAAACGCGATGCGCAGGGTCATATCCTCTCAGGCCTGGAAGGCGAGAACTGTTACGGGCCCGCAAAGCTCCGCATGGTCGAAAATTGGCTGGCGGGCCAGAACCTTGCGCGCGGCGATCTGCATATCCGCGCCTATTCCGATCATGTTTCCGACGCGCCGCTGCTCGCATGGGCGGACGAGCCCTTTGCGGTGAACGCGCACGGTCCGCTCCAGGCGCTGGCGAGAACGCGGGGCTGGCCGCTGCTCGACTGGCGATAGAACCAACTACCCCCGCGCTTCGTTGTGCCTCGGCAAGCAACGGAGAGAGACATGCCCAAGACCCTGGCGGATATCGCCGAGATGATGCGCGACATCGATTTTGCGATGCTTTCCACCCATAGCGACGGCGGCACGATCGCGTCGCGGCCGATGAGCAACAATCGCGAGGTCGACTATGACGGCGACAACTGGTTCTTCGCGATGGACGATACCAGGCTATTCGCCGACGTCGCGCGCGATCCGCAAGTGGGACTGGCGTTCCAGGGCAAAAGCGGATTGCTCGGGATGAAGCCGGTCTTCGTCCATATCGAGGGCAGGGCCGAGCTGATCCGCGACAAGGCCGCCTTTGCCGCGCATTGGACCAGGGATCTGGAGCTGTGGTTCAAGCAGGGCATCGACACGCCGGGGCTGGCGCTGATCCGGGTCCGGGGTGCGCGCGCGCACTACTGGGACGGCGAGGATCAAGGCGACCTGGTTCTCGGTGGTGCGGATGCCACCACGGAGGCCGTCGCGACCGGGTGAGGGTGTATGCCGGCCGATGGAAACGGGGCTACAGCCTCGCTCTCATGGGATGATGGGGGTTGCGGCGGATAAAGTCTTCGACATCTCGCAATTCGTCCGGAAGCGATTCTGCGTCCCGGCAGCTGCGGTAGCTCCAGAAGCGAAAGCCGGCCTTCCAGAGGATGCGGACTTTTTCCCACTGATCGTCGGAAGCCTTCCTCGGCGCGCGGAAACTTCGCCCCATTCGCGCCAGGGGTTTCCGGCATTCCGGACAGACATGGTCATCCGCGTCGGGCCGCTTCCAAGATTTTCGGCAATCGAAGCAAGCATGGGCGATCAGATACGCCGGACCCCGATTGTACGGGCGCACGGGAGGGCCAGACACTTCGCGATTATCGATCGCGCGACGCAGTTCCATACGCGCCGCCTTGGTTGGCGGAGTGCTCATCGGGAGACAGTGCAGCAATCCGAAAATATTCGCCAGCGGATCGTCGAGGGAGTTGCTGTCCTCTCCTCCAGCCTAAAGCAGCACATCCACCGCGTGGATCGCCACGCCGACCAGTCCGCCTACCAGCGTGCCGTTGATCCGGATATATTGCAGGTCTCGGCCCACGGCGTTCTCCAGCCGGCCGGTCACGGTCCGCGCATCCCAGCCGCGGATCGTGTCGGACACCAGCCGGACGATGCCGTCGCCATAGTCCGACGCGGCGCCCACCGCGGCGCGGCGTGCGAAGCGGTTGATCGTGTCGGCCAGGCGCTTGTCGGCCTGGAGCGTCTCGCCGAACTGGCGCAACGCCTCGCCAAGCCGGCCGCCCAGCACGCGCTCCGGATCGCGCGCCAGCCGGAGCAGCGCAGCGCGGCTCTGCTCCCACAGCCCGTCGATCCAGCGCTGGAACGCCTGGTTCTCGAGCATCTCCGCCTTGAACGCCTCCACCTTCTCGCGCAGGTCGGCCCGGTTCTGCAGGTCGTAGGCGAGCCGCTCCAGCCCCTCCTCCGCCTTGATTCGCAGGGGATGGACGGGATCCTCGGCCATTTCGGCGATCAGCTTGTGCAGCCCGTCGATGATCTTGTCGGCGACGGTCTCGTCCAGTCCCGTCCAGCGCATCACCGCGCCTGAGCGGGCATGGACCATCTCGCGGATCAGATGCTCGTTGCTCTCCAGGATGCGCTGCGCCCAGCGGATCATGCCGTCGAGCAGCGGCAGGTGCCGGC
This sequence comes from Sphingomonas sp., assembly GCA_040508955.1. GTDB lineage: Bacteria > Pseudomonadota > Alphaproteobacteria > Sphingomonadales > Sphingomonadaceae > Sphingomonas. The sequence goes on along the minus strand of JBEVLV010000113.1, from coordinate 6,253 downwards.
CATTGGCGATCGCGGCGCCGAGCGCCTGGCCGAACAGCGGCGCGACGTCGATCGCGCGCAGTCGCGCAGCGATCGCGCTCTTGGCCATGCCGCCCAGCCGCTCCTGATCGAGCGATTCGAGCAGGTCGGCGCCCAGCCGATAGGCGCCCGCGCCGATCCGGCCGCGGCCCATCGGCGGGTTCGCCAGCCATCGGCCCGCGGCGCCCGCGAGGTTCAGTCGCTGCATCCGGCGGGCGACCACGCCCGGCGTCAGGAAATTGTCCCGCAGGAACTGGGCGAGCGTGCCGGCGATCCGATCCTTGTTGCGCGGGATGATCGCGGTGTGCGGGATCGGCAAATGGAGGGGGTGACGGAACAGCGCAGTCACCGCGAACCAGTCGGCCAGGCCGCCGACCATCGCGGCCTCGGCAAAGGCGCGGACGAACGGGATCGCGGGATGGGCATCCTGGAAATGGCGCGCGGCCAGGAACACGCCCGCCATCAACACCAGCAGCCCGGTCGCGATCAGTCGCATGTGGCGCAGGCCCGCCGGTACGGCCTCGATGGTGCGGGGAGCGCGCGTGGTCACACGCTCCCCAATACATCAAGCGCGGCGAAGTTCACTCCGCGGGTTGCGGCGCATCGTCCCCGGGCTTGTGATCGATCGCGCCGCCGCCATGGACCTGTCCGATCACGCGGCTGCCATCATCGCCGGGACGATAGGTGAGCAGCCGGCGCGACAGGCGCGGACCGAGCCAGCTTTCCAGGCCGACCGCCAGGCTGAACAGCGAGGGCACGATGACCAGCGTCAGCACGGTCGACAGGATCAGGCCGCCGATCACGGTGATGCCCATCGGCGCGCGGAACGACGCGTCGCCGTTCAGCGACAGCGCGGTCGGAACCATGCCTGCCACCATCGCAACCGTGGTCATCACGATCGGCTGGGCGCGCTTGTGCCCGGCATCGACGATCGCGGTGAACTTGTCGACGCCCTTGGCCATCTCCTCCAGCGCGAAGTCGACGAGCAGGATCGAGTTCTTGGCGACGATGCCGAACAGCATCAGCGCGCCGATATAGACCGGCATCGAGATCGGTTGGCCCGAGATCCACAGCGCGATCAGCCCGCCCAGCGGCGCGTTGAGCAGCGAGCCCATGTTGACCAGCGGCGACATGAAGCGACGATAGAGCAGCACCAGCACCGCGAAGACCAGGAACACGCCCGACAACACCGCGACGATGAAGTTCTTGATCATCTCGTTCTGCCACTTGACGTTGCCGACCGTCATCTCGGCGACGCCGACCGGCAGGTTCTTCATCACCGGCAGGTCGTGGATCTTCTGGAGCGCGACGCTGGAGATGACCGCCTTGCCGGTCTTGGGATCGGTGGCGAGATCGGCGCCCACGACGACGCGGCGCTGCAGGTTCAAGCGCTCGATCTTGGTGGGGCCGGTACCGAAGGTGATGTCCGCGACGGTGCCGAGCTGGACCGAGCCTCCCGACTGGGTCTGCACCGGCAGGTTGCGGATCGTGTCGAGCTTGGCGCGGGCATCCTCCTGCAGTGCGACGCGGATCGGGATCTGGCGATCCGACAGCGAGAATTTGGCGCTGTTCTGATCGATGTCGCCCAAGGTGGCGATACGGATCGCGCTCGACAGCGCGGCGGTGGTGACGCCCAGATTGGCCGCCAGGTCGAGCCGCGGCTTGATCACGATCTCCGGCCGGTTGAGATCGCCGGCGATGCGCGGCGCCACCAGATCGGGGAGCTTCGACATCTCGTTGGCGAGCTGGAGCGCGGTCTTGTTGAGCAGCACCGGATCCTCGCCGCCCAGCGTGATCGTCAGGGCGCGGCCGCTCGAGCCCCAGCCGTTCTGCGAGCGGAAGCCGACCCGGGCGTCCGCGAACTGGAGCAGGTCGGGAGTCAGGCGGCGGGTGAACTCGTCGCTCGTCTCGGTGCGGTCGTCCTTGAGCTTGATCATCACCCGGCCGTTGCCGGGGGTGGCGCGCTCGTAGAGATTCTCGACATTCGGCTCGGTCTTCAGCCGCTCCGCGACCATGCGCACGACCCGGTCGGTCTGCTCGAGCGTGGTGCCCGGCACCATCTCGACCGTGGCGGTCACCTGGTCCTGATCCTGATCCGGCTGGAAGGTGTTGGGCAGGATGGCGAAGAACATCACCGTCAGCCCCAGCGAGGTGACGAATGCCAGGATCCCCGACCAGCGATGCCGCAGCGTCCAGCGCAGCAGCCGGACATAGCCGTCCATGATCCGGCCCTCGCCATGCGAGGCATGGCCGTGCGCCTTCAGGAAATAGGCGGCGATCATCGGCGTGATGAGGCGCGCCACGGCGAGGCTCATCAGTACCGAGGCGACGACGGTCAGGCCGAAATTCTTGAAGAACTGGCCCGAGACACCCGGCATCAGGCCGACCGGCAGGAACACCGCGACGATCGACATGGTGGTGGCGAGCACGGCGATGCCGATCTCGTCGGCGGCGTCGATCGATGCCTGATAGGCCGATTTGCCCATGCGCATGTGCCGGACGATGTTCTCGATCTCGACGATCGCGTCGTCGACCAGCACGCCGGCGACCAGGCTGAGTGCGAGCAAGGTCATCTGGTTCAGCGTGAAGCCCAGCAGGTCCATGAACCAGAAAGCCGGGATCGACGAGAGCGGGATCGCCAGCGCCGAGATGATCGTCGCGCGCCAGTCGCGCAGGAAGATGAACACCACGATGACCGCGAGCACCGCGCCCTCGATCATCGCCTCCATCGCCGAGTCATATTGCTCCTCGGCATATTTGCTCCAGTTCGCGAGCAGCTCGAAATGGACCTTGGGGTTGGTCTTTTCGAGCTCCTCCAGCTTCTTCTGCGCCTCGTGATAGATCGTTACGTCCGACGCGCCCTTGGCGCGCTGGATATCGAACGAGATCACCGAATGGCCGTTGAAGCGCGCGGAGCTGCGGATCTCGGCGAAGCTGTCGGTCACGCTGCCGATATCGGCGAGGCGCACGGTACGGCCGTTGCCCATCGAGACCTGGGTCTGGCTCAGCGCATAGGCGTCCTTGGCGTTGCCGAGCACGCGCACCGACTGCTCGTATCCCGAGATCTCGGCGCGGCCGCCGGCGGCGTTCATGTTCACCGAGCGGAGCTGGTTGTTCACCTGCGAGGCGGTGAGGCCATAGGATTGGAGCCGGGCGGGATCGAGCTGGATCCGGATCTCGCGATTGACGCCGCCGTTGCGGTTGACCGCGGACATGCCCTCGATCGTCAGCAGGCTCTTGGCGACCGTATTGTCGATGTACCAGCTCAACTGCTCGACCGTCATGTCGGTGGCGATCGCGGTGAAGCTGGCGATGTCGTTGTCGCTGGCCGAATCGACGCGGCCGATCTGCGGCTCCAGAATGCCGTCGGGCAGGTTGCCGCGAACCTGCTGGACCGCGCTGCGCACGTCTTCCACGGCGCGGTCGATAGGCGTGCCGATCGCGAGCTGGACGACGGTCTGGCTGTTGCCCTCGGTCACCGTCGAGTTGATCTCGTCGATGCCCTGGAGGCTGCGGACCGCGCTCTCGACCTGCTGGGTGATCTGAGTCTCGAGCTCGCTCGGCGCGGCGCCGGGCTGGCTGATCGAGACCCAGACGACCGGGAAGTCGATGTCCGGATTGTTGTTCACGTCCATCCGGCTGAAGCTGACCAGCCCCGCGACCGAGAGGAACAGGAACAGGACGATCGGCGGAACCGGGTTCCGGATCGCCCAGGCCGAGATGTTCCGGAAGCTCATGATCCCGTCCTTACTGCTTCTTCAGGAGCTGAGGGATGACCTTCTGCCCCGGATTGAGGAACGCGCCCGCGGTCATCACGACGCGCTCGTTGCCGGTCAGGCCGCGGGTGATCGCGACGCCCGCGTCGCTCACCTCGCCGGTCACGATCGGAGTGCGCACCGCCTCGTCCCGAGCGTTGAGCGTATACACATAATTGCCCTGCGCGTCGCTCTGGATCGCGGACTGGGGCAGGATCACCGCGCTGTCCGAGCCGGTGATGATCTCCGCGCTGGCGAAGCCGCCCGGGCGGAGCGCCGGATTATAGCTGAGCTGGATGCGCGCGATGCCCTGGCGGGTGTTCGGATCGATCACGGGCGAGACCTGCCAGACGATGCCGCTGAAGCTCTGCTGGCTGCCGGTCGGCGTGACCTGCGCAGTCGAGCCCGCCTTGGTCCGCTGCAGGTCGTTCTCGGCGAGCTGGGCACGCAGCTCCATCTGGCCGTCCATCGCCATGCGGAACAGCACGCCCGAACCCGAGGAGACGATCTGGCCGGGCTCGACCTGGCGGGTCAGCACCAGGCCCGCCTCGGGCGCGCGGATGTCGAGGCGGCGGTTGCGCGCCTGGGTCTCGGAGAGCTGCGCCTGGGCGACGCGGACGCGCGCCAGCGCCTGGTCGCGGGCCGCGGTCTTCTGGTCGATATCGGCCTTGGAGATGAAGCCGCCCGAGACGAGCTTCTCGGCGCGCTCGAGATTGGCCTGGGCGAGCTTGGCATCGGCCTGCGCCACGCGCACCGAGGCCGCAAGCGAATCGGCGGTCTGCACCTGGACCGAGCGGTCCACGGTGGCGAGCACCGCGCCCTTGGCGACCCAGCTGCCGGGCTCGACGAGCACGCGCGTCACCACGCCGCCTTCGCCGGCGACGCCGACGGGCATCTCGCGGCGGGCGGCCAGGCTGCCGGTGCCGGTGATGACCGACTGGATCGTCTGCCGGCCGGGCACCGCGATGGTGACGGTCGGGATCTGGGACTCGTTCCGCACCGCGGCCTTGGTCGCCGCGCCGTCCTTCTTCCCCATCAGGAAGAATGCGGCGACGCCGGCCACGATAACTACCGCGGCCGCGATCCAAATCCAGCGACGGCTGCGCCGCGCGGGCTCATCACCAGCGAACTCCAGCCGTTCCTGCCGTCCCAACATCTTAGCCTCGTAGTTCATGTGCGCATTCCCGATCCGGCCAGGCTGGCCGCTGCCCCAGGTCGCACTGTATTAGATGAATAAGGCACCGACCACAAGAGCCGTTTCGCCCGCGGCGCGGCCAATGCCCGTGTCCGGCGTATTTCGCAAGTATCTGGAGTTGTTTCCCCTAAGAAACGGTTTGCATTGCGAGACGCTTGGCGCAAGCTCTGCAAGGGCTCGGGTCGATGAGCCGTGAATGGGAGAAAGAAGATGCCCAGCGGGATTCTTGGATGGCTCTTGATCGGCCTCGTGGCCGGCGCACTCGGCAAGCTGATCATGCCGGGGAAAGATCCCGGCGGCGTCGTCGTCACGATCCTGCTTGGCATCGCCGGCGCCCTCCTCGCGCGTTACGTCACGCCGCTGCTCGGCCTGAACATCGCCGACAGCACGTGGCAGGCCTATGCGGCGGCGACCGCGGGTGCGGTCGTGCTGCTTGCATTCTATCGCGTGATCATCGCGCGCCGAACCTGACGCAGCGCTGACGAGTCCGTTCATGCGGCATTTGTCCGGCATTCTTCATGACACCGGAATGAAGAGCCTGTTCGGGAGAGTTTTTGAAATGAAGCCGATTCTATTGCCGGCCACGCTTGCCGCGCTGACCCTGTCGGTGATGCCGGCGCTGGCGCAGGACATGCGTCCCGGCTTTGCGCCGATAGACGGGACGATTCTCGACGTCGCGGCGACCGGCACGACCGCGCGGACGCCGGATATCGCACTGATCGAGGCGGGTGTCGTGACCAATGCGGCGACCGCGGCTGGGGCCATGGTGCAGAATGCCGAGCGGATGCGCACCGTGCTCGCGGCGCTGCGCAAGGCGGGCGTCGCCGAACGCGATATCCAGACCTCCACGATCTCGCTCAGCCCGCAATATCGCTACGTCCAGAACGAGGCGCCGGTGGTCATCGGTTATCAGGCGTCGAATCAGGTCTCGATTCGCTTCCGCGATGTGGCGAAGAGCGGCCCGGTGCTCGATTTGCTGGTGCAGCAGGGTGCCAACAATATTTCCGGCCCCACGCTGTCGATCGACAAGCCGGAAGCGGCGATGGACGAGGCGCGCCGCGACGCGGTGGCGAAGGCGAAGGCGCGCGCGACGCTCTACGCCGAGGCGGCTGGGCTCCGCGTCGATCGCATCCTGTCGATCTCTGAAGGCGGCGCGCCGCCTCCGATGCCCATGCCGATCATGATGCGCGCGCAGGCGGACAAGGTTGCCGCGAGCGAGGTCGCGCCGGGCGAGCAGCAGGTGAATGCGACGATCTCGGTTCGCTTCCTGCTGAAATAACATGAA
>JBEVLV010000112.1:0-11783 GCA_040508955.1 Sphingomonas sp. | reverse complement strand
CCAATCGGCGATGTAGCGGATATACTTCTTGATCTCCTTGGGCGTCATGCCGTTGACCGGGCCCTGCTCGAAGGCGAGATCGATGAAATTGTCCTCGAGCCGCACCGTCGTCTGGCACATGTCCATGATGTCGCTTTTCACCGATTTGGTGAGGCAATCGCGCTCCCGCACAAAGGTGTGGAACAATTTGATGATGCCTTCGCAGTGCAGGCTCTCGTCGCGGACCGACCAGGAGACGATCTGGCCCATGCCCTTCATCTTGTTGAAGCGCGGGAAGTTCATCAGCATCGCGAAGCTGGCGAAGAGCTGAAGCCCCTCGGTGAAGCCGCCGAACATCGCCAGCGTCTTGGCGATGTCCTCGTCATTGTCGACGCCGAACGTGGCGAGATAGTCGTGCTTGTCCTTCATCTCGCTATATTCGAGGAACATGCCGTACTCGCTCTCGGGCATGCCGATCGTGTCGAGCAGGTGGCTGTACGCGGCGATGTGCACCGTCTCCATGTTGGAGAAGGCGGCGAGCATCATCTTGATCTCGGTCGGCTTGAACACCCGGCCATATTTCTCGTGGTAGCAATCCTGCACCTCGACGTCCGCCTGGGTGAAGAAGCGGAAGATCTGGGTGAGCAGGTTGCGCTCGTGATCGGAGAGCTTCTGCGCCCAGTCGCGGCAATCCTCGCCGAGCGGCACCTCCTCCGGCATCCAGTGGATCTGCTGCTGGCGCTTCCAGAACTCGTAAGCCCAGGGATATTCGAACGGCTTGTAGGTCTTGCGGGCTTGGAGAAGGGACATGGGATTACTCCGGGTCAGAACTGGATGATGGAAAGGATGAGCAGCATCGCCGCAATCACGACGAGCGCGACGCCGAACAGCCGAATGGTGCGCAGTGAGCGGGGCTGCGAATAGGCCTGGAGCGCGCGAAGCTCCTCGAAATAGCGATCATGGCCGCGTGCCAACCGCTCGACCAGGGCGCGTTCGCGCTTTTCCGAACGATCGTGCTGCCAATTTTCCGGCGCAACGATCATGCGAATGCCGGTCGCAAATATGGCGACCAGACCAGCGCCCTGCATGACGTCGGCGAACCCGATACTCATGCCACGCCTCCCGTCGCCAGCGCGAACACCGTGGCGAAGCCGGCGAGGAACAGGCCGAGCGCGGCCAGCATCATGCCGGCGATGCGCAATATATAGGTAGCGGGCTCGCCCGGCGCCAGGCGCAGCAGGCGGCCGGCGGCGCGCGGGCGGAGCAGCAGCCCCAGCCCGATCGCGCCGGCCGCCGCGCCGATGCCGGCCTGGAGGACGAGCGCGCGCGTCATGCGCCTGTGGTCCGCGAGTCGCGCGTCATTGATCGATGATCCGGCCGCCGTCGCGCATCACCACGCGCTCGCGATAGACGACCCTCTTGCCGCGATTGGCGCCGACGCCGAAGAAGACGATCCCGACGAAATAGCCGAAGTCGTACCAGCCGCCATTGTTGGGCACGGCGTAGATGGCGATGTCGGGCACGAAGAGCGACAGCACCCAGGCGACGGGGAAGATGAAGCCGTGCCACAGGCCGAGCAGGAAGCCCGGCGCGGCGGGCGCGACGGCGCTCGGCACCTGGTGCGCGCAGCCGGCGAGCAGGACCAAGGCGGCGAGCGCAAGCGGAGTGCGGAGCCGGTTCATGCGACTGGTCCCAAAGGATGGATGACGCGGTTGCCCACGTGCTGCATCGTTTCCGGGAGACGTGCGTTGGACCGCCGAACCCCCACAGGAGACCGACCATGGCTGATGCAAGCGCGATCAAGGAACATATGGAAGTCATCGGCGCCGACGGCGTCCATGTCGGCACCGTCGATCATGTCGAGGGCGACCGCATCAAGCTGACCAAGAAGGACAGCGGCGCCGACGTCGAGGGCGGATCGAGCCGCCACGAAGGGCATCACCACTTCATCTCGCTCGGCTTGGTCGCCGATGTCGAGGGCGACCAGGTGCGGCTGTCGGCCAATGCCGACGTCGCCGTGACCTTCGAGGAAGAAGCCTGAACGCGGGCGCGGCGCCCCGAGGCGCGCGCCGATGGCGCGTGGCTTGAGGGTGCCGCGCCGCATCACTTGGCCTTGATCGCCGCGGTCGCCGCGTCGAGCCGGTCGGCATAGGCGTTCAACACCTTGGCGGTGCGGGCGACATAGGCATTGGCGTCGTCGAAGCGGCGCTCCTCGATCGCCTCGCGCACGCCCGGCAGGGTCTTGGCGCCATAGCCGGTGAAGCGGCCGGGGGCATAGGCGAGGTTCCGATACCAGGGGCGGAACGGCAGGCCCTGCGGATCGAGCAGGAGCTGCTCGATATCGTTGAGCATCGCCGCGACCTGGGCGCGTTTCGCGGGCGCGAGCCTGTCGAACCCGCCGAGCGCCGCATCCGCCGCGCCGGCCGAACGGCGCAGGCGATCCGACGCATCCTCGAGCGCGATCATGTCGATCATCGCGGTGACGCCCTCGTCCTTCGGCGCCGCGGTCGGGTCGCGCGGGTCGGAGGCGAGCTTGAAGACATTGTCGCGGGTGAGCTGGGCCAAGGTGCGATCCTGCTCGCGACGGGTGGCGGCGAGCGCCTTCACCTCGGTGACGTAGCGAGCGACCGTGCCGGCGAAATCCGCATAGCGCGCGGGCAGGCGCTCGCCGGCCGACGCCCGCAGCACCGCACGGCCGACGACCTTGGACAGGACCGGGCCATAGACCTGGCCGGGATCGTCGAACTTGGTGAAATGGTTCAGGTCGTCATAGGCCGAATGGTACGAGCCGCCCGAATCCCCCTCCCCGCCGAAGCCGAAATCGAGCGTGGCGAGGCCGAGATGCGCGAGGAACGCCGAATAGTCCGAGCCCGAGCCGAGCGCCGCGATCGGCATGTCGCCGCCCGCGCGCGCGGCGGCGAGATTCTCGGCCGGCACGCTGCCGGGCTTGGCGTAATCGCGGGCGAGCGCGGCGGCGCGGCTGCGCTCGGCGACGCTGGCGCCGGTCTCCGGATCGGTGACGTCGGCGGCGATCCCCGCGACGAAATGCTGGAGGCTATGGCTGCCGCCCGCGCTCAGATAGCCGCGGCCATTGCCGTCGGTGTTGATGTAGAGCACCGCCTTGCGCTTGAGCTCGTCGGCATGGGTCTCGGCCCATTCGGTCGAGCCGAGCAGGCCGGGCTCCTCGCCGTCCCAGCTGGCATAGACGATCGTGCGCTCGGGCCGCCAGCCGGACTTGACCAGCGCGCCCAGCGCCTTGGCCTCGGACAGCATCGCGACATGGCCCGAGAGCGGATCCGAGGCGCCGAACACCCAGCCGTCGCGGTGATTGCCGCGCACCACCCATTGATCGGGATATTTCGCGCCGGGCAGCGTCGCGATGACGTCGTACAGCGTCTTGAGCGACCAGTCCGACTTGACCGCGAGATGGACCTTCACCGCATCGGTGCCGCCATAATGATAGGCGAGCGGCAGGCCGCCGCGCGCGCCGGCGGGCGCCAGCGGCCCCTGGAGGCCGGCGAGGATGCGGGTGGCGTCGCCATAGGAGATCGGCAACGCCGGGATCTTGAGGATCGTCGTCGCGGTCTCGCGGGTCAGGCGCTTGGCATTGTCGGTCGCGCCCACGCCGGGCGTGAGCGGATCGCCGGGATAGGTGGTCATGTCGAGCACCGAGCCGCGCTGGACGCCTGCCGGCGGACGGCCGCCGCCGCGCGGATAGGTATCGGCGGCGCCATAGCCGTCGTCCTCGGGATCCGAATAGATCAGGCAGCCGACCGCGCCATGCTCCTGCGCGAGCTTCGGCTTCAATCCGCGCCAGCCGCCGCCATAGCGCGCAAGGACGATCTTGCCCTTCACGTCGATCCCGCGCCGGGCGAGATCGTCATAGTCGCTGGGCATGCCGTAATTGACATAGACCACCGCCGCGGTGACGTCGCCATCGCCCTGATAGGCGACATAGGGCGGCAGCGCTCCGGCGAGCTTCGCGCTGTCGGGATCACCCTCGACCGCCGGTTCCTGGCCGCCGAGCGTGACGCGATCAGCACCGACCAGCTCGAGCGTGGTCGAGATCGGCGTGGGATAGAGGACCTTGAACGTCTCGATCCGCGCCTCCCAGCCCCAGGACTTGAACAGCGCAAGCACCGTCTCGGCATTGGCCTTGTCGTGCGGGCTGCCGACATGGTTCGGCGCCGAGGCGAGGTCGGTGAGCCAGGCAAGCTGGTCCGCGCCGCTGATCGCGGCATCGAACTGCGCTTCGCGCGCGCGGGCGTCCGGCCCCGCGGTCTGGGCGGCGAGCGGCGCGGCGAGCACCCCCGCGATCAGTGCGGAGGCAGCGAGCAGCGAGGGGCGGAATGCGGTCATCAACGGCCCTTCAGAAATCTAGATTTGACCGGCAACACAGCGCCGGGAACGCGTTGGCCTCCTCCGTTCCACGGCCGTTCGACCATGGCGGCGAGACGCATCAACCAGTGGAACGCAGGATATACCGGCGGGCTTCGGCAAACCACTAAATTCGATCGTAAAAGCCGCCACCAGCTCAACATCTTGTGGATGATTTATGGGGTCATCCCCCGTGGGCTGTGTTCCACCCGCGCGACGAGATGCGGAGGCGAATGCTGCTCCGGCGCGCCCAGACGGCAACGCCCGGCTGTTCCCGACGATAGCCCGCGCCGGGCGCGACGCAAGCGTTTCGACGCGGAAAACGACAGGCCCTGCGTCGGATCGGGAATGGCCGCGATTTCCGGACGGATCAGGCCTGGCGCGCGATCCGGACGACGTGCAGTTCGGTGCCGTCGGCATCGCGATAGCCGACCCTGATGGCTTCGCGATTGAGCGCGCAGGCGACGAAGCCCGGCTTCAGCGCGCAGAAATCGCCGCCATTGTCGCTGCACGGATCGTCGTTCTGCGAGCCGGCGCCGGCGCAGACATAATCGGTCAGGCCCTGCCGCACATGCTGGAGATTATGGTTGTGGCCATGGAGGTAGAGCGGCACGCGGTGGCGCTGGAGGATCGGGTCGACACGGTCGAGCACCTCGGGCTTCCCGGCCTTTTCGGCGGCGGCGTAGCGCACCACCGGATGATGGCCGAGCACGATCTTCCAATCGGCGCGCGACGCGGCGAGGCTGCGATCGAGCCAGCGGAGCTGCCCTTCCAGATCCTGGCCGCCGGCATTGGTCTTGCGATCGTGATAGCCCGCGATCATCGGGGTGGTGTCGATCACGAAGAACTCGACCGTCGTCCCGTCGGGGGCCTGCTCGCGAAAGGCATACCAGCGCCCCGGCATGTTCCACCGCCCCTTGCGCGCGGCATAGTCGATCTGCGCCTGCGGATTGCTGCGATAATCGTGATTGCCGAGCGCCGCGTACCAGGGAATCTGGAGCGACGGCGCGTGATAGACGTCCTCGAACGAACCGCGCCAATGCGGATCGTCGATCCCGGTCACGCCATTCTCGTAGAAATTGTCGCCGACGGTCAGCACGAACCGGGCACCGATCTCCATCGCCGTCTCGGCCATGCGATCGGCGACGACCTGCTGGCTGCCGCGACCGAACCGCCCCCAGTCGCCGAGCACGACGAAGGTCATCGACGGACCGCCGTCGCGCGCCCAGCCCGACGACAAGGGCATCAGCGAAACGGCGAGGCCACCCAACACATGGCGACGCGTGAGAGGGAAGGACATGGCGGGCTTTCGGGACTGGCGGAAAAGACGATCGGGCAGCGTTACGCAGCGAAGTGCGACATCCATATTTCAGGCACGGCCGGCATTGTGGCGCGGGCGCTCCCGACCGTCGGGGCCGTAAAAAAATTCCCCGGCCTGGAGCGGGCTCCGGACCGGGGATTATCCTTCCGACCGCCTCAACGGGTGGAGGCGATGGCGGCCCTCGTCACTGGCAGGCCAGGCACTCGTCATAGTCCTTCGATTCGACCTGGATCTCGCGCAGGTCGATCGTGTTGTCGGCCTCGACGCCGCCCGCGAAGCCGGCGCGCTGCACCGACTTGGAGCGGAGATAGTAGAGCGACTTGATGCCGAGCTCCCAGGCGCGGAAGTGGAGCATCAGCAGGTCCCACTTCTCGACATCGGCCGGGATGAACAGGTTCAGCGACTGCGCCTGGTCGATATAGGGCGTGCGATCGCCGGCCAGCTCGAGGATCCAGCGCTGGTCGATCTCGAAGCTGGTCTTGTAGCAGTCCTTCTCCTCTTGGCTGAGGAAATCGAGATGCTGGACCGAGCCGCCCTGCTCGAGGATCGAGTTCCAGACATTGTCCGAATTCTTCGACTTCTCGATCAGCAGCTTCTCGAGATACGGATTCTTGACCGAGAAGGAGCCCGACAGGGTCTTGTGGGTGTAGATGTTGGCCGGGATCGGCTCGATGCAGGCCGAGGTGCCGCCGCAGATGATCGAGATCGACGCGGTCGGCGCGATCGCCATCTTGCAGCTGAAGCGCTCCATCACGCCCATCTCGGCCGCGTCGGGGCACGGGCCGCGCTCGACCGCCAGCGCCATCGACGCCTGATCGACCTGGGCGCGGATGTGCTTGAAGATCTTGAGGTTCCACGACTTGGCCATCGCGCCCTCGAACGGCAGGCCGCGCGCCTGGAGGAACGAGTGATAGCCCATCACGCCGAGGCCGACCGAACGCTCGCGGCTGGCCGAATAGGCCGCCTTTTCCATGCCCGGCTCGGCGCGGTCGATATAGTCCTGCAGGACGTTGTCGAGGAAGCGCATCACGTCCTCGATAAAGCCCTTCTCGCCCTTCCACTGGTCCCAGGTCTCGATGTTGAGCGAGGACAGGCAGCAGACCGCGGTACGCTCGTTGCCGAGATGGTCCTTGCCGGTGGGGAGCGTGATCTCCGAGCAGAGGTTCGAGGTCGAGACCTTGAGCCCCAGATCGCGATGATGCTTGGGCATCGTCGAGTTCACGTGATCGGCGAAGACGATGTACGGTTCGCCGGTGGCGAGGCGGGTCTCGACCAGCTTCTGGAACAGCGCGCGCGCATCGACCTTGCCGCGCTCCGAGCCGTCCTTGGGCGACTTGAGCACCCATTCCTCGCCGGCGCGCACGGCTTCCATGAACGCGTCGGGGATGAGCACGCCGTGGTGGAGGTTCAGCGCCTTGCGGTTGAAGTCGCCCGACGGCTTGCGGATCTCGAGGAACTCCTCGATCTCCGGGTGCGAGATGTCGAGATAGCAGGCGGCCGAACCGCGGCGCAGCGACCCCTGCGAGATGGCGAGGGTCAGCGAATCCATCACGCGCACGAACGGGATGATGCCCGAGGTCTTGCCGTTGAGGCCGACCGGCTCGCCGATGCCGCGGACATTGCCCCAATAGGTGCCGATGCCGCCGCCGCGCGAGGCGAGCCAGACATTCTCGTTCCAGGTGTCGACGATGCCGTTCAGGCTGTCCGGCACCGAATTGAGGAAGCAGGAGATCGGCAGGCCGCGCCCGGTGCCGCCGTTCGACAGGACCGGCGTGGCGGGCATGAACCACAGCTTCGAGATATAGTCGTACAGGCGCTGGGCGTGCGCGCCGTCATCGGCATAGGCCGAGGCGACGCGGACGAACAGGTCCTGGAAGGTCTCGCCCGGCAGCAGATAGCGGTCGCGCAGCGTATCCTTGCCGAACTCCGTCAGCAGCGCGTCGCGCGAATGATCGACCTCGACCGGATAGGGCCGCGGATTGACCGAGCGGCTGTCGCGCTCGCTCGCCTTGCGCGGCGTCGAGGCGTCCTCGGCCGCCTTGGCGATCTGCTTGGCCACATTGTCCATCGCCGTCTTGGCGATGGTGGCGGTGTCGGTGACGGTCTCGTTCACGCTGCTTTCCGTGTCCTTGAATTCCATGCCTTCGACCCCTGAAATATCTCTACGCGCCGCCCCTGCGGGGAGGCCAAAAACCGACTCGGGGGCATATGTCCGATGGTAGCATCGGCGCGTCCTTGCGCGAGAACAAAAAGTGTCCGCTGCGCTGGAGCCCGGGCACAGCAGGACCTGATCCGCATATGGTGATGCGGCGCTGGTTCTACCAGTGCTTGAGCTTGCCCCCTAGTGCAACCACTACAGATTGTGCCCAAATGAGTCCGAGGGCAAGACGGTAAATGGTTAATTACGTCAACGACTCGTCGCTAAAATGACTCGTTTCGTGGCACCTCGGAAGGGGGTGCGGTGCAGCGACGCACGGACTTCCCTGGGGTTCCGGAAAGGCAAGGGAACGAACGGCGAACTGCAAATAAATTTCCGGGGAGGAATCGCGCGATACCAGGGCTTGTGTGCGGGGCACCTTCCGAATGGCCGGCCGGAAGCTTCGGCGCGCCAAAAATTGCGCCGTGCCCCAGCACCTCCGGCACCACTTTACCCTATGATAATATTGTCGCTCGTATCGTTACGTAACCGACATTTCCTTATGTATTCGACCCAGGACGCTCGAATTCCCGCCCCAACCAGAAGGCTGCTCCAATGCAAACCAACCCGGCGGACAGGCGCCGCAAGGCAGACCTTCGCGAAGCGATGACCTTTGCGGGCTTCACGCTGGTGTTGCTCGGACTGTTCGCACTGATGCTGTGGCTGAGCGCGATCGCGCCGCTGAAGGATGTCGGCATCTATCTCGGGGCCACCTCGCTGGTGGGCGCGACCTGCGCCTTCCGTGCCCGCAGCGACTGGAAGCGCTCGCGCATGTCCGCGCGCCAGCGAGCCCTGCTCGAGGAACAGGAGCGCGAGCAGGCCGAGGCCGCCGCCAAGGCCGCCGCCGCGCAATCCTGGGCCAGGCGCATCCAGGAGGATTCGTGACACGCCGCCCGCGCGCGGATCACTCCAGCGGCAGATAGAGTTCGGTGACCGCTTCGTGCTCGGGCACGTCGGGGAAGAAGCGGACGCGACGGCAGAAGAGCGGGAAATCGCGCGGCTCCTCGCCGCTGGCGGGCAGCCATTCGCGGTAGAGGAAGAGCGCGGCGGGCTCGAGATCGTCGCTCGATCCGGTGATGCGGAGCATCGCGCAGCGGCCCGCGGGGATAAGGCCGGTTTCCACGCCCTGCCCCGCCGGAAACACGCGATCGGTGGCGACACAGAGATCGAGGTGAAACGCGGCCGCCGGCGTCATCCGCGGGTTCGAATGGAAGACGTTGAAGGTCGCGCTGGTCGCGGGGCGGAGATCGGTGGTCCTGCGCCAGGCGATGAAGCGCTGGATCGTGTCGCCGATCCGGGCGGGATCGCCGCGATGCTCCATCACCGCGACGGGCGTGGCGGGGAAGTCGACGATCTCGACGGAGTCGAGCGCGAATTGGGTCTGCATGTGCCGGGTCCTTGCTTCGGTGAGCGGCCCTAGGGCCAGGAGCCACGGTTCCCAGTCGGGCGATTTCCGGAAGTCCGAGGGCGCCTGCCCGAAGCGCTGGCGAAACGCGCGGGCAAAGGCCTCCGGGGCTTCGTAGCCGGCATCCAGCGCGATATCGGTGATCGCCTCGCCGGTGCGGTAGGCCAGCCGATACGAGGCCCGCTTCATGCGGACGAGCTGGACGTAGCGATGCACCGAGACGCCGAAAAGCGCGCTGAACTGCCGGTGGAAATGATGCTTCGAAAAGGCGGCGATACCGCTCAGCACGTCGAGGCCGAGATCGTCCTCCAGGTGCCGATCGATGTGATCGAGCACCCGCTGCATCCGGGCGTGGTACTGGTCGAGCGCCGCATTCGTCATCCGCATCCTCCGTGGCGAGCGCCGGTTAGACCGCCCGCCCACCGCTTCGCCCGACCGATCTTGCGGAGTTTCGGCGCCGCGCGTTTCGTGCCATCCCGGCGCGATGCTCTATCTCGTCGCCAAGGCCGCATTGTCCGGCGCGATCATCGCCATCGTCTCCGAACTCGCCAAGCGCAATCCGGGGCTGGGCGCGCTGGTCGCGTCGCTGCCTCTGGTATCGGTGCTGGGGATGATCTGGCTGTGGCACGACCGGCCCGACACCGAGAACATGGCCGCGCATGCCGGCGCGACCTTCTGGTACGTGCTGCCCTCGCTGCCGATGTTCCTGGCGATTCCCGCGCTGCTGCGCGCCGGGGTGCCGTTCTGGATCGCGCTGGGGCTGGGCTGCACGCTGACGGTGGCGCTCTATGCGTTGATGATCTGGGCGGGGCCGCGCTTCGGCTTGCGGCTGTAGCGGACCGCGCTAGGTTGCCCGCCTAACCAATTGGGGGGCAAGCATGCGGACGGGTCTTGTGGCATTGGCGATGGCGCTGGCAGCAGCGACGCCCGCGGCAGCGCAGATGCGCACCGTGGTGGACGAAACGTCGATCGATGCGCTCCAGGCCGAGATGGCATCGGGCAAGGCGAGCAGCGTCAGCCTGACCCAGGCCTATCTCGCCCGCATCACCGCGATGGATCGCCGCGGCCCGACCCTGCGCTCGGTGATCGCGGTGAGCCCCTATGCGATCAAGCAGGCGCAGGAGAGCGACGCGCGGCGCAAGGCCGGCAAGCTGATCGGGCCGCTCGACGGGGTGCCCGTGCTGATCAAGGACAATATCGAGACGCGCGACCAGCCGACCACCGCGGGCAGCCTGGCGCTGGCCGCGAACGATACCAAGCGCGACGCGCCGGTGGTGGCGCTGCTGCGCGCGCAGGGCGCGGTGATCCTGGGCAAGACCAACCTCAGCGAATGGGCGAACATCCGCTCGAACAATTCGATGAGCGGCTGGAGCGCCATGGGCGGGCTGGTGCGCAATCCCTATGCGCTCGATCGCTCCTCCTGCGGATCGTCGAGCGGATCGGGCGCGGCGGTGGCCGCCAGCCTGGCGGCGGTGGCGGTGGGCACCGAGACCGACGGCTCGGTGGTATGCCCCTCGGCGATGAACGGACTGGCCGGGCTCAAGCCGACGCTGGGCCTGGTGAGCCGCACCCATGTCGTGCCGATCAGCCATAGCCAGGACACGCCGGGGCCGATGGGCCGCAGCGTGAAGGACGTCGCGATCCTCTTCTCGGGCATGATCGGAGACGATCCCGCCGACCCGGCGACCAAGGGCGCGGACAAATACCGCAAGGACTATGCCGTCGGGCTCTCGGCGGATGCGCTGAAGGGCGTGCGGATCGGCTATTGGAAGCCGGAGATGGCCGACGATCTGGCGGCGCGCTTCGACAAGGCGCTGGACGAGCTGCGCGCGGCGGGCGCGACGCTGGTCGAGGTGAAGATGCCCAAGCTCGCCGGGATCGGCGAGGCGGAATCGCTGGTGCTCTACACCGAGCTCAAGGCGGACATGGCGATGTACCTCGCCTCGACGCCGGCGCCGGGGGTGAAGGCGCGCTCGCTGGCCGACCTGATCGCGTTCAACGACGCGAACAAGGAGGCCGAGATGCCCTTTTTCGGCCAGGAGACCTTTATCAAGGCCGAGAAGACCAAGGGGCTGAGCGATCCCGAATATACCCAGGCCCGCGCCAAGTCGCTGCGGCTGGCGAGCGTCGAGGGGATCGACTGGATGCTGAAGGAGGCGAACGCGCAGATCCTGGTGACGCCGACCTATGGCACGCCCTGGCTGAGCGACCCGGCGCATGGCGACCAGTTCACCGGCCCCTCGGCCAGCGAGCTGCCGGCGGTATCGGGCTATCCGCACCTCACCGTGCCGATGGGACTGGTGAACGGGCTGCCCGCGGGGCTGTCGTTCATCGGCACCGCCTATTCGGACGGACTGCTGCTGAACGCGGGCTATGCCTATGAGCAGGCGTCCCATGCGCGAGTGGCGCCGAAATACCTGCCGACGATCCCGGCGGACCTGGGGGTGCGGAAGGCGAAGCTGAAATAGGGGGAGTCTAAGCCCTCCCCCTCGATGGGGGAGGGT
>JBEVLV010000111.1:0-7008 GCA_040508955.1 Sphingomonas sp. | reverse complement strand
TATCCGGTGATCACGATGGACCCGGCCTTCGCCCACAGGGGCTCGCGCGACAAGCTGATCGGCAGCGCGCGCGACGCGGCGCTCGAGGCCGAGCATTCGCCCGATCGTCAGGTGCGCGGCGCCACCCCGCCCTGCTTCCTGATGCATGCCGAGGACGATGCTACCGTGCCTGTCGAGAACACGCTCGTCCTGCGCGCCGCGCTCAAAAAGGCCGGCATCCCGGTCGAAACGCATATCTTCGAAGCCGGCGGCCACGGCTTCGGCCTGCGCGGGGCGGCCGGGAAGCCCGCCGCCGCCTGGCCCGAGCTGTTCCATGCCTGGGCACGCAGTCACGGCCTGTTCGCCTGAAACAATGCTGCAACAAGCCGCGGATGATATGTTGTACCTTTACCTTTGCGGGTCTATATGGCGGCGATGTTGTTGAGTCTCCCCATCGCCCGTTTCTGGGACGGCATCGATTCGCGTATCGATCGAATCGCGATGGGAATCAGCGGATTGTGCCTGGTTCACTGCGTCGCGACCACCATTCTGCTGACCGTGATTTCCTCTGCCGGCGGCCTGCTCAATCCCGCGATCCACGAGGTCGGGCTGACGCTGGCGATCGGCATGGGCGTGATCGCGCTCGGCCGCGGCATCACCACCCACGGCTATATGATGCCCGCAGTGGTCGGCGCGTTCGGGCTCGGCATCATGGCAGGGGCGCTGTCGCTGCCGCATGGCGGGTTCGAGATCTTCTGGACTCTGATCGGTGTTTCGCTCGTAGCGCTGGGCCACGACCTCAATCGTCGCGCTACGTATTGACCTGCCTTGTCCGGAGGCACCTCCGGGCCTAAATCAACAACATGCATGCGCACGACCATCATGAGCATAGCGGCAACGACCTGACTCGTGTCGCCCAATCCACGCTGGAGAAGTCCGGCGAGCAATGGACAGCGATGCGCGAGCGCGTGTTCGAGGCGCTGGCAGGATTCGACAAGCCCGCCTCTGCCTATGACATTGCCGAGGCGGTCTCCAAGGCTGAAGGGCGCCGAGTCGCCGCCAACAGCGTCTATCGCATCCTCGACCTGTTCGTCGGATCGAACCTGGCCCGCCGGGTGGAGAGCGCCAACGCCTATATGGCGAACACGCATCCCGACTGCCTGCACGACTGCATCTTCCTGGTCTGCGACTCTTGTGGCCAGACCACGCATATCGACGACGATTCGATCACCAAGACGGTCCGTTCGGCCGCAAAAAGCGCCGGATTCTCGCCGGTTCGCCCGGTGATCGAGGTCCGCGGCAAGTGCTCCGACTGCGAGTGAACCGGCGCCTTCTGCACCGGAAGTGCATGTAAAAACCCGGATTTGACCGTTCGACTTGCGCGTCGCACTGGGTTAACAGGCGCTATGGCCGATCTACCCAAGACGCCGTTGCTCGACACGGTCGACACGCCCGAAGACCTTCGCAAGCTCAAGCCGCAACAGCTCCGGCAACTCGCCGACGAGCTGCGTGCCGAAACGATCAGCGCCGTCGGCACGACCGGCGGCCATCTTGGCTCGGGCCTTGGCGTGGTCGAGTTGACGACTGCGATTCATTACGTCTTCGATACGCCCGCGGATCGGCTGATCTGGGACGTCGGCCATCAATGCTATCCGCACAAGATCCTCACCGGCCGGCGCGACCGCATCCGCACATTGCGCCAGGGCGGCGGCCTTAGCGGCTTCACCAAGCGCAGCGAGAGCGAGTACGATCCGTTCGGCGCGGCGCATTCGTCCACCTCGATCTCGGCCGCCTTGGGTTTCGCCATCGCCAACAAGCTCGCCGGCAAGCCGGGCAAGGCCATCGCGGTGATCGGCGACGGCGCGATGAGCGCCGGCATGGCCTATGAAGCGATGAACAATGCCGAGGCCGCCGGCAATCGCCTCGTCGTGATCCTAAACGACAATGACATGTCGATCGCGCCGCCGGTGGGCGGCCTCTCGGCCTATCTCGCGCGGCTGATCTCCTCGTCCGAATATATGGGCCTGCGCAACCTGGCCAAGCGCGTGACGCGGAAACTCTCGCGCCGCCTCACCTCGGTGGCGGGCAAGGCCGAGGAGTTCGCCCGCGGCATGGCGACCGGCGGCACGCTCTTCGAGGAGCTCGGCTTCTATTATGTCGGCCCGATCGACGGCCACAATCTCGACCATCTGATCCCGGTGCTGGAGAATGTCCGCGACAGCGAGGAAGGCCCGATCCTGGTCCATGTCGTGACCAAGAAGGGCAAGGGCTATGCCCCGGCCGAGGCCGCCGCGGACAAATATCACGGCGTCCAGAAGTTCGACGTGATCACCGGCGCCCAGGCCAAGGCGCCGCCGGGCCCGCCCGCTTATCAGAACGTCTTCGCCGATCAGCTGATCAGGGACGCCGAGAGCGATCCCCGGATCGTCGCGATCACCGCGGCGATGCCCGGCGGCACCGGGATCGACCGCTTCGCCAAGGCATTTCCGGACCGCACCTTCGATGTCGGCATCGCCGAGCAGCACGCGGTCACCTTCGCCGCCGGCCTCGCCGCGCAAGGCATGCGCCCGTTCTGCGCCATCTATTCGACCTTCCTCCAGCGCGCATACGACCAGGTCGTCCACGACGTCGCGATCCAGAACCTGCCGGTCCGCTTCGCAATCGACCGTGCCGGGCTGGTCGGCGCCGATGGCGCAACCCATGCCGGCAGCTTCGACGTCACCTATCTGGCGACGCTGCCCAATTTTATTGTGATGGCCGCCGCCGACGAGGCCGAGCTAGTCCATATGACGCACACTGCGGCGCTCCATGACGACGGCCCGATCGCGGTGCGCTATCCGCGCGGAAGCGGCGTGGGCGTGGCGCTGCCGGAGGTTCCGCAGCGGCTCGAGATCGGCAAGGGCCGGGTGGTACGCGAAGGGAAGACGGTGGCAATCCTGTCCTTGGGCACCCGGCTGGTGGAAGCACTCAAGGCCGCCGACATGCTCGAGGCCAAGGGGCTGTCGACGACCGTGGCCGACCTGCGCTTCGCCAAGCCGCTCGACGAGGAACTGATCCGCCGCCTGCTGACCACGCACGAAGTCGCGGTGACGGTCGAGGAAGCCTCGATCGGCGGTCTCGGTGCGCATGTCCTCACCATGGCGAGCGACCAGGGCCTGATCGACGCCGGCCTCAAGCTGCGCACGATGCGCCTGCCGGATGTCTTCCAGGACCAGGACAAGCCCGAGCTGCAATATGCCGAGGCCGGCCTGAACGCCGAGAACATCGCCGACACGGTGCTGCGGGCACTCCGTTACAACGAAGCCGTCGCCACCGATGGGGCGCGTGCCTGACACGGATCTGTCCGCGCTGAACCAGGGCGAGCGCGCGGCGCTCGCCCTGCTGGCGCAAGGCCATACCGCCAAGAGCATCGCACAATTGACCGGACGATCGGTGACCTCGGTCAACGAACGCCTGCGTGAGGCGCGACGCAAGACCGGCGCCGGCAGCAGCCGCGAGCTGGCACGGCTGCTCCTGGCCCAAGAAAATCGGGACAAGCAAATCGGGGTGGCGAGCACGACCGGGAGCGCGGCAGGTCTGAAGCCGGAAGCCGCGGCGACCAGCGCTCGCGGCCTGCAGATCAAAGGAGCTTTCCTGATGGGTTTCGCCTTGCTCGGCGGCATCGCCGCATTCGCCATGATCCCCGGCCTCACATCGGTGCCCCGGCAAGCGACCGGTGACGCCGAATTCAACATCGTCTTTCCGGCCGCCGCGACCGACGCGCGCAATCTTTATGCACAGCTACGCGACGAAACGCGCGACGCCGCATGGGCCACACCGCGCGAACAGTCTCTCCGCGCACGCTACGCCAGGCTCGCGCACGCCGATCGCATGAAGCGCCTGGTTCGGGTCATCTGCGGCGCCACGCTCTGCGAAGTTGCCGGCGTGCTGCCGACGGGAGACAGCGACATGGTCAACCAAACGATGGCCGAAATGCAGGGTGCGTTGAACGCGGAGATGGAAAAGCTCGGGCTCAGGAGCGAAAGCCAGGTCTTTGTCCGGGATGGCTTCATCGCCTATTGGCGTCGCACCTGATCGTAAGGCCGCGCGGACTCTCGCGAGTGGCGAAATCCGCGCGACACCCTATATGATCGCTACCGCACCGCTTTGTCTCGAGCACGGTGCAGCTGAGAGATGTTTGTGCTCCCGCTCTGAAGCGGAGCATTGCATGCCTCGATCCTTTGAAATTTCTGAAAAACTTTCTGTGGCGCCTATCATCGTCGCATTGTCAGGTGCGCCTTTTCGCGACGACACGGTGCGCGGCAACCAGCCCACGATCTCGCTTTTCGATGCCACCGCACGAATCGGTTCGATCGCATCGAGGGATGTTTCATGTCGCGCGCGCTGAACATCGATGCACCTGTCGACGCCGTCATCGCGATGTCGGCCAAGCATAAGGCCGCGATCAGTGCGATCGAGCCGTTGATGCCCAAGGGGACCCGCGTCGTCTTCATGAACGCGGACGACGCTGCGGTTATCGCCCAGGCCTATCGCACACGCATTCTCAGCGGTGCAGTCGTCCGCGAGCCGTGGAGGCAACGCAACGTCGATTGATCCCATCGGTCGGTGCCGGAGCCGACCGAGATCGATCGCCGCCATTCCCGAGGAAAATCGATGCGACCGTCCATTCCGTGCCGAGCGCGGAAGCGGTCGATATGTGCTCGCAGCCGGCGCTCGATGCAGGCGGGATTCGCCTTTCGGGCGCGTCGTGGCTAGATACGCCGCATGCTTCAGATGACTGCCCTTCCGACTACCGCCCGTCCCCGCGCGCTCGCCAACTGGCTGTTCGCGGTTGCGGCGTTGATCATCCTCATGGTCGTCATCGGCGGCATCACGCGCCTGACCGAATCCGGCCTGTCGATCACCGAATGGAAGCCGATCTCCGGCGTGATCCCGCCGCTCAACGATGCGCAGTGGCAGGCCGAGTTCGCCGCCTACAAGCGCATCCCCGAATATCAGCAGCTCAACCAGGGCATGACCCTTGCGGGCTTCAAGGCGATCTTCTTCTGGGAATATCTCCACCGCCTGCTCGGCCGCGTTATCGGGCTGGCCTTTGCGTTGCCGCTGATCTGGTTCGCGATACGCCGCCGCATCCCGCGCGGCTATGGTCCGCGGCTCGTCGCGTTGCTCGCGCTGGGCGGGCTGCAGGGCGCGGTCGGCTGGTGGATGGTCGAATCCGGCCTGAGCGTGCGCACCGACGTCAGCCATATCCGCCTTGCGACGCACCTGCTGGTGGCGCTCTTCACGCTTGCGGGCATCGTCTGGACCGCGCTCGACCTGCTGGCACTGGCCCGGCATCCCGGGGAGCGCCCCGCCCGGCTCCGGCCGCTCGGCGCGGCGACATTGGTCGTCTTGTTCATCCAGCTCATGTTCGGCGCGCTTGTCGCCGGGCTCAACGCCGGCCTCGTCACCGACGAATGGCCGCTGATGAACGGCCGCTTCTTTCCAGGTGCGAGCCAGAGCGGCGAGAGCTTCGGCTATGCGCTGTTCAACGATCCGGCGATCGTCCATTTCGTCCATCGCTGGTGGGCCTGGGTCGCGGTCACCGCGTTGATCCTGCTCGCGCGCAAGGCCCGGGCCGCAAACGATCGTCCCGCCTCGATCGCGATCCATACCGCGTTCGGCATCCAGATCCTGCTCGGCATCGCCACCGTGATGAGTGGCGTTGCGCTGCCCCTTGCGGCGCTCCATCAGCTGACCGGGGCGCTGCTGGTCCTCGCCACCACCTGGGGCGCCCACGCGATCGGCCGCGGCAGGTGAGCGACATCGCCCTGCTTCATGCGACCTTCGCGGATCGCGCCGAAGCGGAGCGGATTGCGGAAACGGTGCTCGCGGAACGCCTCGCCGCCTGCGTCAATATTCTGGCGCCGTGCCGTTCGCTCTATCGCTGGAACGGCAGCATCGAGCGGGGCGAGGAAGTGCCCGCGCTGTTCAAGACCACGCCGATCCTCGCCCGCCGGCTGGGCGACCGGATCGCCGCGCTGCATTCCTACGAGATGCCGGTGATCGAGAGCTGGCCCGTCGCGGTGGGCGAAAGGGTCACCGGCTGGATCGCGAGCGAGACCGGCTGACGCGCCTTGCGACTGCCTGACACCGCCCCACAATCGAGCGGTAGTATACTACCCGTCAGCAAACCCGCGCATTTCTTGACTTTTGCCGCACGAATCGTCAGAGAGCCGTCAACCGCGCTGGCCGAAAGGTCGGCGCGCTTGCGTTTCAAACGAAAGGTCCGGCCCCATGAAGGCGCTGATGAAGACCACCAAGTCGGTAAAGCCGGCTGAAGTGGAGAAGAAGTGGCATATCGTCGATGCCGACGGCCTGGTGGTCGGTCGCGCGGCGACGATCATCGCCAACGTGCTGCGCGGCAAGCACAAGACGAGCTTCACCCCGCACGTCGATTGCGGCGACAATGTCGTCGTGATCAACGCCGACAAGATCCGCTTCACCGGCAAGAAGCTGGGCCAGAAGGTCTATTACAAGCACACCGGCTATGCCGGCGGCATCAAGGAAGTGACCGCAGCCAAGGTGCTCGAGGGTCGTTTCCCGGAGCGCGTGCTCGAAAAGGCCGTTGAGCGCATGATCCCGCGCGGCCCGCTCGGCCGTCAGCAGATGCGCAACCTGCGCATCTTCGCCGGCACCGAGCATCCGCACGCGGCGCAGAACCCCGAAGTCCTCGACATCGCGTCGATGAACCGCAAGAACAAGGTGGGCGCATAATGTCCGACAACCGCCAGTCCCTTTCCGATCTCGGCGCCATTGCCGCCGGTGAAGCGCCTGCGGGCGTCCCCGCCAGCGCCGACGAGTATCTGAACGCGCCGGCAGCGCCGGTCGTGTCGACCATGCCGCTGCGCCAGCAGGAACTCGACGCCTATGGCCGCGCCTATGCGACCGGCCGCCGCAAGGACGCCGTTGCCCGCGTCTGGATCAAGCCCGGCTCGGGCAAGATCACGATCAACGGCCGCGACCAGGAAGTCTATTTCGCGCGTCCGA